>NZ_CP114777.1:1567424-1934849 GCF_027359355.1 Prochlorococcus marinus str. MIT 1214 | reverse complement strand
TTATATATTTATTTTTTTTAGGGCAAAAATTAATCAGATGCAATGAATAGTAACTTAAGCTTTTTAGACATAGAACAATCTGAGATTAATAATTATGAATCTTGTTAAAATTAAAACAGCAAATACAAAAAAATTTATTCAATACGATAAACCAACTTTAGTTGTAATGACTAGATGGCACGGGATATACAGATGTAAAAGTCGTTTATCAAAGGATATAGGGGCATTTAAAGCAGTAAAGATCCAAGAAAAACTAACAAATCACACAATTAAAGTAGCGAAAGAAATTCAAAAAGAAGGTCTCGCAGATATACGAGTTGCTATCGATGGAATTGGGAAAAAGGCCGCAAAAAAATGGGCACTGTTAAATAAAATTAAAACGGTGGATATTCAAGGTCCTGGAAATCTGGGGACAAAAATGAAAAGACAATTTTTAAAGACTCATCCTGAAAAAAATCATTCTCACCAGACACGAAATCGTATCTTACTAATTGGCACTGATTTACCATCAATCTCACATTTTGAATTAATTCAAGCTATGCAAGTACTTAAACATAAAGACATGGTTTTAGGCCCTTCAAATGATGGTGGATATTGGCTTATTGGACTATCAAATAAACTGTTAAATCCTTTATCTTCCTGGCCATTTTCTGGTATATGTTGGGGAAGCGATAAAGTCCTTCAAAAAACAATTCGATTAGCATCCTTAAATCAAATCAATTATCAACTTCTTCAAACTAAAAATGATCTCGATAATATTATGGATTTGTCACCATGGCTAGATTACAAAAGTTTCCGACTCTCAGCATCATCATACCAACTTTAAATGAAGCACTCCATCTCCCTCTTCTCCTTGCTGATTTAAAAGAATGGCCATATGAATTTGAATTAATCATCGTTGATGGAGGGAGTATAGATTTAACTCCATCAATCGCAAAAATACAAGGAGTAGATGTTATTAAAACCCATAAAAAAAATAGAGGATATCAATTAAAAACTGGTGCTTCAAATGCAATAGGAGATTGGCTTTTATTTCTACATGCCGATAGTAGATTAAACCCCAGTTGGGTAAAGAGTTCATATAAAATAATAAAAAATAAAAAATCAGAAAAATTTGGATGGTATTTTGACTTTAAAATTAAAAAAGATAATTTAGAGTTTAGATTCTTAGAACTAGCAGTAGCACTTAGAAGTTATTTTTTTCAACGCCCTTACGGAGACCAAGGCTTACTCATACACAAAGATCTATATCATAATTCAGGAGGTTTCTCTTCCCTGAAAATAATGGAAGATGTTGACTTAATAACAAGAATTACTAAAACGACTACAGTAAAACGTATTAGAGAAGATATATATACAGATGCTATAAAGTGGTCTAATTCAAATATAATTGAACGTGCAATTAAAAATGCTATATTAAGAAAAAGGTGGCGAGAGGGTTATGATATAGAGACCCTGTCAAAGGAATACAATTCATAATTTCCCAAAACAGATCTAACCGATCAGTTTGAATACCAAAATGCACATTTATTACCTTTTGGCTCTAAGGTCCAACCTTGTCTTTTATAAAAAGTAATAACATCAGAATCAGCAAACAAAGTTACTCTGCTAATACCGTCTCTTTTTAAACTCTTCATTAGATATGACATAAGTTGCTTTCCTAATCCAAAACCTTGATAAACGGGGTTAATGGCTACATCCCATATTGTTGCATCAATAATTCCGTCCCCCGTGCACCTTGCGAATCCAATCAACCTTGGAAATTTAGAATCATGTTGCCATAGACCAACCTTAAGCAAACTATTATCCAATGCTCGTTTTACTCTCCTCAGTGGTCTTCTTCCCCAACCAACAGCTTGAAGAAGTTGCTCAAGTTCAATTAAATCAAAAGATTTTGAATTACTAAACACAAAAAGAGAAGAATTCTTTTGATTAAAGTATTGAAGAGCTTGTTTTCCATATATATTTTTCAAGGTTTCATCTGAAAGAATATTTTCATTTCTCCGCCCTGGCATACCTATTCTTTTTGATCCTATATTAATCATAAATTAATACTTATTAAATGGTTGTGAGACCTTTTTCTTGCAACTCAGAAAGTTGAGAATAAAGCCCACCTAAAGACCTCAACTCTTCATGAGTGCCTTGCTCAATTAGACTGCCTTTTCTCATAACGAGGATTCGATCAGAAGCTTCTATTGTTGCTAACCTATGTGCAATTACAAGCGCTGTTCTTCTCTCTAGCAATCTATCAAGATCTCTTTGCAAAGTTGCTTCAGTTGATGGATCCATAAAGGCAGTCGCCTCATCCATGATTAATACTTTTGGATCTCTGATTGCAACTCTTGCAATAGATAAAAGCTGTCTCTCACCTGAAGAAAGATTTCCTCCTCTCTCTCTAATAAAAGTGTCTAATCCATTTGGTAGCTTTCTCAATAAATTATCAAGACCTAAATCACTACATATTTCTTTTAAGCGATGCTTATCAATTGAAGAATCTAAACGAAGATTATCTGCAACATTTCCACTAAACAGGAAAGTATCTTGCAGAACAACTCCAAGTTGCTTTCTTAATGAATCTATAGGTATATTTTTAATGTTTTGACCATCAATGTATATATTTCCCTTTTGAGGCTCATAAAGTCTACATAACAATCTAATTAAAGTAGTCTTACCTGAACCCGTTGGTCCAACAAGAGCAATATGTTCACCTGGTTTAATTTTAAAACTTAAATCATTGATTATTGGTTCATCTTCTCTGTAAAAAAAACTTACATTTTCAAATAGAACTTCCCCAGAAACATTATTAATTGATTTTGTTAATTTTTTATTTGGTTCTTTATGATTAATTTGATCATAAATCTCAATTTTTTTCTCAAGCAATTCACTTATTCTTTCAACTGCTGTTAATCCTCCCTGTATTTGAGTAAATCTCTCTGCCAACTGCCTTAAGGGTTCGAATAATCTTTGTGAATAAAGAATAAATGTCGTAAGAGTACCTAATCCCATTGCTCCAGATGTAACCATATACCCACCAAGAGAAATAACCAAAGCAACTGCAGCCAATGAAACCCATTCAATAAACGCAGAAATACTACTGTCGTAAAAGATGGTGCCGTTTACAGCATTTTTGTAATTATTTCCAGTTTTTAAAAAGTTTTGACCATTTAATTTTTGCCGCCTAAACATTTGAACAACTTCGAGGCCTTGCAGATTTTCCTGAAAATTTGCATTCAATTGAGAAAGTTCTTCTCTAACTTTATAGTTTTGTCTTCTATAACGTTTTTGAAGCCACAGTATAAACAACGTAACAGGTATTTGAACAATCAAAAGAAGTAAGCCTAATCTCCATTCTATCAAAATCATAGTTATTGATATAACTATAAGACTTACAAAATCAGCTAGAACACCAACAGCTCCACTGCCAAAGACTTCTGACAATGCATCAACATCACTAGTTAACCTTGTAAGTAATTTACCAACAGGCATTTTGTCATGAAAACGCAAAGACAATGACATGGAATGAGAAAACAAATCATTCCTAATCCGTGCAGTTAAACGCTGACCTACTGACTGTATATTGTATGATTGAAATCCTTGTAATCCAAGTCTAAGTAATACTGTTATGAATAGCATTAATATTATTAGCCGAATTGATAATTCATTAGACAAATTATCAAAAGAAGGTATGGTATCTTCTCCCCTTAAAACAGAAATAGCTTGCCCAACAAGAAGAGGTTGAACTGCACCCGCTAATGCCACAGGTATTAATATCAAAATTATAAGAACTAAACGTTTATTTTCTTTTTTTAAATACTTTCCAAGTTTCTTAACTCTTCGAAAATCATTTTTTGCCATCAGAAAAGAAGTTGGTCTGAGATTGGATTTGAATTGAATTAATAATTTCTTGAAGGGGCCCTTTATCAAGTCTTAGAGATAGTGGATGTCCAACAAGCCGAGCACTTGATTTGAAAAGTTCTTCAATTTCAACAAGACCATTATCTCTAAGAGTACGACCAGTTGCGACTAAATCAACTATCGCTTCAGCCATACCTGTTATGGGACCTAGCTCAACAGATCCACTCAAATGTACCAATTGAACGGGCAAATCAATTTGATCAAAAAATTTCTTTGCGCAGTTTGTGAATTTACTTGCTATTCGGCAGTTGGGCGGCAAGTCAGAAGCACTCAAATAACCACTGCTAGACTTAACTGCAACAGACATATGACACTCTCCAAATCCAAGGTCTACTAAATTCGATACTTGCAATTTCTGCTCTTGTAACACATCAAAACCCACTATTCCTAGTTGCGCCTGACCATAAGATACATAAACAGGAACGTCGCTATTACGAACCAAAAGAGCTTTAGCACGGCCACAAATTGAAGGAACCATTAATTGCCGATTGCTATCTTCTAAAACAGCTGAGAAATCAAGTCCAACGTCAGAAAACATTGAGACTGATTCTTGCAGTAAGGCACCTTTAGCTAATGCAACAGTAAACATGTCAAAAACTATTGAAGTGGGCTCTAACTATTCCATTACCTAAATAAAAAATGTTAGAGAAAAAAAACGAATTCACTATTTACCCAATTACTGTCTTACAGGACAATATCGTATGGGTATGGGTCCACAATTGCAATGCAGTGGTAGTAGACCCCTCGATATCAGGCCCAGTAGAAAAATGGCTTTTAGAAAAAAACCTATCATTAAAAGCAATCCTTCAAACACATCATCATGATGACCATATTGGTGGAACACAAAAGTTAATAAAAAGATGGCCAAAAGCAAAGGTTATTGCATCAAAAAAAGAACTTAAAAGAATCCCTTTTCAAACATTTTCAGTTGGAGATAATGATGTTTTCCATTTAATGGATAGTGAGATTAAAGTTATAGAGGTACATGGTCATACTAATAATCATATAGCTTTTTACATATCAAAAGCAACTACTAAATATAATATATTATTCCCTGGAGATACTTTATTTGGAGCAGGTTGTGGTCGTCTCCTAGAAGGTACTCCTATTCAAATGTTTGAAAGCTTATATAAACTTAATTCCCTTCCAGAAAACACTAAAATATACTCAGCTCATGAATATACAGAAAATAACTTGAAATGGGCTTTAACATTAGAGCCTGAAAATATTTCTATTTTCGAAAGATTAAAGCTTGTTCAGAATAAACTTAAGAACGGAAAATCTAGTCTCCCGTCAACACTCTCAGAAGAAAGAAAAACAAATTTATTTTTAAAAGCAGAAAATGTAGAAGATTTTACATTACTTAGAAGACACAAAGATTGTTGGAAATGTTAAATTTTAATTTGTTTATCAAATCTTTCAACTAAAGCTTATTTATTTATGAAAAGTTCAGCAATTGAGCCAATCGAAACAAAATTGGCCCCTAAACCTGTTGGTCCTTACAACCAAGCTGTGTTAGTAGGAAATTGGTTGTATTGCTCAGGGCAAATTGCTTTAGACCCTTCATCTGGTGCCATGATCGGAGATGGCAATATAGAAGAAGAAACTAAACAAGTTCTCAAAAATTTAATAGCTGTAGTCGAAGCCGCTGGAGGAAAAAGTTCAAACGTCATAAAAACAACCATTTATTTAACTGATTTAAATGATTTCGCAAAAGTAAATGCAATTTATGCAAAAACCTTTAGCGAAACAGTAACTCCCGCAAGAGCATGCGTTGAAGTGTCAAATCTTCCTAAAGGGGGAAAAATTGAGATAGATTGTGTGGCTTGGATAGGAAACTAGAGATAAAAACAAAATTATGACTAAATAGATTCTTGCCACTTTGCTAAGTGGCCCCATTATTGTCTAAATTGATAATTGATTCGCAATAAACAATGTCCACTGCCAAGTTGACTATTGGCGAACTAGAAGCAGGATACCCTCTTTACTGCAAGGCACTTAGGAGGCTTTTGCAACAAGGGCGTACCACTGATCAAATCCAAAGAACTGTTTGCTGGAGCCACTTAGAGACTCTTAATCGTTGTTTACCAGGAAGATATAAGACCCCCTCCTATCTAATGGCATTAATCAAAAGAGATCTAGAACAACCAAAAGAGGAAGATTAATCTTCAATGTTTATTTAAAAGATCTATTTCACTTGCGAAATCATGATCATCTTTTGATATTTTCTCTCTCTCATGATTTTCTATTGGCCGGATAGTGATATTTGCATAAGTCTTCCCAAAACTTATATCGGGGAAGCGATTGACCTTTTCACAAAAGTCACCTAGCGCATCAAGAAAATCTCTATTTTTTTCATAAGATTTAAATTCGAACCTTTTTTCTAGACACTCTGGTCTTTTTTTTTGCCTCCACCCTTCCATGAAAAAAACTTGACTTTTATAAAAACTACTACATCGTGAATTGATTCAAGGAAAAATTTATAAATCAAAAACTACTTAATTTCTCCTTTTGGCACCGCTACCTTTTAAGACGGGCTCAACTTCAACATGTGGGCGAGCAATGATATGTGCAGCAACCAATCCATCCCCAACACGCTCACAGGCGTCAGCACCCGCTCTCACAGAAGCATTAACAGCACCAGTCTCACCACGAACCATTACTGTTACATATCCTCCACCAACAAGTTCTTTAACGATCAAATTAACTTCAGCTGCCTTGGTCATTGCATCAGCTGCTTCAATTGCTGGTACTAGACCACGAGTTTCAATCATTCCTAAAGCAATTCCAAAATTTGAATTAGTTTCAAAAGCTTTATTTTGTCCAATTCGGGCATTAAATGAACCACCACCCCCAGAAGCATTGGATGAAGTTTTAGAGGTAGTAGTTTTTAAAGTATTAGAAGAATTTTTATTTAACGAAGACTGTACTTTAGAAGAAGTTTTTGTTTGCTCTGTTGAATTCAAAGGAGTAACATCAACTACCTGATCTTTAGCTTTAATACTATTATTACTACTTTTTGCTTGACGTTTTTGTGGTGTGGCCATGGATTTATGATTTTATAGAGTAAAGTTTTATTGAATAGCAGTCAAGCTAATCATCAGGGGACCAATGATCAATAATCCCACCAATAGTTAAATCTGTTTGAACATTGGGGTCTGGACACCCCCACCTCGCAGCGGTTCCTGTTGCGGTAAAGACCCAATTACCTTCTCGTGCACCCACAGGGTCAACAGCCACAAGTCTTTTACCTTTGTTATTACACAATATTCTTAAATGCATATGTCCTAATCCTTCCACTCTCTGTGTACAAACCAAGCGTCCCATAACTTGCATTATCTCCATTACTTTGCTCCTCCCGAGATCTGTTGTTGTGTCTCTGGATCCCAATGATCAATAATTCCAACAATAGTTAAATCACTTGGATAAGACTTGCTTCCAGCAGCTTCGCGAGCGGCAGAACTTCCTACACAAATAACCCAATCATCAGGTTTACATCCAACGGCATCAACAGCAACTTTTTTTGAGCTGCCATCCAGTACAACCTGTAAATGCTTATGTTCAAAGCCTGGAATACGATTAGTTGAGACAAGTGGTTTGAGAACTTTACAAATGAGCATTTAATGAGCCTCCTGAGTGACTGGATCGAGGGAAGAACCTACAACTTCTGCAGGAGCCTTTTTATCTCGATCTCGAATAGTAAGAAATGTGTGAAGTGAACCATCATCTATTAAATCTCGATAACGAGACTTAATAGCGTCGTTAATTCTACGACAATCAGATAATGCTCTATTTCTTGCGTGAGGGACACTCCCTGAGTAATCAAAGCGAATAACAATAGGGATTGGTAAACTTCTCGAGATATTTAGACCAGTAAAAATTTTCACTCCTACGTCAAGATCAGGAGCTCCTTGTTCAACAGTCTCCAAATGAGCAAAATAAGTAAGATTCCTTAAATGAACTTCTTTAAAACCAATACCTACACCAATAAATCGCTCAGCATGACCTGCATCTTGGTAGCTTCCGGAATAAAAATTCTTCACATAGTCAATTTGAGAAATATTATTTGAAATAAGCTTTGTAATAAATGTGACCATATTCGGATCTGTTTTCCCTGGACAAACCCTTTTGACATTTTCTTGAATTTTTTGAAGAGCCTCCTCAGCATTTAGAAATTGTGTCTCTTTATATATTTCATTTGCACAAACCCATGATTTCAAATCAACTTCATTGGTTTTGGAAGGCGTATGAACTCTTATCGCATCTGTATCTGTATCAATACCAATTAAAAGCAAATCAACCGATGCACCACAGCAAAAACTATTTTCTACTGCTTCCCTAAAATCTAATAATCGCTGTAAGCCTTCTGATGCTGCTAACTCATCATTACTACCATGAGCAGCACATCCTTGGTGCGTAGGGTCAACAGAACTAAAATGATAGATTACTGATTTTAAATATCTTGTTGGCTCAGTTGCAGAATTTGGAGTTGACTCTCTATATCTACTATGTTCAGTTTTAATCCAACGATTAACTGTTTTTTCAATATCGAATAACGCACCAGCATGGGAACGCCTCCTAACGGAACTAAAAGGTATACGTAATGCATAAGAAATAGCATGAGCTAACCGGCCATCGGCACAAGGAGTTATATCTAAAAGATGAAAGCCACATTGATAAAGGAAAGATTGAAAAGATTTGGCATATTGACTATCTTCAGAACCCTCTATTGGATCTGAATTAAAAAATTCATTACTCGTCAATTGGTGTGATTGAAAAACACACCATGCAAACAAGCTACTTATATCAACATTTCCAACCCACGCCTTTTCAAGTATATGCAATGGTAATTCATAACCTAATTCTGAGCGACATAAATTTTGAGCACTTTCTACAAAATTTAAATCATTTTGAAGACTAGAGACTCTTTTTAAAAGAGGGACAATATTATCAAATCGACCTTTAACCTTTTTTTCGTATTGATTTAACTTCTGATTTTCTTGAGAATTGGTTAATGGATGATCAGTGGAGAAAGAGCTAATAGTTTTTATTTCATCAGAGAAAGAATTAGTAGTCTTAATTACTTTAGAATTGAAGCTCTGGTTCTCTAGGTCGACAAATCTCTTCATAGGAGCTGTAGGGCCACGAAGAGATTTCTTGGCCAAATTACGATAGGCCATCGACTATTTAACCTCTTGCTCCACCAGAGAAAGTAACCAGTTGACCATCTCTTGTATTACCACTAGAACCAGTGATTAGGAAATCCGGTTCGGGAACCTCTTGGTTTCTCTTTAATTCAGATGCTTTCATGGCACTCATTGGTCCAGGACGTGAAGGATTTCTACGCTTAGCAGAAGCACCTTCTGTTCCAGTGACATGTTCTCCTCTGGCCCAATCATCACCAGTTATATTCAATCCTGCAGATTGTCCCTCTCCTGTTATTTGTGAGGTTGGTCTTTGTTCAGTCTCTTCGTTAACTACTTCATCAACTTTATTTCTCTGAGAATTTGATGGTTTTCTATCAAAGCGAAATTGTTCAGTTCCTGTAACTTTATTTGCAGCCATATCAAATGGACCAGTGATTCTTGAGCTGTCTTCGTAGCTCGTACCTGTGACACCTGAATTAATTTCATTTTGAATATGAGCCTGTCTAGCTGGAGATTTCACGCTGAAACTTGTCCATGCAGCTGCTTTCTCAGTTTTTTCTTGATGCGCATAACCTTCAGGAATATTTGAAACGCCACAATTATCTCTTAATTGATCTCCTCCTACATAAGGAGTTCCAGTTAAAGGCTCACAAGCACCCTTTTGAGCACCTGTCATCTTTCCACCGATACCAGGTTGCTGGCCAGTCAATCTTGCAGCAGGAGTACCAAGTTTTCTAGGGGTTCTAGCCTCTATCTCAGATGATGCAGGAGTATCACACCATTGATTTGCCTGATCTAATCCTGCATAAGGTGTACCTGTTACGGCTTTACAAGTGCCAGGTTCATCTCCTGTTACGAGTGGTGATCTACCTGTCATAGTTCCACTAACGGATTGAGTTTTATTAGTAATACTCAATCCAACTTTTGCTGGATCAGGAGCGGGCTTGCTTCCACAAAAAACATCAAATTGTCCAGCACCCACATACTCATCTCCTGTTACGTTCTTACAACTACCAGCCTCATTACCAGTAACATTCTCTCTTCTAGAGACATCAGTACCGGTTACACCATTCCCACGAATTGTTGTTAGTGAGCCAACCTTTTCTGCAGGCCTACCAGAAGGTAGTGGTTCAGAGCCTAAATATTGATCACCAGTTAAACCTTTATTTGATCCTGCTTCATTTCCCGTAACCAACTCTGACCTTCCTGTCATGGTTCCACTGACTTTTTGACCATCAATAGTTTTGCTATAGCCAATTTTTGAAGGTGAAGGGTTAACTCCTCCGCAATAATCATTAGATTGATTAGCAGATATATATTCTGTACCAGTGAGGTTTTTGCAGGTTCCAGGCTCATCACCAGTAACTTTCTCTGATCTACCCACCTCGTTACCAGTAACTAAGTTTCCATGAGTAGTATTTGTAACGCCTACTTTTGCTGGCTGACTTATAGGAGTATTTAAACCATTACAGAAAGAATCAATCACCTCTGAACCCAAGTATTGAGTACCTGTAATTGAACGACATGTACTTGCTTCATTTCCTGTGGTTTTTAGAGATCTATTCGCTTGAGTTCCTGTAACAAGTTGGCCAGTAGAAGTCTCACTCATTCCCACTTTCCAATGAGCATCAGGTGCACTAGCATTTTGCTTGGCGCCATTTTTATTTGGACCACAAGGACGTGTTACTGATGTACGAGTTTTGCCAGTAGCTCCTGTTTTACTTTTTAGCTCTCTTACTCTTTGAGCAATTTCTTTAGTAGTCAAATCTGGATTACCTTGCCGAGCTACTGAAGCAGCTGTAGTTGGCTGCTTCCCTGCAGATTTACCGTGCTTTGACAATGCCTCTCTTCGAGCAAGCACAAAAGCTCTACTTGAATTCGTAATTGCTTTTCTTTTAACAGTTGAGCGGTGATCAGTCTTTCTTTTATTTAATGTCAAACTAATTTCAGGCTTTGAAGTTGTATTACTAATTTCCTCTAAAGCTTTTTGCTCACATTCTGGACAACAATGTTCAGCTTTTTTGGCGTCATAAGAAGGAGCGTTTTGGACCTTTTTTCTCTCAACATCAACTCGAGTTATATCTTTTGTATTATCAGCAGATTTACCTCTACGAGATAATGCCTCTCGTCTAGTAATAACAAGTTGGCGACTAGAATGAGCTACTGAACTTTTATATGACCTTGTACCTCTTGAACTTCCAGAAGCACCTGATTGATAACTACTAGTACTTAACTGAGAAGAAGAATTATTTGATTTAGCCAAAGTTTTTTGTGGTTTAACAAAAGCCGCATCAGTCCTCGTGGCCCTCGCATCACTTGAGGAACGAACTCTATTAGGTGTTGAACCTTTGATAGAGGCATTTTTACCACCTTGACTCAATGCCTGTCGGCGATCAAGAACTAATTGTCTACTTGTTTGTTTTGCCATATCAATCCAATGGAGAGATCGTAAAAAATAATTTTTAATTCTCTAAGGAATTATTAGCCCTGAAAGCTTTTCAGGGCTAAATTTGTCAAAGCCTAAAATCTAGCGGCCTTGGAAAACTACAAAGCAAGTACCTTGACTTTGAGTGTATGCGTCATATCCAACGATACGAACATGGTGGTCAGGATATGCTCTATGACAAGCCTCTAACTCGCTTACTACAAGATTCAAATCCTTTTCACCGAAGAAAGGTAATTTCCAATAAGACCAATAGGTCTGCATTGAACCACTTGGATGAACATGCTCAATAACTGGGCTCCAACCCTGAGCAATGATATAAGCGATTTGATCGTAAATTTCGTCCTGGGTCATCGGCGGTAAGAAGCCGAATGTTTCCAGGGTGGCGACTGTCTGATAGTCACCTACTGTGCTCTGGAAAGGCATGGTGAACTTAGGTTAGTGAATGAATGAAAGTCGACTGAGTCATCGACTAGTGAATTTAAGAAAGATAGAGGCAACTTTTAAATGTCACCTCTATATCTTTTTACTGAACGTCGAGTTTATCGACTGTATCGAATTCGAACTTAATCTCCTTCCATGTCTCAAGAGCAATTGCAAGCTCAGGACTATGCTTCGCAGCTTCAAGAAGGATATCGCGACTTTCTTTTTCGATTTCCCTACCTGCATTACGTGCTTTAACACATGCTTCGAGAGCTACACGGTTCGCAGCCGCACCAGCAGCTGATCCCCATGGGTGACCATGAGTACCACCACCAAACTGAAGACATGAATCATCTCCAAAGATTGCGAGCAATGCTGGCATATGCCATACATGGATACCACCAGATGCCACAGCAAATACACCAGGCATAGAACCCCAATCTTGATCAAAGAAGTTACCGCGAGTGCGGTCTTCAGGGACAAAAGATTCACGAAGGTTATCGATATAGCCAAGAGTTGTTTGACGGTCTCCTTCTAGTTTTCCAACAACTGTTCCTGTATGAAGTTGGTCTCCGCCAGATAGGCGTAAACACTTCGCAAGAACTCTGAAGTGAATACCATGCTGAGGATGACGGTCAATAACCGCATGCATAGCACGGTGAATATGAAGAAGCATGCCGTTCTTACGACACCAATTAGCCAAACCTGTATTAGCTGTAAAACCACCAGTTATGTAGTCATGCATGATGATTGGCATATCGAGTTCTTTAGCAAACTCAGCACGCTCATACATCTCCTCAGGAGTAGTCGCTGTACAGTTAAGGTAATGACCTTTAACTTCACCAGTTTCCTGTTGGGCTAGCTTTACCGCTTCAGCCACGAATTCAAAACGCTCTCTCCAACGCTGGAATGGCTGAGAGTTAATGTTCTCATCATCTTTAGTTAGATCAAGACCGCCTCTTAGACATTCGTACACCACTCGACCGTAGTTTTTACCTGAGAGTCCTAGTTTCGGTTTAATAGTACAACCAAGTAATGGACGACCGTACTTATTAAGACGATCACGTTCAACTACGATTCCACTAGGAGGTCCGCCGCAGGTTTTGATAAATGCCATTGGGAAGCGAATATCTTCAAGACGAAGATGGCGCAAGGCTTTAAAACCAAAGACGTTTCCAACAAGTGATGTCAAAACGTTAGTTATAGATCCTTCTTCAAAAAGATCTAATGGATAGGCAATAAATGCATAGAAGGCATCCTTGTCTCCAGGGACATCTTCGATGCGGTAACAGCGGCCTTTGTAGAACTCAAGATCTACTAGTAATTCAGACCAAACTGTTGACCATGTACCTGTAGATGATTCAGCCGCAACAGCTGCTGCAACCTCTTCCTTTGGTACACCTTCCTGACCGGTGCATTTGAAACATGCAAGTAGGTCAGTATCTAGGGGGACATAGTCAGGAGTGAAGTAAGTATCTCTATACTCCTTAACTCCAGCATCATACTTTTTAGCCATTGATAGCTCCTGTTAATTAGTTTAGAAGGTTGAAAATTTGAAAAGTCCTCTCCTCTTAGGACTTAGTCAAAAATCAGTCCTTCTGACCCAAGAAGTTACCGTTACCCAAAGCAGGCTCAACTTCACGATGAGGACGAGCAATGATGTGAGCTGCAACGAGTCCGTCACCTACACGCTCACAAGCGTCTGCACCTGCACGAACTGCGGCGTTTACCGCACCAGTTTCACCACGAACTAAAACTGTTACGTAACCACCTCCAACAAACTCACGACCAATCAAGCGCACTTCTGCCGCCTTGGTCATCGCGTCAGCAGCTTCAATAGCTGGTACTAATCCGCGTGTCTCGATCATGCCGAGAGCAATACCCATTGTTTCGCTAGCCATGTCCTATTTCAGTAAAGGGATGGAATGTTCAGGAGGGACAATGGCCCGCCAAAGAGCAATTAGTCAAGGGGATTTTCTAATAGCGCTGATTACAGTTTCTAGTCCCATATATAAGCTGAACTTATCACCCTTGCTACGACAGTTGAGTAACGCTGTTCGATCAATGGTTAGGACATACTGATATTGCATTGCGTAAACTTGTTCGTGTAGGTATTTTTTCGCAAGAGACAGTGTCCTGGCTTCGTCAGGGTTGGAATGTTCACCCAAAACTGTCTCAAAATCATCTAAAAAATTCAACGACTATTGTTTTTAACTTCTTCCTGTAAGACTATATAGATCTAGTTAAATTATTCGATTTGAAAAATCCACTAATAACCATAGCTAGTGGTAATCCCAAGAAGGTTGCCGAAATAGAGGCAATGCTTGGGCCTCTCCCAATTGAAGTTAAAAAACAACCTAGCTCTCTTGATGTTGAAGAAACAGGAAAAACATACCTTGATAATGCAATATTGAAAGCAAAAGCAGCAGCAGCATTAACTAATAGTTGGACTATTGCTGATGATTCTGGACTTGAAATTGATTCTCTTGGCAATGCTCCCGGTATCTTTTCTGCGCGACTTGCAGACACAAATGAAAAAAAGATAGAGAAAATTTTAACTGCTCTTGGCGACAGTCCTTACAGAAGTGCAAAAGTATGCAGCGTAATGGTTCTCTGTACTAACGGTGGAGAGATAATTAAAAATACAATAGGAATTTGCTGGGGTGAAATTCTAAAAAAGCCTGCTTATCCCAATGGGGAATTTGAATCATTATTTTGGGTTCGTGAAACTAATTGCACTTATGGAGAATTAAATAATGCACAATTATCAAAACATGGAAGTAGAGGTAAAGCAGCTAGAGAATTAGCTCCTTACCTTTTGAAAGCTATAGGAATTAAAAATAATTAATTTCTATTTATTTGATCAATAGATCTCATCGCAGCCGCGGCTGCCTCCTCAACATCACCCTCTTTCCCAGCCAGAGTCAATCTTCCAAAAGCACCAACTCCTTTCACGTCGACAATTGTGATGTTTGATGATTTTTCTGCCTCGTTTGCAGCCATCAAAACATATCCCGCTGGTTCAGTCTCAAGAATAAACATACTCATGCCAGATTGAATCATTGAGCCACGTCTATTTTGGCGATTGATCAAAACAGCATGGTCTGGAGTGATAGCTCGAATAACTTCAGTCCAAGTAACTTGAGGATTAGTTCTCTTATCAATTGTGCTTCCTATTGCATCTAAAACGACATCACCTGAATGTAGAACTGTGCTTTGATCTCGATGATAAAGAGCCAGAGATCCAAATGCTCTTTCAACGATCATTTGACCTAACCGAACATTACTGGCTTTTAGTGCGATATCTGTAACCCTGTGCACAGCCATTCCAGGAGAAACCTCCATCCAAAGACAAGCATCACCAGGTATGGGTAAAAATCCTGAACTTGCAGTTCCCATATAAGCCGCAAGTTGAGGTTGCAAAGAATCAAGAAATACATATGTTCTTAATTCAATTTGTTTTACATGACTTGCTTGACGAGCAACTAACGATTTTTCCGAATCAGTTGTTATTACTCGTTTTGGATCGTCAGCAAGGTATTCAGTTACTTCTGCGCCAGTAACTCTCTGGCTACCACCTAGTCGCCTTTCATTATTTTCAAATGTGGCGAATCTTCTCATGGGCGGGATACTACCTCAAAGATTGTCTTTTTAGCTAGCAATTAAGACTTGCATGCTGAATTTAAGCCGATAAATTCAATTTATACTGATCTGATTAAAGAATGTCTGACCCTCAGCCAAAGGATCCGAAAAAAAATAACTCAAACGCTGAAATCAATCCGGAGCAAGCGCTTGGCTTAGTCTCATTAAGTCTTATGCAAAAATTGTCTGACAAAGGTATCGCAGACTTGAATTGGTTAAAAGAAGACGAAAAATGTGATACGCATGAGCTGCGTCAAAGACTTGAACTAACTTCTCTAGCTATAGAAACAGGAGCTCCACTAAGCACTTCAGAAGTATCAAAACTTCTTGGCGTTAGGCCAGGTTCCTCAAAAGTTGAGAGAGGTGGTCTCATTGCTAAGAAGGTATCAAGAAATGTTTGGAGATTAATCAAATCGAGCCAAGAAAGTTCTCATTGGCGTAATTAGAAGGACCAAATTTAGGCTTTATAATGAGCCTTAGCGTCGTAAAGAGTTTCTTCGTTGATTTCTCTGCACCCTGCCTGGCGAGCATAATTCTCTGTGTTTCTTTTTACCTTACCTCTCACAAAAAATGGTATTTTCGAAAGTTCTTTTTCACCTTCATGTGTCCAGATAGGATCACCGTCTTTAATTACTGAATCTTGTAAGTTTGTTTTCATAGCATCTTTATTTTTATTTTGATTTCCTTTCCCACCTAAATGTCCTAGATGACTTTGATGACCGTCAACGAATTCAAAGTCATGCTTAAACATTCCAATTAAATGTTCCTCAAGTCCCATCATTAATGGATGAACCCAGTCATCAAAAATGACATTTGCACCCTCCCATCCCATTTGGGGGCTATATCGAGCAGGTACATCCTGTACATGCATTGGGGTACTGATTACAGCACATGGAATGCCAAGTCTTTTTGCACTATGTCGCTCCATTTGTGTCCCAAGGACTAGCTCTGGAGAGGTTTCTTTTATCGCATCTTCTACTTCCAAGTAGTCATTGGTTATCAGTGGCTCTAAACCAAGTGCCTTAGCAGCTGGACGAACTTTCCTAGCCATTTCACGACTATAAGTTCCTAGGCCCACAACTTTAAAACCAAGTTCCTCATTAGCAATTCTTGCTGCCGCGAGGGCATGTGTTCCGTCCCCAAAAATAAAGACTCTTTTTCCTGTTAAGTAATTGGAATCAACTGAATTCGAGTACCATGTTAATTTTGAATTATTAGATTCGTTTACTGATTGCGGGATTTCCATCTCTAAAACTTCGTGTAATTCTTTTAGAAAATCCTGAGTTGCTCCGACGCCAAGAGGAACTGTTGTTGTAAAAGGAATATTTAAATTTCTTTCAAGCCAAATACAAGTTGATTCCGCTATTTCTGGATAGAGGCAAACATTCACATCAGCATTCGGGATTCGCAATATATCTGCGGGTGATGCTCCTAAGGGCGCTACAACATTGACATCTATCCCGTACTGACCAAGTAATTTTTGTATTTCCAAAACATCATCTCTACATCTAAAGCCAAGCAAAGTTGGGCCAAGTAAATTTACTCTCGGTCTTCTTTTCTCTTCCTGCCACGTATGTTTGGATTCATTAGAGTGATCTTTGAGTAAAGTTCTTACGATTTGATAAAAGGTCTCAGATCCGCCCCAGTTTTCCTTTTTGCTATACGCAGGTAATTCGAGGCTGACAATTGGGATATCAAAGCCCATACCTTTTGCCAATGATCCAGGCTGATCTTGAATTAATTCAGCTGTACAACTTTCGCCAACTAAAAGAGTCTCTGGCTTAAATCTGTCTACGGCTTCCTTTATATGTCCTTTTACAAGTTCTGCTGTATCACCACCTAAATCTCTAGCTTGAAAAGTTGTATAAGTTACTGGTGGTCTGCTTCCGCGGCGTTCAATCATCGTGAAAAGAAGGTCAGCGTAAGTATCCCCTTGAGGAGCATGTAAAACATAATGTAATTTTTTCATAGACGTAGCAATCCTCATCGCTCCAATATGAGGAGGTCCTTCGTATGTCCAGAGAGTTAGTTCCATGAGATTAATTTGATGTAAGAGTTTTAGGGTTTAAAATTTCATGTCTACGAAGTGGCCTTGAGAACAACTCTGCCAAATCAGAAGCTTGGTCAATTCCGTGAATTGGACTGAAAACCATTTCAATTGACCATTTAGTTGATATTCCCTCTGCCTCAAGTGGATTAGCTAGTCCCATTCCACAAACTACAAGATCTGGCGAACTATCTCTTACTCTGTCTAACTGTTTCTCTACGTGTTGACCTTCTACGATACGACAATCGGGAGGTAGCAAGTCTATTTCTGCTTTCATTAAATCTCTATTTAAATAAGGAGTTCCTATTTCAACAATCTCCATTCCACACTCATTACTTAGAAATCTCGCGAGAGGAATTTCTAATTGAGATTCGGGTAAAAGAAACAGTTTTTTACCAGAAAGTTTCTCAACATGAGGAGCTAAAGCTTGCTTAGCTCTTGATATCAATGGATTTAATATTGAATCAACAATGGATTTATCGATGCCAAATGAATTTGCAGCCGCCCTAATCCACAATGTGCTTCCAGTAACGCCTAGAGGGAAGGGGGCTTCAATGATTTCAGCACCTTTATTTTTTAGCTCTCTTGCAGTATCAGTTAAATAGGGTTGAGTAAGAAGGACTTTTGTTGCAGGACCAATAGATGGTAATTCTGTTGACTGCCTAGGTGGAAAACTTTCTACGTTGTCTATTCCAAGCCGCTTAAAAATACTTATTAGCCGATCCTCCACAGCATTAGCAAGTGTTCCCACCAAAAGTAATTTCTTTTGATCACTCTTGGGCATTAATGGAATCAAAGCCTTTAATGCCCCGTCTTCGCCTTGCGTGAATGTTGTTTCTATTCCACTTCCCGAATAATTCAATACTGTTACTTGACCTTTAAGTTCGATATTCAGGTTTTCGGCAACCCTTGAAAGATCTATTTTTATTACTTCGCTTGGGCAAGATCCAACGAGAAAAAGAGTTTTTATTTCGGGACGTCTAGCTAAAAGATTTTTAACTACTCGATTCAACTCGTCATGAGCGTCAGCTAATCCTGCTAAATCTCTTTCTTCTAAAATAGCTGTACCAAAGCGCGGTTCAGCAAAGATCATTACGCCTGCTGCGCTTTGAATTAAATGAGCACAAGTTCTAGAACCCACAACTAGGAAGAAAGCATCAGGCATCCTTCTATGTAGCCAAACAATAGAAGTTAGCCCGCAAAAGACTTCTTTTGGACCAGATTCTTTAAGGAGCGTTGCACCGCTCATAGAGATTTAATACATATATATATTCAAACTGCATCTAAAAAGGGTAAACCGTCAACAAACACTTAATCTCTTTCGCATTTAGTTACTTTTTAGTTACCTAATGTCTGACTACGGTAACTTTTACTCTTGAGAAAATAGCAACCCTATGTCCCTCAAAGCATTCAAGAGGGCAATTCCTTAACCACTGCAGAAGTCAAAAACATGAGTAAAAATACGCAACTAAAGCGCGCAATGTATTCATGTGTTTATTTCAAGATATTTATTTAATGTTAAATGTATCGAATTCACTAAACATTTCCTAAAGAGATATTTGACTGCAAGAATATAAATAAGGACTTCCGAAAGAAACAGATTAATGACTTCGACAATAACTCGCAAGGAGGACGGTGAGGGTAGCGTTCAGGTAAAACAAGACCCAAAAGCACAAATCCAAGAAGGAGCTCTTGTTATTGCTGTATATGGCAAAGGAGGCATTGGTAAATCAACTACTTCTTCGAATTTATCAGCTGCATTTTCAAAGCTTGGGAAGAAGGTACTTCAAATTGGTTGTGATCCAAAACATGACAGCACTTTTACTCTTACGCACAAGATGGTGCCTACCGTCATAGATATCCTTGAAGAAGTAGATTTTCATAGTGAGGAACTAAGACCTGAAGACTTTATGTTTAAAGGTTTCAATGGCGTCATGTGCGTTGAAAGTGGGGGACCTCCAGCGGGGACAGGCTGTGGTGGCTATGTCACAGGTCAAACGGTCAAACTATTAAAAGAGCATCATCTATTAGAAGATACTGATGTAGTTATATTTGATGTTCTTGGTGACGTTGTATGCGGTGGTTTCGCTGCTCCACTGCAACATGCAAATTATTGTCTAATTGTGACTGCAAATGATTTTGATTCTATTTTTGCAATGAATCGGATCGTCGCAGCAATAAACGCTAAAGCAAAAAATTATAAAGTTCGTCTAGGAGGTGTAATAGCCAACCGCTCTGCTGAATTAGATCAAATAGAGAAATTCAATGAAAGAACAGGTCTTAAGACTATGGCTCATTTCCGTAATGTAGATGCCATCCGCAGATCAAGGCTTAAAAAATGCACAATTTTCGAGATGGATTCAGAAGAAGAAGGCGTATTGGAAGTACAAAATGAATATCTTTCGTTAGCGCAAAAAATGATAGATAATGTTGAACCATTAGAGGCTGAACCTTTAAAAGACCGTGAAATATTTGATCTACTTGGGTTTGATTAAATAACTATTTGAAGGTTTATTTCAGACCGACTAATTCCATAGATAATTCCCAAACTTTTCTAGAAGTCACTGGATCTGTCACACGATCGGACAACTCTTGTGAAAACTGTTGTCTATCTTTGCGTTGTCTATTTCCCCAGCTCCAATGAACACCAGAAATAGCAAATTGAGGATCTGATACTACTTGGGCTACCCTATCACCAGCTAGCGCTTCACTTACAAAACCCCCTGTTATTAATTTCTGGAACCATGGAAACAACCATTGAAAAAGTTTAGGAGTGTTTCTAAATAATCTTGTATTCGCCACACATCCTGGATATAGAGAACTAAAAAGTATTGGAGAAGAATTGAATCGCCTATGCAATTCTTGGGTGGTAATCATATTGCATAACTTACTGTCCTTGTAGGCTTTCCCTGGTTTAAAACGTTTACCACTAGCCATTGATATGGGGTCGAGAAAACCTTCTTCAAAACCAGATAGATTTCCTAGATCAGCCGGAGCTGGTATTGGTATTTTACCTCCAAGTTCTTTATTGTTAGCAGTTACAGTTCCTAAGATAACTACTCTAGAAGATTCCATCCCCCAAGATCTTCCCTTCCAGACTGGTCTGGAAGACTTACTAAGATTTTCTAAAAGCAACTGAATTAATAAAAAATGTCCAAAATGATTTGTTGCCATTGATATTTCATACCCCTGTGGAGATCTCAAAGGTTTTTTTAAACGAGGAAGATATACAGCAGCATTACAAACCAAAGCATCCAATGGCTTTTCCAAATCCTCCAGAAGAATTTTCGCTCCATTGCGCACACTATCCAAGTCGCCAAGATCAATTTGAATATGTTTAAGTTGTCTTGGACTATTACTAGGTAATCCAATTGCTGAGGCAGAAGCTTCAGCTCTCAAAGAACATCTATTTGCCGTTATTACCCTCCAACCCCTCTCTACTAAAGACTTTGTTGCATATAAACCAACTCCTGATGTTGTTCCAGTAATTAAGACAGTTCCTGGTGCAGCTTGTACTAGAGCCATATTCTTTAGTAAAAACTATTTTTAATCAATTTTCAAATACAAATCTAAACCTAAGAGAAGCAAAGTGAATCATCGCCAGATAACTCTGACACTATTTGGAGTAATCCACTGATCTTGCTCCTTAAAAAAACTTTGTTCCCCACCATTAGTAAACATTTCATCAAAACGTAGTCTTAACTTATGAAGTTTTTTTGATTCTTTCTCTAATAAATATGACAACTCTAGATTTCTATTAACACGTTGATGAGAAGCAAGTCCTAAGTTCACGAGGCTGGTTGCAAATACAATAAATAATCCAAACTTCAAAATTAATCCCACATGGCTATATAAAAGCTCCCTCCTAACTTCTTCTTTCTGAAATTCAGAAACTTGAGTAAAAGCATCGATTTTTTTATTTACCGAAGGAATGCTCTTTCTGATTTTTTTTGAACGCTTCCTTCTGAATGGCTCTTCAATTCGTTGAGGTTGTCCCAAATTAAATAAAAATGTCTCGATTTTTCTTCATGTTAACTTAATTAATAATGGAATCAATTCTTTGACTTCTTTCAATGCATTTATAAATTAAAAAAAAAAATAATAAAAAAGGAGAATATCAATAAACTAACTTTTTTATGACGGTTAATTAAAAATTAAAATGAACAAACTAAAAGAAGTCCTTTATATAAATCCTCTTGAATTGAGTGGGCCAGAGCAAATGGCAATTGATCTCTTCCTATTAGACAAGTCATTTACTGACAAAAATTTCAATATGGCAATACGTTTTTATACGTGGGATGGAAACTGGTTGTCGATTGGAAAAAATCAAAAAGAACTACCAAAAACATGGATTGAACTTTTAAAAAATCAAGAATTAAAAATTGTAAGAAGACCTAGTGGAGGAAAAGCTGTTCTTCATAGCAGTGGGCTCACTTACGCTCTTATATGGAAATATCCACCAAGGAATAAAAAAGAATCATATTTAAAAACAACTCAATGGTTAAAACATGGTTTAAAAAAAGCTGGAGTAGATCTATTTTTTGGGAATCAACCTGTGAATATCTCTAATAATAATTGTTTTTCAACTTCAACATTGGCTGACTTAGTTGATCAAGATAAAAACAAGTATATTGGAAGTGCCCAGTACTGGAGAAAGGGGCACTTGCTTCAGCATGGAGAGATTTTAATGAAACCATCAAAAAACCTATGGAAAAAAGTTTTTAATTCAGATCCGCCAAAGATAAATAATGAAACCAAAGAAAAAGATAAAGTAATAAATTTTCTAAAAGAATCGTTTAGTAAAACATGGCCCAATCTACGTATCTCTGATTATACATTAGATAAAGAAGATAAAGAGGTGATAAGACGTTATGCTATGGATAAATTTAAAAGAATAACTTATTATTGATCCTCATCTAAATCACTCGAAAGCATTGATTGTGCAATATTAAATAGATTTAATCCTAGTGGATAAATATTCTCTTTTCTTGCTATTTTAATTAATTGATCTGGAAGATTTAATCCGATTTTTTTAAGTACTGCTTTCCCTATATCTACTCTATCTAAAGTTCCAATAGGAAGACCAGAAACTGATAGCACAAGAAGCCTTCCATCTTTTGTTTTTTCTATTTTAATTATTGCTTTCCATAATGATTCTTTTTCACTAATTGATGGCAATTCATTTATTGGAAATGAAAACTCATAAAGAAACTTTTTATCCCAGTTTTGTACAGCTATATTCTTTAATATTTCCTCATTAACATAACCAACCCATCTCCCTTCTCTACATAAAAGGATCCATTCTTTATTGAAAATATTATCTTTATTTAAAGAATTATATTTAGATAGAACTTTCACAGGCAAATCATCCTCTAGAACCCTATACGAACGGCTACAAACCTGATTTACATATAATTCAGACAATATCTTTTGTACTTGAATAATTTGACTCTGTGATTTAGATGAAGAAAAAATCAATACACCAATAATAGAAAAACAAAGTGCGATATAGAAGTTACCCCTAAGTAAACTTAAAATGCCAATAAAAATAGCAAAAAATGAAATTAACTTTGCAGAGGCGACTGCAGCTTTAATCCCTGCTCTTTTACTCCCCGTAAAATACCAAATTAAAGATTTTAAGATTACCCCACCATCAAGAGGCATTATCGGAAGCAAATTAAATACACCTATCAAAAGATTGAGGCTACCAACCTGCTTAAATAAATTAGAGAGAATAAAATTTGATGTTGATAAATTATTACTTAATAAAACCATTAAAAAAGCCAACGAAAGACTAACAACTGGACCTGAAATTGCGATTTTTAAACTTCCTTTTGAAGTCGGACATTCCTTTTCAAGATTAGCCATGCCTCCAAGAAAAAAAAGTGTTATGTCTCTAACTTTTAGACCTTCTCCAATTGCGACAAAAGAATGAGCCAATTCATGCAATAAAATAGATAAAAACAACAGAGAAGCTGTAAAAACACCAATCACCCATCCATTCCAAATAGATGCTTGTCCATCCAAAAGCGTCTCGAACTGATTTCTGGCTGACAAAGTAAAATATAAGAACACCAAAAACAAACTTGGATGGATCCTCAAAGGTATGCCTCTGATTTTCATAACTTCCCAACTACCCAAACTTAAATTCCTCCAAGCTCTCAATAAAATCTATTTCAATTAATCCTAATAAAAGTTCTGGTAATGATCAGAAAATCTACTTCTAAAAAGTCAACAGCAATAAAAATTTGTGGAATTACAAAGACTTCTCAAGCACGATCCATAGCGGAATTAAAGATAAATGCTATTGGAGTTATTGGCGTTAAAAATTCACCTCGTTTTGTAACAGAAGAAGAATGTATAAGAATTTTTAATGAAGTAGAAAAAGTTTCTTCAAGTATTGAGAAAGTATTAGTAATCGCAAATGAAAAATTAGAGGAAGTCAAATATATAAATAACAGATCTACTCCACCATCGGTAATCCAATTACATGGGAATGAATCAGTTGATTATTGTCGTGAATTAAAGAATGAATTTCCAATAATTAAATTATGGAAAGCCTTCAGGATAAAATCTATTAATGATTTAGAAAAAATAAGTCATTATGAGAAAAATATTGATGCTATTCTCTTAGATGCCTGGGATAATAAATCACTTGGAGGCACTGGGAATAGAGTCCCAATAGAATTACTAACTAACAAAACTTTTAAAGCTCCTTGGATCTTAGCTGGTGGAATATCTAGTGAAATAATTCCGGAAATTTTTTCTAAACTTAAACCAGATGGGATTGATGCCTCTAGTCGACTTGAAATATCTCCAGGTATTAAAGATATCAAGAAAGTTGAATCTCTTGTTCGCGAAATAAGGGCACAAAATTAATAAAGAAATTTAATCCTAATTTCTCTTAGATCAAAATGCTCCTGTAGAAGGCATCATAGTTACATCCTCGATAATTTGATTAATTGGTTGACTAGCAAGATGCAAGAGTTCAGAAGCAACTTGATCAACAGAAAGCATCGAATCTCTATTGAAGTCCCCTCGAACGTTATCAGAATCCCAAAGAGATGAATTCACTGAACCAAGAGTAAGTGTGCATGCTCTTATGGAATTCTGACGTTCTTCTTCTGCTAAGCATTTTGTAAAACTTGCTAATGCTGCTTTGGAAACACAATAGGCGCCCCATTGTCGAAAAACTTTTCGAGAAGCATGACTACTAACGTTGATAACTAGTCCTCCTTTTTTTCTCATAAAAGGGACTACCTCAGAGCAAACCTGAAAGATACTGGTGAGATTCATTTGCATGATCCATTCCCATTTTTCAAGTGGCATTGATAAAAGATCTCCAGTCCAAGCAACTCCAGCATTATTTATTAAAACTGATGGCGTCAAACCATTATTCATTAATTCATCTATTCCTTTAGATATTTTTTGGGGATTACTGAGATCAATAGACTGGAAGAAAACCTTAACTTTTTTGTTATCAATTTCTTCTACAAGGCTTTCTAGTTCATCTTCAGACCTGGCTATAAGCAGTAAATCCCATCCAGAATTAGCAAAAGCTTTAGCAGTTGCTCTCCCAATCCCTCTAGAGGCTCCCGTAATTAATACTGTTGACAAAAAAGTTTAATACAAACACTAATACTTTAAACTGAAATTTCACTTTCGATAGACTGACTTTCCAAATATTTTCCCATTTTTCTAAATTTAGAATATCTATTTTCTCTCAATTCATCAGTGGATAAAGCCAATAATTCGCATAGATGCTTCTCAAGGGCATTTTTTAAAGTATCTCCAGCTTGAAGCGGGGCCCAATTATTTCCCCCAGAAGGCTCTTTTAGTACTTCGTCAACAATTCCTAACTTCATAAGATCAGGTCCAGTAATTTTTAATGATGATGCTGCTTCCGGAGCCTTGGCAGCATCCCTCCATAAAATCGAAGCACAAGCTTCAGGGCTTGCAACGGTGTAAACACTATGTTCAAACATCAGCAACCTGTCTGCGACACCTATTCCCAAAGCACCGCCAGAGCCACCTTCACCAATCACAGTTGCAATGATGGGAACTTTAAGCCTAAACATTTCACGCAAATTCACTGCGATTGCCTCTCCTTGGCCTTGTTCTTCTGCGATTAGCCCTGCATAAGCTCCAGGAGTATCTATAAAAGAGATTATTGGTAAATTGAAGCGATCTGCATGGTCCATTAGCCTCAATGCCTTTCTGTATCCTCCTGGCTTTGCCATGCCAAAGTTTCTTGCAACATTCTCTTTTGTATCCCTGCCTTTTTGTTGTCCAATTAGAAGGACAGATCTTTCACCTATTCGAGCCAACCCTCCTATGAGAGCTTGATCATCAGTCCCGTTCCTGTCGCCGTGCAATTCCACCCAATCATCACAAAACATCTGGATGTAATCAAGTGTGCTAGGCCTTTGAGGGTGTCTAGCCACCTGTATCTTTTGAGCTGGTGTTAGTGCATTAAATATTTCTTCTCGCCTTCTTGCAGCAAGTGTCTCTAATTGCAGAAGTTGCTGACTTACATCAACTTCTGAATCTCTTGCTAATTCTCTGATTTGATCAATCTGATTCTCTAATTCAACAAGAGGTTTTTCAAATTCGAGGAGAAAACGTCTAGCCATAAAAAAAGCAACCAAATGTTCAGACGGTTAATGTCTGAATATTTGATTTCAACCCAACAGCAGAAAACCCATGCCTCTCAGAAGCCTTGCCAATAAAATCCATCTTTTCCAACGTAATATTATTCCTTCCCCAGCTGAAATTGGTATGACAATTCTCGAATTCTAAAAGCATTGCTTCAGCAAAACAGGCAAACATTTCTCTTTTAGGATTTTCCATCTCAGCCAATTCCATCATGCTCCAACCAATATCTTTGAAAAATTGAACTATTCCGCCTTTTAAGACATGTATACCAGGGCCTGAAAACTTCTCACCTAAATTCTTAGGGTATCCACCATCAATCATTAAGCAGGGCCTTTTAATTTTAGATGGGTCAATTTCTAAGGTTTTGGGCATGCTTGCAACCCAAATCACAATATCCGCCTCAGGTAAAGCCTCATCAAGACTAAGAATTCTCCCTCCACCAAGTTGAGACTGAAGTTCGATTAAAGGTTTTTGCTGTCTAGCTACTAATAGAAGTTCAGAAACACCAGTTCGATTAGTAAGCCACCTGCAAACAGCGCTTCCAATATCACCAGTAGCCCCAACAACCGCTACTTTTGATTTGCTCAAATCAATTCCTATTCGAGGTGCATTTTGCTCTAACTGTCTACAAATCACCCAAGCTGTATGAGTATTACCAGTAGTGAACCTTTGCCAATCAAGAGTTGTATTTCTCACTTGTTGATTTTGAAGTAAATTAAAATTCTCAAAAATTATTGATGTAAATCCACCTAGAGCGGTAATGCTGATCCCTTTCTTCTGAGCTAACTCCATTGCATTCAGGACTTTTCTTCTTGCTGTTTTGAATCGACTTAACATCTCAGGAACAAAGCATGAGTCTATATAAGCTCCCTCAATAGTCTTTCCAATCGCGCTTACAACCTTTACGTGCTCTACCAACTGAGGAGGTGCAGTGCACCATACATCCAAATCTCCTTCAGCAATATGGTCATACCCCAAGCCCAATGCCTTTCGCTTGGCATCTTCAAAACTTGTTGAATGTCCAATTAGCCCAAACATTTGGCACCAAGAAAGATCAAAATTGAAACTAAATATTTCTCCAAGATTGAAGATTAAACCACCAAGGTCAAAAAAAAAAGAATTCCTCAAGAATTTAAAGTTCTTGAGGAATAAATGTGAATAGAAAAAGAAATAAATTAAAAATCTTAGATCACTGCAGCAAGAGCCATTCTTGCGATTTCTCTGTTGTCTAAACCTATTTCCATAAGGGAATCTTGGTATGCAATCATAAATTCCTCCATCAACTCTTCTTTATCCATATGAAGAACTTCCGCGTCGTTTGACACTTCGTCAAGCATGGATTTTATAAGAGGCAAATTTTCTTTATTAGCCTTCATGAGATCTTTCTTAACTGTCTCAAGATTGGCCTTAAGCCATTCCTGACCGTAATTCAAGTGCAAATATTCATCTTGAACAACACCCTCTGTAATCCTTTTTGCAAATGGATCAGCAACACGTATATAAACGTGATAAGCAGATATTGCAAAAGATTCAATCAAAATGCATTGAATTAGAAGACAAGTAGTTGTATTTCCAACTTTAAAAGCCTCTAAAAAATTGTTATGAAGTTTCGAGAAAAAGGTCTTAGCAAATGGCATATCTGGCTTTACAGCAAGATTTCTCCCACAAGCACAGAAACCATTCATATGCTTTTTCTCCATCTTCCCTAGCTTCACAAGCTCATCTGCATGCTCTGGAATCAACTTGGCGAGATCAAGAAAATTGGAATAAGCCTCTTGCTCACCTTCGATTACAACTGCATTGATTCTGCTATAAGCATCTTTATAAGATTCTGAGGTGAAATCTGGAAGAGAATCAGAACTTAACTCTTCTTTTTCTACTGTTAAATTGTTGGATGCAAAAGCTTGCATAGATCTATTAGAAATTTATCAATCTGAGTGATCTTACAGAATTAAATCCAAATTGGTAGTTCAGTTACCACATCTTAACTGCTAGAAACAGGACTTTCTGACATAATTGGGGGCCAATTACTCTCCAAAAGGCTTGTGAATAAAGACTTCCAATGATCAATTAGTGCATTTTCTAAAGCGGCACCCAATTCAGGATTTGAAAAACTTGCATCACCAATAACCCCAGATGAGCTCAAATCTTCTGTCAGCCATGCGCATGGTGATGCACCTTCAAGGCTCCAACCTTTTGGCGCTGAAATTATTTCTTCATTTGCCCCTTTTTTTTCTAGGTAAGAATTATTTCGGACCAAGTTTTCAGCCATGTGCAACATAAGACTTGTTTCTGCTAAAGCAGCGTGGAGTCCTTCCTCAACTTCTTTTTCAGGCAGAAGATCATCTAAGCCTGGAACACCACTCCAAAGGAAACAAGGCAATACTGCTAGGGAAGGGCATTGAATTCTTAATTGCCTTGAAACTGCTTGCAGAAGACCTATCTGTCCTCCATGAGCATTAAAGAATACTAATCTTTTAAATCCCATAGAAGCTATTTGCTGACCAACATCAGTTACTAGTGAAAGCAAAACATCTGCTGACAAGGACAAAGTTCCTGGGAAAGCTTGATGCTCAGGGGAGAATCCAATTGATTGAGCTGGCATCATCCATATCGGCATTGTTTCTGGCAACCTTTCAAGTGTCTTAATTAAAATATTTTCAGCAAAAAAAGTATCAGTAATCAAAGGCAAATGAGGCCCATGTTGTTCACATGCACCAAAGGGCCAAACCAATGTAGATCCTTTACCTGAAGCGGCTTTAGAGGCCTCAGGCCAGGTCAAGTGCTCAAATCTCCTAGTTTGAAAAATGATAGAAATCTCCTAATAATTAAAAAACAACTTACCCTTGACTGTAAGAATGTCTAACTTATTACCAAGGGTATTATGGCCGGGTCAGATTCTCAGCCTAAAAAAGCCACTCCCCCAAGGCCGGCAACAGATGCACCGCGCAAGCCATTGCAGGTGATGCATATCAGTCGAAAGACTGAGAAAGAAATCATTAATAAAGAATCATCTAACAAAGAAGTCTCTGCCCAAGCTAAAGATAAAAGATTTGATGAAAAAGTTCTACATGAAAAAAAATTTCCTGAGCTAAAGAAAGCACCTGAACAGCAAAACTTAATCCAGGAGGACTCTAGCAATAGTTTCCCAACAACTACAATGGAAGATCTTCTGAGATCTGAAAAAAATTATGACTATAAGAAAAATATTGAAGCTTTTAACGATCAAAATGTTTTTAAACAAAAAAGTAGAACAGTTGATGAATTTGATTTTGATGAAGACGAGTTCTTAGCAGCCTTAGAAGAGAATCAACCTATCGGTACAACTGGGGAAATTGCAAAAGGTTCAGTTATTGCAGTTGAAAGTGATGGTATTTACGTAGACATAGGCGGAAAAGCTCCAGGATTCATGCCTAAAAACGAATGTGGTCTAGGTGTAATTACAAATTTAAAAGAGCGTTTTCCAAAAGGATTACAAGTCGAAGTTCTTGTTACTAGAGAACAAAATGCCGATGGGATGGTAACAATTAGTTGTAGGGCGTTAGAGCTAAGAAAAAGCTGGGATAAAGTTCAAAATCTTGCAAAAGAAGGAAAAGTTATTCGAGTTCAAATAAATGGCTTTAACCGTGGGGGCGTCACATGCGACTTCGAAGGTTTGAGAGGTTTTATTCCTAGATCTCAACTTGAAGATGGAGAAAATCATCAATCTCTTGTTTCAAAGACAATTAATACTGCTTTTCTAGAGGTCAATCCAGAGAGACGAAAACTTGTACTTTCCGAAAAGAAAGCTGCAATTGCTTCAAGATTTTCTGAATTAGAAATTGGACAATTAATTGAGGGTGAGATCTTAACAATAAAACCTTATGGTTTCTTTGTTGATTTGAAAGGGGTCAGTGGGCTATTGCACCATTCAATGGTAACCAACGGAAGCATGAGAAGCCTTAGAGAAGTTTTTCAGCCAGGCGAATCTATCAAGGCTTTAATAACTGATTTAGATCCCTCCCGGGGACGAATTGGCTTAAACACCGCTCTTTTGGAGGGACCTCCAGGAGAACTTATTACTGATAAAGCAAAAGTAATGGAAGAGGCCGATGAGCGAGCAATTAAAGCTCGAAATAGTTTGAATAAAGAAAAAGTTGATACTCAAAAAGAAGATAAAGGCATCAATTTATCCTCATAATTTTACATTGAAGAAACAGTTGTGATTGCATCAAAAAAACCTGATTTAAAAAAAACAGACTGGGAAATAGACTTTTATTCCCGCCCTATAATTGATGAAAATGAAAAAAAAAGATGGGAGTTACTAATAACATCTACAAATAATTTCAAAGATACAAAAACATTTAAATGGGAAAAAATATGTCCAGCCTCAAATGTAAATTCTATTTGGTTAAAAGATGCATTAGAAGAAGCTATTGGTGAAGCTTATTCTCAAGGCTGGGATAAACCTGCCGTTATTCGTTGTTGGCGATCCTCTATGAAAACAATGATAAAACGTGCAGCAGATCAAATCGGAATTGAACTTATTTCCAGCAGACGAACGTACTCATTGTTTGAATGGCTTATTGATAGAGAAAAGAATTTCTATCCTCAGCAAAAAGGATATATTGGCATCAACCTTGCTCCTCCTTCAAGCCCAATTACAAACCAAGCTATACCATTACCTGAGGAAGTAAGAGGGGACTCTTGGAGCTTTGCTTCTCTTTCTCTAAAAACACTAAGAGAGGCTGATGAATGGGATATAGAATTTTCCAATTTAATTCCTGTTAAAGATTCAATTAATCAAAATATTTCTATTCCTGGTATTAGACTTTTTAGTCCAAAAAGATCCTTGGCACTTGCAGCTTGGCTCGGAGGACTTGAACCAGCAAAGCTTTTAATAGAAGGTACTCAAATAATTCTAGAAGCAGGTCAAGCTGATAGATGGTTGGTAACTGATGTCGAAAAAGAAGCCAAAAAAGCTATTGAAAATAATTTTCTAAATGCAAAACTAGAAGCAGACGGACTTCAATTTATTTCAGTTCAAAAAAGTCCTAAAGAAAATTCTCTAGATGGTTTTTGGATGCTAAAAGATATTGGAGAGATTTAATGATTTTCCTGACGATAGAGTCCAATTAGGTATATTACCTAAAAGGCAATATCTTAAAAGCCAATGAAGTTATCAACTTATAAGAGTATCAAATATTTTCAATCTGATCTATTAATAGACAATAATTTTAAACCTGCATTGTTTACTGAAAGATCTAACAAGAGTAAACCAATAGGATTACAAAAATCAACTCAATCTAACCTCTAAAGTTCATTATAAAAAATAAATACACAGCTATAAAGTTAATCAAGTTAATACATACATTCAATTTAAAACCAAGACATATAGCAGCTTTTAATTCTGGATTAAAAGGTCTTAAAAAGCAAATTATCTCAAAACATTAAAATGATTTAAGGTTATTGGATCTAAAAAAATAATTTAATTATTGCCATTTTGCCTGCTATTAAAGGAAATAAATATCAAGTTAAGTAAAAAAGACGTGGAAGATTTGATCATTCAACTTAAAGAAACAAATTTTATGGAGAAAAGTTTATGCATTAATGAAGTTAAAGAAGTAGAAATGATTCACATATTAAAAAACGATTTCAACCCTAATAAAATTTGTATTGATATAAAAAATGCTACTATTTTAAAATCATATAAAGAAGGAATCAAATCAATCCAAATAGAATTTGCACTTACTCAAATTCAAAGCTATTTAATTCTTACAGGAGAAATAAAACTAGTTCAAGAAAATTAAGTTGTATATATTCACAATCATAGATAAATAGAATTTTATAATTGATTTAGCATTTGTTTTTTGCTAATCCTTCCTTTATATATTCCTCAGTTATATCAGTATTGCTATCAAAAGGAATAACTTTAGCAAGCAGGACACCATCAACTGATCCCTTAGGTTTTAAATTTACTTTTGTATGTCTTGGTAGTTGTTTTTTGAGCCATTTAACAGATTTATCTTCTAAGTCAGGGCTAATTTCTGTACATGCTAATTTCACAGTATAGGTACGATTATGATCTCCGATCAACAAAACAGAAGAACTAGTCACTTGCACAATTTCAGCTGCATCAACTGCCAAATAAAAACAAAACAAAGAAACGAATAATATTAATATCTTTGTAAAAAATTTATTCATAAAAGATTTTAAAAATTATTTTTTAATCTCAGGTATACCAACCATTTGAGCATTACTTTTTCCAGGTGGCACCATGGGGTAACAATTTTCACCTTTTCTTACATTTACGTTAACAAGAACTGGTCCTTCATTAGCTAATGCTTTCTGAAGTTCAGGAATTAATTTGTCTCTTTCTGAAATCACAATGCCCTCAATCCCAAAAGCCTTAGAAAGCGAAATAAAGTCAGGTTCCCCAACAGACATGTTAGATGCCGAATACCTTTCATCATAAAAGCTTTCTTGCCATTGCCTAACCATTCCTTGCCAATGATTATTGATGATAATTACTTTTAAATTCAGCTTATATTGAGCGATAGTACCAAGCTCCTGAATGTTCATCAGGATACTTGCATCACCCGCAATACAAATAACTTGCTCCTTAGGCAAAGCAACTTTGACTCCCATTGCCGCGGGCATTCCAAAACCCATTGTTCCAAGTCCAGCACTGCTAATCCATTGTCTTGGTCCATTCAACAGATATTGAGCTGCCCACATCTGATGTTGTCCAACATCAGTTGTAATGTAAGCATCTTGAGCCAACTCTCTTAAGGCTATTAATACTTCCTGTGGATAAATTTCTCCTTTTTTAGGGGGGATAATCAAAGGAAAATCATTTTTCCAGCTTTTAATTTTTTTAAGCCAGTTAGAAGTTTTCGGATTTGTTTTTCGTTGGTTACTGAGATCTAATAATTTAACGAGGCTAATTCCAACATCACCTAATACGGAAACTTCAACTACTCTATTTTTATTTATTTCAGCAGGGTCAATCTCAAAATGAATTACTTTTGCTTTAGGAGCAAAAGTATCTAATTTACCGGTAACTCTGTCATCAAATCTTGCTCCAATAGCAATCAATAAATCACATTCAGTCACAGCAAAATTTGCATAAGCTGTTCCATGCATACCAAGCATCCCTACTGATAAAGGCTCACGTTCATCAAAGGCGCCTTTCCCCATCAAAGTTGTTGTTACGGGTATTTGATATCTATTAGCAATAGCAGCCAGAGTTTCATGCGCTCCCGAAGAAATAACACCCCCTCCAACGTAAAGGAGTGGTTGCTCAGCATTTTCAATTAAATCTAAGGCTGCACTTATGGCTTTATGTTCCGGCGCGAATGGTAGTTCAAAGCCTGGTGGCTTTATTGAACCTGGCTCAACAGGAAGATATTTGAACATCTCTTGTCCAACATCTTTTGGTACATCAATCAAAACAGGTCCTGGTCTACCCGATGAGGCAATAAGAAAAGCTTGAGCTACAACTTTTGCAATTTCAGATGGATCTCTTACGACCCATGAATGTTTAACAATTGGAAGTGTTATCCCAAAAATATCTGTTTCTTGAAAAGCATCAGTACCAATAGCAGGTCTTGGGACTTGTCCTGTAATGACGACAAGAGGTACAGAATCCATCTGAGCAGTGGCTATCCCTGTTACTAGATTCGTCGCTCCAGGCCCTGAAGTACCAAAACAAACACCTACTTTCCCTGTCGCTCGGGCAAAACCATCTGCAGCATGCGTTCCACCTTGCTCATGTCGAACAAGAATATGTTTTAGCCATCCCTCTTGCTCTGCTTTAAAAACTGCATCATATATTGGGAGGATTGCTCCGCCTGGATAACCAAAAATAGTATCTACGCCATGCCTTCGCAGCGAATCCATCAAGGCATCAGCTCCTGACATCTCATATTGAGTTTGTGTTCCTGAATCTCCTATTTGATTAGGCGTAGAAGTCAGGGTCACGGCAGAAGAAAATCTAAACTAACAATAAATCTTAGTATGCATAATTTCAATCAAAGTAAATTAAGCAAAGATTTAATTAAATTCTCTCAGTTTTAATAGCAAGCTGATTATCAAATTAATTAACACAAATAGTTATTTTAACTCTTCAGAGCAAACCTATATGGTGTAAAGGTCCACCCCCAATTATTAATTCCATCAAGAAACAAAGAAAAACAATCATTGCAACTCTTCCATTCCAAACTTCAGAGCTGTTATTCCAACCCCATTGCCATTTTTCTTGAGGATAAAGTTTTACTCTTTCTGGTAATTTTGATGCTTCCTCTAAACTAATTCCTTCACCGTTTAAGCAAGAAGAAACAAGATCGGCCAATCCTTCAATAAACAGCGGATAGGTATCAAGAGCAGGAACTCTTTTAAAATTAACAATTCCATTTTTATGAGCAATTTCTTTGTACTCAATATCAATTTCTTGGAGAGTTTCAATATGCTCACTCACAAAACTTATTGGAACCACGACAAGTTCCTTAACGCCAGATTTTCCTAATTTTTCTAGGACTTGCTCGGTATATGGTTTTAGCCACTCTTCTGGCCCCACTCTGCTTTGATAAGCAAGTGAGAATGAATTGCTGAATCCAAGCGAATTTTCAAGCTGATCAATAATCAAAAGTGAACAGTTCTGTATTTGATCTTGATAAGGATCTCCGGCTTCTTCTACATAGCTTTTAGGAACACCATGCGCAGTAAAAAAAACGTGGGCCTCTTGAGGTAAATCACAAGCTAAAATTTGTTTCTTTATTAATTCAGCCATTGAAGAAACATAGGCTGGATGATCAAACCAGCTACGAATACAACGAATTGATAATTCTGCAAACTCAGAGTCACCATCTTTCAACCTTTTCAATTCTCTAAAACTGGATCCACTTGTACTAATAGAAAAATGGGGATAAAGAGGCAAAACAACAACTTGGCTAACACCGTCAGCCTTAATATCCGCTACGGCTGACTCAGTGAATGGATGCCAATACCTCATCGCAACATATGTTGTAGCTTCTATTCCTATATTTCTAAGATAACTTTGGAGTTCTCTTGCCTGTTGCTCAGTAATACGACGTAAAGGTGATCCGCCTCCAATCGATCTATAAGCCTCTTGTGATTTACTACTTCTTAATAAGCTGATAAGCCAAGCCAGAGGTTTTTGAAAAGCAGGAACTGGTAAACGAATTATCTCTGGATCAGAAAATAAATTATACAAAAATGGGCCAACGTCCTTAATCCTCTCAGGACCTCCGAGATTTAATAAGAGGACACCAACCCGAGCCATTTTAGAAAAAACTCCTTATAAAAGGTTATACAAACCCTTATCAAAGTAAAGCTAGCTAAATTTACAGGATTATGGACGAGAATCAAAAGTTACTAGATATCAACCAAGACCTTGAATCAAAGGGAATCAATTTAAGAATTGAGAAAAGAGGCAAAGTTATAAACATTCGCGGTTCTTTGCCAGATAAGAAATCTCATAATCTTTCTAAAGTTCAAAGAATAAGTCTTAAACTTCCATACAATATTAGCGGTCTAGAAGAGGCTAGAAAAGCTATAGAATTAATTGATTTTCAACTTAAAAAAAGTCAATTTTGCTGGTCACATTGGATTAAAAAAAAAGCTATCTCATCAAAAAAGACTAATAAACAAGTAGTAAATAATGAAATAGAAAGCTTTAAAAGACAATTTTTTTCTGATACCTCTAGAAGCAAGTCACCAGCAGGAATGATCAGCACTTGGCAGTCTGCTTATAAACCATATTTGAACAGATTAATTGGGATAAGCCATAAATCTAAATTTCAATTAAACGAAGAGCTTCTAGTGAAAATTCTTTTAAGTTACAAAGAAAATTCAAGGAGCAGACAACAATGTGGAATTGCTTTAAGTGCTTTAGCTAGGCACCTTAAATTGGAGCTTCCTGATAACTGGAAACAACTTCAAAGTGGTTATGGAATCCACGAATCTAATTTCAGAGAATTACCTAGTGATGAAGAAATTATTAATAGCTTTCAATTAATTCCAAATCCAAAATGGAGATTTGTTTTTGGGCTAATGGCTACCTATGGGCTTAGAAATCATGAAGTCTTTTTTAGTGACTTATCTTGTTTAAGAAAAGGTGGGGATAGAATACTTCGGGTTTTCCCAAATACAAAAACAGGAGAGCATCAAGTTTGGCCATTTCATCCTGAATGGGTTGGTTTATTTGAGCTAGACTACATAACTGATACTTCAGATTTACTCCCAGATATTAAAACAGATCTAAAAGAGACAACTCTTCAACATATAGGAAGAAGAGTATCTGAACAATTTAGAAGATATAAAATATCTTTCACACCCTATGATTTAAGACATGCATGGGCAGTTAGAACTATCTTAATAGGCCTACCAAATACTGTAGCCGCAAAAATGATGGGACACTCAGTCTCAATACATACAAAAACCTATCATCATTGGATAACAAGAAGAGATCAGCAAATTGCTGTTGATAGTGCTCTATCTAGAATCAAATATTAACAAGAAGAATAATTAATATTTATAGCTATATAACTTCTATAAATTATTCTTTTATTAATTTATATCATTTAAGAAAAGGAAATGAAAAATAATGTTCCTAAAGAAGATTCAAGACTTAATAAACTAGATAAAAGTGCAGAAAAAATAGGAATGGGTGGAAATTTAATACAAAATATTACCGAAGAAAAATATCGAGAAAGGATGAAAAAAAGGAAAGAAGTTCAAACACAAAGATTAAATGAAAGAAAGAAAGAAAAAGGTCTAATAATAATTAACACTGGACAAGGTAAAGGTAAAACTACAGCAGCTCTTGGGATGGGAATAAGAACTATTGGACACAAGCACAAAGTTGCAATAATTCAATTTATCAAAGGTGGATGGGAACCAGGTGAATCATTAGCTTTGAAAATATTTGGGGACAAATTAAAGTTTCATGCCTGCGGGGAGGGCTTCACATGGGAAACACAAGACAGAAAAAAAGATATAAATTTAGTCAAATCAAGTTGGAGAAAGGCGGTCTCTTATATTAAAGACCCAGATTATAAACTTATAATTTTAGACGAAATCATTATTGCGATAAAACTTGGATATATAGATGAAGATGAAGTTATTAATGGCATAAATTTGCGCCCTGAGCTTACACATGTGGTTTTGACTGGAAGAGGGGCTTCAGAAAAATTAATCGATTCAGCTGATCTTGTGACAGAAATGAAATTAATCCACCATCCCTTTAGAGAGCAGGGAGTAAAAGCACAAGAAGGAATTGAATATTAATCTACAATCTTGCAAATATTTCCATCGCAAGGGATCCAATACAGATATAAAGACGTTCTCCCAGGACTTGCTACTGTCAATTTGTTATGAATTTTTAATGACATACTCTAGAGCACTTATAAAACTCAGTGGTGAAGCTCTTATGGGAGAAAAACCTTATGGAATTGATCCTGAAATTGTTCAATCTATTGCCAACGATGTTTCAAAAGTGGTTGAAAATGGCACGCAAATAGCAATTGTGGTTGGCGGTGGAAATATTTTTCGAGGTCTGAAAGGATCTGCTGCAGGAATGGATAGGGCCACTGCTGACTATGTAGGGATGCTTGCAACCGTAATGAATGCAATCACACTTCAAGATGGATTAGAAAGAGCTGGAGTACCAACAAGAGTTCAATCCGCTATTGACATGCAGCAGATTGCAGAACCATACATAAGAAGAAGAGCAATAAGACATCTTGAGAAGGGTAGAGTAGTAGTCTTTGGAGGTGGGTGCGGCAATCCATTTTTCACAACTGATACCACTGCTGCTCTTAGGGCCGCCGAAATCAACGCGGAAGTTGTTTTCAAAGCCACGAAAGTTGATGGGGTTTACGATCGAGATCCAAAGAAATTTTCTGATGCAGTCAAATATGACAATCTCACCTTTCAAGAAGTATTAGCCAACGAAATAGGAGTAATGGATAGCACTGCTATTGCTCTTTGCAAAGATAATAAAATCCCTATAGTTGTTTTTAATATTTTCCAACCTGGGAATATTGCTAAGGCTATTTCTGGCGAACCCATTGGATCAAGAATATCTAATTCAAGTTAATGTTAAATTTTTAACCTTTTTAATAATCAATTCGCAAGACTTTTATCTAAATGTCAAACCAAGAGCTAAAAAACACAATGAGCAAATCTGTTGAAGCAGCTCAGAGAAATTTCAATACCATCAGGACGGGAAGAGCAAATACGTCTTTATTAGACAGAATATCAGTCGAATACTACGGAGCTGATACCCCACTAAAGTCACTTGCAACTATCACTACACCTGACTCTCAAACGATAGCAATTCAACCCTTCGACTTGGGTTCATTAGCTTCAATTGAAAAAGCAATTGCTACAAGTGATCTAGGTTTTACTCCAAACAACGATGGTAAAATAATTCGTATCAATGTTCCACCTTTAACTGAAGAGCGTAGAAAAGAATTTTGCAAACTCGCATCCAAATATGCAGAGGAAGGGAAAGTTGCCCTAAGGAACATACGGCGTGATGCAATAGAGAGAGTCAAAAAATCTGAAAAGGATGGTGATCTTTCCGAGGATCAAAGCAGAGATGAACAAGAAACAATCCAGAAAGAGACGGATAATTTCATTAAAGATATTGAAAATAAACTTTCTGAGAAAGAGGCTGAGATTTTAAAGGTTTGACCATCATAGATGTTGCAATTATTGGAGGGGGAGCCTCAGGCAATACTGCTGCATTTCATCTAGCTAGAAAAAGTAAAAATGTATGTATTCTTGAAAAAAATATTTCCTCTCTAGAGAGAACCTGCGGTGGGGGCATGTCTGCTGCAGTGCAAAATTGGTTTCCTTTTAAACTTTTACCAATAGTTGATGAAGTGATAACAAGTGTAGAATTTAGTTGGTGCAGTACCGACAAAGTGGTTGCTGAGCTCTCTGGGTCTTCTCCTTTTTGGATAGTCAAACGTGAAAAGCTCGATAAATTCCTATTAGATCAAGCACTAAATTCTGGTTGTAGTTTATTGACTACTTTTAATGTAGTCGATATAAAAAAAATATCTAATATCTGGCAGATTACCGCTCTTGATGGGAGACAAATAGAGGCAAAAGCAGTTGTTATCGCTGATGGATCTCAATCACCATGGCCTAAAACGTTTAATTTAGGTCCCAATCAACAAAAATTCGCATCCGCTTTCTCAGGAAGAATTAAAAGAAAGGGAAATTTGAGGAGTAAAACGGCTAGATTCGAATTTGGCTTAGTAAAGAATGGTTTTGCATGGGCCTTTCCATTAAAAAATGAAGTAAATATTGGGATGGGAACTTTTCTAGATAATAAACATTCAATTCCAGTTGAAGAAATACTTAAAGCCTTTCTTCCTGATTTAGGTTTTACCCCTTCAGAAGTAATTGGTCATGAAAAGAAATTAAGAGTATGGAATGGCCACTGCAAATTAAACGGAGAAGGAATTCTTCTGGTTGGAGATGCCGCCTCACTATGTGATCCCTTTTTAGCAGAGGGGTTAAGACCTGCTTTGATGAGTGGGTTTGAAGCTGCAAAAAGCCTTATTTATTGGCTGGATGGAGAAGTCAATTCTTTAGATGCCTATACAAAAACAATGCAAAGAAATTGGGGGGATTCGATGGCTTGGGGTAAAAGAATTTCTCAAGTTTTTTATCGTTTCCCAAAAGTTGGATACCAATTAGGTGTAAAAAGGCCAACTGCTCCAAAAAGAATTGCACAAATTCTTTCAGGTGAGATGAATTATGAAGACATAGCAAAAAGAGTAATCAAAAGATTACTCTTTCAAAATCAAAGCTCATAGAGTTAGGGCAATCCCTTCTTCAATATACTCAAGTCTTTCGTTCAATTGATTTTCTAATTTATCAATTGCTTTACTAAAACCGCTAATTCCTTCATCAAGTTTTTCCGTAGCCATTTTATCTCCAGCCATCATTAGTTCAAAAGATGTCTGGTCTAAATGAATTGTCTCTTCAATCAATAAAGGTTTTTTTGGATTTAACTTAATTGGCAAGTCCGAATATGTTTCATTAAGTTGCTGAAGTAATTTAGGAGAAATCGTCAACAAATCACATCCTGCAAGCTCGGTTATTTCCTCTATATTCCTGAAACTTGCTCCCATAACCTCTGTCTTATAACCATTTGACTTGAAATAATTAAATATTTTTGTCACAGAAACGACCCCTGGATCTTCAGTCGCTGGATAAGAATCTCTTCCTGTAGCAGATTTGTACCAATCTAAAATCCTTCCAACGAAGGGTGAAATAAGCGTTACACCTGCCTCAGCACAAGCAACTGCTTGATAAAAATTAAACAATAAAGTTAGATTGCAGTGAATATTCTCTTTTTCTAATACCTCAGCAGCTTTTATTCCCTCCCAAGTAGAAGCAATTTTGATTAAAACACGGTCGTTAGGAATGCCATCCTGATTATATTTAGCAATTATTTTTCTTGCTTTTGCAATAGTGGCATCAGTGTCAAAACTTAGTCTTGCATCAACCTCTGTTGAAACACGGCCAGGAATTAATTTCAAAATCTCTTTGCCAAAGACAACACAAAGTTCATCCAAAGCCTCCTTAACCACATCAGAAGTGGAAGCACTGGCTCCTAACATTTCTCTTGAAGTAGTAAGTGCTTGATCAATCAAACTTTGATAAGCAGGGATTTGTGCGGCCGCCAGAATTAAAGAAGGATTTGTCGTAGCGTCTCTAGGATGAAACTTTTTGATCGCTTCAAGATCACCAGTATCAGCCACCACCACAGTCATTGAAGATAACTGATTAAGAAGGGATTCCATAATTAAAAACGTCTTTCATAAAATCTAGACTAGCTATATTTTTTATAGATTTCACCCTTTGATTAGTACTTTTGAAAAAATTTAGCCATCTCTTAGTTTTTGATGGCTAAATGTTCTTTTTTAGAAATACTTGGAGGGATTTTTTCTATCACAAGCAAAGTCTCAATAATTTTTTTTGCCACAGGAAGAGCCACTGTTGAGCCATAGGCATTTGGCTTTAGGGGTTCATCAATAACTGCTAAAACAACATAGCGAGGATCATCGATAGGCAGACTTGCTACAAAACTGCAAATTTTAGAATTATAATTTAAGCCATCCTGCGATTTTTGTGCCGTCCCTGTTTTCCCTCCAATTCGATAACCAGGAACATTTACCTCAATACCACTTTCATCGTAAAATGACACAACTGTTTCCATCCATCCAAGAACAGTATTCGTAATATCAGGCGATAAAACCTGCTTAGATTCAGAAGGAGTATTGAAATATGACTCATAATCACTTTTCAGACCTTTAGTGATATGAGGCGTCACAAGTCTGCCACCATTTGCAAGCAAGGCATGCAATTGAACTAGCTTAAGCGGAGTAATAGAAAAACCTTGACCAAAGGAGGCTACCGCAGGTTCTATCGGTTGATTTACAAAAGTCTGCTTTGATTTTATTTGCCCAGAGACTGCTCCTGGAAGATCTGTCTCTGGGATTTCATCTATGCCTAAGCGCCTTAACCATTGCCAGTAATTACTCGCATTCAATTTATTCATAATCTTAACCATACCTACATTGCTTGAGACTTGTAATACCTCAGGGAAAGTCAATATCCCGTTTGGCCTTCGATCCCAATTAGAGAGAGGCCATCCTCCTACTGTAACTAGACCATCATCATTCACCTCACCATTAGGCTTGATAACTCCCTCCTCCAAGGCTAATGCCAAATTAATTGGCTTAAAAGTAGAACCAGGTTCAAATAATTCTTGCACTGACCACTCTTTAAAAAGAGATGGAGAATAATCCCAATATTTGTTAGGATCATAAGTTGGTGTAGAAGCCAATGCTAGGAGTTCTCCTGTGTTTATATCCATTACGATTACCACACCTTTTTTTGCATTCCATTTCTTGACCTGCTTACTTATTTCTTTAACAGCTACTTCTTGAAGCCTTACATCTAGGGTTAGCTGAAGACTTAGTTGATCCTCATCAAAAACACCACGTTGAACACCTATAGGTAAAGGTGTTCCATCAGCGCCTCTTCTAATTAAACTTGCTTTCTCTAGACGCTTGAGATCTTTATCTAAACTTAATTCCAATCCAGCCTGAGGCCTTCTATCTAAATCCAAAAAACCAACTACATTTGCAAAAAGTGATCCATGCGGATAAAGCCTTTGAGGATAAACCTCCAAGTCAATACCACTAATTCCAAGTTTCTTAATAGACTTAGCCTGCTCTTGTGTTACCCCCTCTGCAAGTTTTACCCCTGAAGAATAATCTTCTAATTTATTTAAAATCTCATCAACACTTTGAGATAGTGGCATAGCGAGAAGTTTTGCTACTTCGACTGGTTTACGCACTGTCCTAGATGAATCACCAGGAAACTTAAAATACCTGGGATGAGCCCAAATTTTAAAACGTCTCTCATCTATTGCGATTAGCTTTCCATTTCTATCTAAAATAGATCGACGTGTTCCCAAAGGGATCTTTTGCTCTGTTTGAGCTTCGCGGGCTAAAGCTCTTAATTGATCAGATTGAAATAATTGAAGCCAACCTACTCTAAAAAAAAGGCCCCCAAGTCCAAGGCATAATAAAACAAAGACAATTCGCAATCTAGAATGAGATAAGGGCGCAAGAGTTTTTACTTTAAAAGTCTTTCTCTTCTTTCTAGAATTAACACTTTTCATAGAATTTATTAATAACCTGACTTAACTGGAAAAGAAGCTATTCTCTCTAGCAATCTACTTTTAAATGTCATAGTGAATAATTTTTTAGTTTCTTCTGGTTTTGGTCTGTCCACATATATAAGATCTTCTGCTTTAGTAGGAACTAAAAAACTAGACAAATTTTGATTTTTCAATAGGTAACTTTCAAGAATTGAAGTTGATTCCAATATCCTTTTGTTCAAATCTCTTGTGGTTTCAAGTTTAGTAAAAGACTTAGTCCACAAATATTGAGAGTGAAGAGCAACGGATGACATTATCGCCACTGTCGTGAGCATGCCGACCAATGCACCATCTAAAACGATATGAAGAGCAGCTTGAATTGGAAATTTTCGTTGAACCTGTTTTGATGAGAAAACACTGTTTAACAATCCCTTGGGCAACTTCTTTTTTTGAAATTGTCCTACTTTTTGTTTATATAGAGTTCGACTAACCAAATCAAATTTCGAAAGTAATTCAAGTCAAACACCTTGATCAAGCAACTGCAAGAGCTGGAATAGCGATTTTTTTTAATATCAAGCTACTAATAGTAGGCTAATAAAAGTCACTCCATTCCAAAGAGAATGCATAACAGCACAAGGAAATAATCTTCCTGAACTCAATCTCATTAAACCAAGACCAATTCCTAAAACAAATAGAGGAGGTAATTCCCCTACACTTAAATGAGCCAAAGCAAAGATCAACGCACTCAATAAAACCCCGCTTATCTGGCCAACTTTGGATACCAATACAGGCAAAAGAATACCTCTAAAAACTAACTCCTCAAAAACTGGGGCCAAAACAACAGTTGTAATCAAAAGCAAAAAAAGTGGAATAAATTCATCACTACCTAAAACCAGTTCCAACAAGGGATTACTTCCACCCTGGTCGCCGATGACTTCATTCATTAGCCATCCAATAAGCAGTACTAAGGGCATAATCATTAACCATCCACTTATTGATTTAAAAAGCCCTTCTTTGATTGGTTTAATTTTCCATTGCAACCATCCTCCATCGATCCCCGAAGAAGTTAGACCCATTAATTGATATCTAATTATAAATAACGGAGCTATAGTCATTGAACAGTATCCAATAAATACTCTTAAAGACTCTTTTAATGGAGAGGATAAATTATTAAAAAATAAATCAGTTATTGGTATTATTAGCGCGGGAAAAACAACTTCGCCAATAACAACGAAGCCGCCAGAAATAAGTAAAACCATATCTATTAAGGACAAGGGCGGCGCTATCATTTCTGGCCATGGAGTATTTTTCTTTCTTAAGAAAACAAAAGTATATCTAATCAATAATATGCTCCCTATAAAAGAAGCCAAAAATGGTAATAATTGTGAGGTTAGAAGTCTTATAGCAGAATGGGAATTATATTTTTCATTAATACACTTTTCATCCTTAAATCCCATATAAGAACATGAAATTTGATAAAGGAAAGGGTCTAATTTAATCTCATTAATATCAGGAAAATCATTTATTTCTTTACCTTTTTGTCTATCTAATATACTGCTTCTAACCATTTCATAACTTTTATCCTTAAAATTTTTCTTTAAGAAAAATTTTTGCTTATCCTCAGACTCTTCCAGAATTGCTAATAACAGTCTCTGCCTATCCTCAAGTTGTTCCAAAGGAATCTTTTTAAGAGATTGATATAGTTTTTCTTGAGGTTCTGAACCTAAAAATACATCTTGAATTGTTTTAGGTAAAGATGATGAAGCTGAAACAGCCATCTCAGTTTGCATCAATGAAATCTTTGGGGCCACTGAGGGTCGTTCAAAGCTTTCTTGCAAACCTTGGCGCCATATCAGAACAGTTAAAAGCAATGAAAATAGAGCTATGGCCCATTTCCAGCCAGTTTTGGCTTGTCTCATAAAATCAACTTGTGAAGACTGACATGGAGAAAGACTTCTATCTTTACTAAAAGAACATTAGATTGCCCTCATGGCTAATACCATATTTATCTAGAAGACAGTTTATTTAATGACATTGCGTCTAATTTTTGTCCGCCATGGATTAAGTAGTTTTAACAAGGAAGGTCGTATTCAAGGAAGAAACGATCTTTCAACATTAACTAAAGAAGGACAATCACAAGCGGAAGCTGCTGGAAAAACACTCTCTTCTATTCCAATAGATGCAATTTATAGCTCCCCTTTGCAAAGAGCCTCAGAAACCACAAAAATCATTATCAAACAACATCAAAGCGACCTTAAAGCAACTTTTACTGATGAGCTTTTGGAAGTTGATCTTGGACCTTGGAGTGGTTTAACAAAAAATGAAATAAAGAATCACTATCCAGAGGAGCTTGCGATTTGGCAAAAAGAGCCAAAAGAGCTAACCATTAATAGAAACGACGGTACAAGATTTCAACCATTTAAAGAACTCTTATATCAAGCTGAAAGTTTCTTAACATTCTTATTTAATGAACATTCAGGCTCTGATAAAACTATTTTGATAGTTGCACATAATGCAATTCTTAGATGCTTGATACTGAAATTAATTAATGAGCCTTCAGAAGGGTTTAGAAGATTAAAGTTAGACAATACCTCAATTTCAATTTGTAATGTTACTTTCAATGGTTGTAAAGATAGACAAGTGCAAATTCAATGTCTAAATAATATCGCTCATTTAAATCCTAGTATTCCAAAAAAAACAACTGAAAAAAGAATTATTTTAGTCAGGCATGGTGAAACAGATTGGAATAAGCAGGGAAGGTTCCAAGGACAAATTGATATTCCCTTAAATAAAAATGGAAAATCCCAAGCCAAGGCAGCAAGAGATTTTTTAAAAAACCATATTATACAAAAAGCTTTTAGTAGTTCTTTATCAAGACCAAAAGAAACAGCTCAGATAATTCTAAACGAACATCCTGGGATCAAAATTTCTGTCAAAGATAACCTCAAAGAGATCGGTCACGGTAAATGGGAGGGGAAGTTGGAGTCTGAGATCAAGACCGACTGGCCAGATCTTCTTAAAGAATGGAAAACCTCTCCTGAAAAAGTTCAAATGCCAGAGGGGGAAAATATAAAAGAAGTCTCCACCAGATCCATTACTGGTTGGAATGAGATTTGCAAAAATCTAAAAAATGATGAAACTGCATTGGTTGTCGCTCATGACGCAGTTAACAAAACTATTCTTTGTCATCTTTTAGGCCTAAACCCATCACAAATATGGATGATAAAACAAGGTAATGGTGGAATTACAGTAATTGACCTATCAGAAGAAGAAGATCAACCAGATCAAATCACCTGTCTAAATATCACTTCACATTTGGGGGGAATTATCGACTCAACAGCTACCGGGGCACTTTAATAGAATGACTACGAAAAGTTACTTGTTTAAAAATATTCACATCCTTAAAAAGGCTGGATCATCTATAAGAAGAGAAACATTTTTCTACAGCTACTAATCACCGATCAAAGAGAAAAAATATTTTGGAAAGTAATAGATTGTGGCCTTATTAATCAATCTTACCAAAACGACTAATAGGCCAAAAACGCCAGGTCGCTTTGCCAAGAATTTCTTTCTGGGGTAAGAACCCCCCTGCCGGCCAAAAGCGACTGTCCCAACTGTTAGCACGGTTATCGCCCAAAACGAATACATGTCCCTTTGGAACAATAGCTGACATGGGGCGACATAGATTAAATTTAGGCTCACTTGAGCAGAAGTATTCAACATATTGTTCGTTAATTGATCTACCGTTCAAATTAATCTCTCCCTTACCATTAATCAAAAGACGATCTCCTCCTACAGCTATTACCCGTTTGATGTAAGCATCACAAGCACGATCTGATATAGTAGGTATCCAAGAAATCAATGGGAAAGTTATAAATGAGCATTGTAATTTAGACGGGAGTTGTTTTTTTCTATCCGCTATCAATTTCTTATCGAATGAATATGGTGAGTTAAAAACAACAATTTCTCCACGGGATGGAGACCTTTTGCGTAAAGAAAGTTTCTCAACAATGAGTCGATCATTTACTTTCAATCCTGGCAACATTGAACCCGATGGTATATATCTAGCTTCAGCTATAAAATGACGAATACCTGCATACAACAGAACAGTTAGCGAAATAGGTCCCCATGTATCAAAAAAAGAGTACAACCAACAATTTTTAGTTTCTTTATTCGAATCTGAATGATTTTGCTGCACTTGTTTTGCAATAATAAAAATATAGTTTACTTTATTTTTAAAGACTACTTAGTTTAGGTCAATATTAGTCCTTATCTGAATCTCAAAGTAATTTTTCAGCCCACTTTTCTTCTTTAAATCCAACTAAAAAGAATTTACCAGGCTTATTCAAAAAAGGTCTCTTTATTAATCTGGGTTCCATAAAAAGTTTCTCAAAAAATTCGTTATCGGTCATTTTTTTAACAACATCCGAACCAATAGAACGATATATAACACCACTTGTATTTAAAAGATACTTTCTATCCCCATATAGCTCGCTAGCTGAGACAAGCATTTCCTTAGATGGGGGTGATTTTAAAAGATCAATTAATTCAAAGGCAATATCATTATTGTTGAGCCACTTAATCGCTTTGCGACAAGTTGAACATGAAGAGTAACTAAATAATTGCAAGTTTTCAAAGCAAACAAACAATAATTTTATATTCAAAAGAGTACGCATAAAAAAGTTATTTTCGTTTCATATCAAAATGATGTGCCGCTATGCAGCTTTTCAGTAGTTCATCTACAGCATCATAATCTCTCCATCCGTCTATTACGATTACCCTCCCTTCCAAGCTTTTGTAAGTTCTAAAAAACTCAGCTACATCCTCCAATTGGTTTTGAGCTATTTGCTTAATAGTATTAATTTCCCTTTGTCTTGGATCTGCAGTAGGTACACATAGAAGTTTGCCATCGTAAGCCCCTGAATCATGCATATCAAGAACTCCTATAGGTCTTGCCTTTATCAAGCAACCTGCAAAAGTAGGTTCTTCCATAACTACCATCGCATCAAGCGGAGCCCCATCCTCAGCAAGAGTATTTGGAATAAATCCATAATCAAACGGATATCTCACTGAAGAATGCAAAACCCTATCAAGAGCCATAATTCCTGCAGAGCTAAAATATTCATATTTATTTCTACTCCCAGCAGGAATTTCAACAACTAGATTTACTAATCCAGGCGATGGCGAAGGAGGAAGATCACTAAGGTCCATTTTGATTTATCGAAGTCGGTATGCTTTTTGGTGTTTCTGCTCTTTCACTTATGACAGCTAATAGTGGTATTCCAAGCATTACAAATACTATTACCAAACCAATTAAAGAAGTTGAGGTACTATTAAAACTGTAAGGATCTTCTTCATCATCAGAAGATAGTTGATCTGTTTCTTTATCAAACGAAGGTGGATCAAGCTTAGAAGATTGATCCTTAAGTAAATGTGGTTCTAAATCCATGTAAGGCTTGGAATAGATAAACCGTTAGTCGAATGAGTGAAAATCAATTCAAATACTTAATTCACCTGAAATTATATAGATATTATCCCACATTTATGAATAACTAAGCAGCCTTTCTATCAGTATCTTGTAAATGATTAGGAATAGATTGATTCTTATCAGGTTGTCCATCAAGCGTATTCCTAATGATTCTCAACTCATCAAGTATTGCAATTAGAATCTTTTGAGTTTCCGATGATGGAGAATTCAATATTTCTACAGTTACTTCCTTAATTCTCAGTATATCTTTTGCAAATCTTGCAACTTCGTTGGGATGAAACAGTAGTTGATCTTTTTGATCACTCCTAAATTCAGTGTTTAATTTTCTGGGATTGAATGGAGGATTAAGATTCCTGGTATCAGTGTTTGTATATCTGTATACGGAAGCTCTAGATCTATTCAATGTTTTCTGAACTTCATCAATAGTCAATAATGAATCATTTGAGTTAGAAGCTGTATTAAATCCTTTATCTAAAGATTCCTCTGCTCTTCCATTTGATCCTGAATTTACTGACCCGTTAAACATTGCGAAAGAAAGCTTCTAGAAAAACATGTGACAGAAGTTAGCAGATGAATCAGATTAACACCATGTACATTTGGACACTTTAAAAAAACAACATGATTCCCGCACAATCAATATAGATATTCATATGGCCAACACTCAAAGTACTAATCTCATAAAGATTTAAATTTTAGGCTCATGCGCGTCTCCCGCCTAATGCTGATCACTCTCAGAGACGTCCCTTCTGAAGCAGATATAATTTCACATCAGTTACTCATAAGAGGAGGTTTTATTAAACGTCTAACTGGAGGTATTTATGCTTACATGCCATTGCTTTGGAAGGTTCTAAAAAAAATAACCCTAATTGTTGAAGAAGAGTTATCAAAGAAAGGTTGCCTTCAAACTCTTCTCCCTCAGCTTCAGCCTTCAGAAATATGGGAAAAAAGTGGAAGATGGAAATCATATACCGAAGGAGAAGGTATTATGTTTAGCCTTAAAGATAGACAGGGTAAAGAATTAGGACTAGGGCCAACTCATGAAGAAGTAATTACTCAAATAATTTCTCAAACTATTCACTCCTATAAACAATTACCAATAAATTTATTCCAAATTCAAACAAAATTTAGAGATGAAATAAGGCCAAGATTTGGATTAATGAGAAGTAGAGAATTCATCATGAAGGATGCGTATTCCTTTCATGCAAATGAGAATGACCTTCAATCAACATATACTGAGATGAGAAATGCCTATCAAAATATATTTACAAAATGTGGTCTGGATTTTGTTTGTGTCGAAGCTGATAGTGGAGCCATTGGAGGAGCAGCATCTCAAGAATTCATGGTTACGGCCGAATCAGGAGAAGACTTGATTTTAATAAGTGCTGATGGAAAATACGGGGCTAATCAAGAAAAAGCTATCTCAATTATCGAAGAAGGAAAATTACTAGATTCTAATAAGCCTTCGATTATAAAGACCCCTAATCAAAAAACTATAGATGAATTATGTAACCACAATAATTTCCATCCAAGTCAAATTATAAAAGTATTAACTTATCTTGCATCTTGTGAAAATAATAAAAAATACCCAGTGCTAGTAAGTATAAGGGGAGACCAAGAAATTAATGATATTAAACTTTCAAATGAAATAGCTCACAAATTAAAACAAAATGTACTGGATATAAGAATAATTTCTAATGAAGATATAAAAAAGCAGGGTATTACTAATATTCCATTTGGCTTTATAGGTCCTGATCTTAGCGATAATTTATTATCAAAAGCAAAAGTATGGGAAAAGAAATTTATACGAATTGCTGACAATTCTGTAAAAGATCTTAAAAGTTTTATATGTGGAAATAATCTCAAGGATGAACACAAAATATTTTATAACTGGAGTTTAATTAATACTGAACAGTTTATATGTGATATTAGAAAAGCCAAGCCTGGAGATAGATGTGTTCATGATAAAAAACAAAAACTTCAAGAATGTAGAGGCATAGAAATAGGGCATATCTTTCAATTAGGTACAAAGTATTCAAAATCACTGAATGCTACTTTTACTAACGATAAAGGCATAGAAGAGCATTTTTGGATGGGGTGCTATGGAATTGGTATTTCCAGATTAGCTCAAGCAGCAGTCGAACAAAATCACGATGATTCAGGTATTGTTTGGCCAGTATCAATCGCCCCATTTGAAGTAATTATTATTATTGCCAACATAAAAAATACTGAACAATCATCATTGGCTGAAGATATCTATCAGAAATTAATAGAAAATAGAATTGATGCTCTACTTGACGATAGGGATGAAAGGGCTGGATTGAAGTTTAAAGACGCAGACCTTATTGGGATCCCATGGAGAATTGTTTCTGGTAGAGAAGCTAGTTCTGGACTGGTTGAATTACATAATAGAAAAGCCAAAACTACAGAGTTACTAGATCTAAACTCGGTTTTTAAAAAGCTTTCTAAAGAATTTAATACTGAAAAAGTATAAATTTAGCCCAAAGGACTCTAGAGTCTTATGTAACTGCAAAAAAACAAATGATCTCTGCCTTTCATCACCTCTCCAACAGGTTGGTGAGGGCAGCTTTGGCTATCTGCCTTGGCTTCTGCCTCATGTTCTTCCAATTCGCTTCAGAAGTGAATGCAGCCAAAACACTAATGACTGGAGATTTTGCTAAAGATACTATTGCAGTCTCCTCAACTTTAAAAGAGACCATAACTTTACCTAAAGAAGATAAAGGCCTATCAGAAGCAGAAAAAGAGGCTGTTTTTTTAATCAGCGATTACATTTCAAGATATAGAAATCGATCTCAAGTAAATACTTCCATCACCTTTACAACAATGCAGACGGCATTAAATGCTTTATCAGGACATTACAAAACGTTTGCAAACAGACCAGTTCCTGAAAATCTAAAAGATAGATTAAACAAAGAGCTATCTAAAGCCGAGAAATTGGCAGTTAGAGACAATTAAAGATAATCTTTAATTCATTTCTTTGACTCAGGGTAGGGCTGTCTGCAAATCTTGTTTCTTCTAAAGTAGACCGGTTTCGAGCCGAATTATCTTCCTTGGCAAATGTTGTAGTCATAGGCGCTCAGTGGGGTGATGAAGGTAAAGGCAAAATCACCGATTTGCTTAGTCGCTCCGCAGATGTAGTTGTTCGCTATCAAGGTGGTGTTAATGCTGGTCATACAATTGTTGTAGAGGATAAAGTTCTCAAATTACATTTGATTCCTTCTGGAATCTTGTATCCAGATACGATTTGTCTTATTGGGTCAGGAACAGTCGTTGATCCGAAAGTGATGATTAAAGAAATAAAAATGCTTGAAGATAGCGATATTGATATTTCAGGACTAAAACTTGCTTCAACTGCTCATGTAACTATGCCGTATCACCGGCTTCTGGATTTGGCTATGGAGCAAAAACGAGGTGACCAAAAAATAGGTACTACTGGTAGGGGGATTGGTCCTACATATGCAGACAAATCTCAAAGAAATGGGATTCGTATAATTGATCTTCTGAGCAGGGAAAAACTTCAAGAAAGGTTAAAGGTACCTTTAGCAGAGAAAAACGGCCTCCTACAAAAGATTTATGGAATTGAGCCTTTGATTATTGATGAAATAATAGAAGAGTATCTTGACTACGGAAAACAACTAAAAAAACATATTGTTGACTGCAATAGAACAATTCATCAAGCAGCCAGAAAAAAGAAGAATATTTTGTTTGAGGGTGCTCAAGGGACTCTTTTAGATCTTGATCATGGTACCTATCCTTATGTAACCTCCTCTAATCCAGTATCAGGCGGAGCATGCATTGGCGCAGGAGTAGGCCCTACACTTATAGACAGGGTTATCGGAGTTGCCAAAGCCTATACGACTAGAGTTGGAGAGGGGCCCTTCCCGACTGAATTGCAAGGGAGTATTAATGATCAACTTTGTGATAGAGGGGGTGAATTTGGAACAACTACTGGACGAAGGAGGAGATGTGGCTGGTTTGATGGAGTAATTGGGAAATACGCAGTTGAGGTTAATGGATTAGATTGCCTTGCTATTACTAAATTAGACGTTTTAGACGAACTTGAAGAAATTGATATATGTGTCGCTTATGAATTAAATGGTAAAAGAATTGATTATTTCCCAAGTAGCGTTGAAGATTTTGAAAAATGTACTCCTATTTTTAAAAAGTTGCCTGGCTGGAAATGCTCTACAGAAAATTGTCGTCGCCTAGAAGATCTTCCACCTGCAGCGATGAGTTACTTGAGATTCCTAGCAGAGCTTATGGAAGTTCCTATAGCAATAGTTTCTTTGGGAGCTAATAGAGATCAAACAATTGTTATTGAGGATCCTATTCATGGACCAAAAAGAGCTCTTTTGAATTCTTAAAAATAGAGCAATTATGCTTTTATGATTTACAAATCAACTTAATGACTAACAAGAGAAACAATCCTTCACTAGACATAGTAGGAATTGGCAATGCAATTGTAGACGTATTAACAACAACTGATGATTATCTCCTAGAAAAACTATCTTTCAAGAAAGGGTCAATGACCTTGATTGATGAAAATAAGGCTAAAGAACTTTATGAAATGACTACCAACAGAATTCAGAGATCAGGAGGTTCTGTTGCTAATTCATTAGCATGTATAGCCCAGTTAGGAGGGAAGGCAGCCTTTATTGGAAGGGTAAGAAATGACAAGCTAGGAAAAATCTTTACAGAAGAAATATCAACAACTGGGACCATTTTTAAAACCCCACCATCATCCATTGGCCCCTCTACTGCAAGATGTCTTATTTTTGTCACTCCAGATGCTCAGAGAACTATGTGCACTTATCTAGGTGCTTCAGTTCTATTAGAACCTAAGGATATCGACCTCTCAGCAATCATGGAAGCAAAAATACTTTATTTAGAGGGGTATTTATGGGACAACCCAGCTGCTAAAAATGCATTTATTAAAGCGGCAGAAATAGCTAAAAATGCAGGTCGAAAAGTTGCTTTATCCCTTTCTGATTCATTTTGTGTAAGTAGACACCGTGAAAGTTTTATAAAACTAGTTGAAGATCACATAGATATATTATTTGCCAATGAAGATGAAATAACAACTTTGTATAAAACCTCTTTAAATGCATCACTTGAGAAATTGAAAAAGAAATGTGATCTTGCGGCAGTCACAATTGGTGAAAAAGGCTCAATTCTAATTTCAAATGGCAAAGAAATAAATATAGATCCTTTCATTCTGGGAAAGGCTGTTGACACCACAGGTGCAGGAGATCTTTATGCTGGAGGTTTTTTAAAAGGGCTTGCAGATGGTCTAAATCCAGAATTATCTGCAAAGATTGGATCTATTTGTGCAGGACAGATCGTTACACAATTAGGATCTCGATCTAATACTGATCTTTTAAAATTGATCAATTCGCATTTAGGAATCTAAACATCGAAAGCTTAAATTGAATTCACCCAATGATGGTAATTTATATTAGCTGAAACGGGAAAATAAATTATTTCTGGTATTTCGTAACTATGCAATTCAGCAATCTTATTGCAAACTTTGTTTACATTTTCCTTCTTACACTTAATTATTAATTGCACTTCTTTCGATTGATTAATATTTCCTTCCCACCAAAAATGTGATTCGATATCTTTAAAAGTTACACAAGGTATTAATCTTTCTCTCAAGAGTAAGTCAGCTAATTTGGATGCATTTTTTTTGTCGACTTCAGTAGTTAGAACTATATAAATTTCATGATTTAAATGAGATTGAGTCATGATCTTAAATACTTTTTATTCCATACTAATAGATTTCAATCTTATAATTAATTTTTCATAACTATCTACTGAATTTATATTCTTATATTCAGAGGGTCTTTCCAACATCCAAAGATTAAGTCCCATACTCAAACAAATTCGATGCCATAAGAGTTCATTCCTTCCCCCTGATTGTCTACATATGACACCATCAATTTTCCATTTCCTAACAAGTGCTTTCTCAATTTCCCCATTACTAGAGGCTGAAGGGTTTAATACCGCAAAATTTGTTTTTTGAATTGAAGAAGAAAGTGTTTTTCTGATACTTTCCGGATTAGCTAAAACTCTTGCATAAACATTTGCCCCTGAATTCCTGGAAAAAATAAAGGCTTCCTGAAGATGTCTTACTCCTACAGCAAGCAAAATAGATTTATTCTTTAGATCATAATTTCTTAAATCACTAAATTTTTCTATTAAAAATGCATTTGAAATATTATCTATAGCTCTTTCATACCTTATGAATGGTTGACCTAATTCCTGACAAACTTTTGAAATTGACCGTGTAATTCTTATAGCAAATGGATGAGTCAGATCAACAACACAATGAAATCCATTTTGATGAATTCTTGAATTTAATATGACATCCCTTATATCTTCCTCCGTAATTAAGGCCCCAGTTAAAATTTTCTCTAAATTTAATTTTTCATACGGAATTGAGGCTCTAATCGAAACAACACTAACAGTTATTTTCCAGCCTTCCTGCAATAAAGACTTGGCAAAGAGATGGCCTTCACCTGTTCCTGTTAACAACCAAAGATGTGGCTGGCATTTTTCCCTTATACCCATCAAGATAAACCACAATAACTAAAGAAAGAAATGAACCATTGCATGCTTGAGGTTTTGGTCAAAAAAGCCCCAACAGTTCGTTTTACACAAGACAACAAAACTCCACTAGCTGAAATAGAAGTTGAATTTGACAGCCTCCGTGCTGATGACCCTCCCTGCGTAATTAAGGTAGTTGGTTGGGGGAAATTAGCAGAAGAACTTCAAAACTCAGTTCAAATCAATTCTAAATTAGTAATAGAAGGTCGCTTAAGAATGAATACTGTTCCTCGACAGGATGGGACTAAAGAGAAACAAGCTGAATTTACTCTTTCACGAATTCACCCCTTTTCTTCTAACTCAACTATTTCATCAACACCTTCTCAAACTCAGTCAAATTTTAAAAGCGACTCAACAAATTCTTTAAATAACGAGGGTCTTAAATGGGACAGCTCGCCATTAGTTCCTGATACTGATGACATTCCATTCTGAAAAAATCAACAATTTTCTTCAATGTATTCTGTAGCCCTAGTTAAGAGTTGACCTAATTCTCTCTCCAAAGCTGCCAAGTCAGGTCTAAATTCAGGCCAACTACCTCTATCTAATTGTTCAAGAATCCAAGCTCTATCCTTGTTTAGTTTTTCTACAAGTTCAATTAACTCAGAAAATTGTTTTTGGTGTGAGGCCATGAGACTGTCTCCTGAAAACCCATCTGCGCTCGATTTTAGCCAAAATTACAATCATGAATAAACTTCTTTCACCGGCAAGCCTCATCACTATCGGAGGAGCATCCCTTTCATTAGTTGGTCTAACCGCCTATTTTACTGATGCAACTAACCTCAGTGTTCCAACTTTCTTCTATGGAGTACCTATTTTTCTGATAGGTATATCACTAAAAACGACTGAGGTGCCTCCTGCCCTAAGAGTAGTTCCAGCAACTAAGTTTGCCTCAGATAGAGATAAAGCTCCTAAAGAACTAGGGAATCTAGTTAACGATGTGACTAGATGGCGGTATGGGCAATCTTGCCAGCTTGAAGCATCTCTCAGAGTATTAAAGCTTTGGGACATAGACAGTCCTCCCCAACTTACAGAGGTAGAGGAATTGGTTCAAGATGGTAATTATGGAATAAGAATGAGATTTGAAATGGCTGCTATATCTTTAGAAAGATGGAATGCTCAAAAAGAACGTTTAGGAAGGTTTTTTGCTAAAGGTATGTGCGCTGAATTATTTTGTCCAACACCAGGTGAAATAGATTTAATCCTACTTCCGCAAAAACAAGAAGAAAAGCCACAAGAAAATGAATAAAGAAGATCAACCCGCTCACTACAGTAAGAATTTAAATAATCCCTTTACAGATAAGGATTCAATAAGAGTTTCAGTGTTAAGTGAGGCGCTTCCTTATATTCAGCGTTTTACAAATAAAAGGATCGTAATTAAATATGGCGGGTCAGCCATGGTAGACAAAGCACTTCAGAGTGCAGTATTTAGAGATCTAGCTCTTCTTTCGTCTGTTGGAGTACAAATAGTAGTCGTTCATGGTGGGGGGCCAGAAATAAACCAATGGTTGGAAAAATTAGGAATACAGCCAGTTTTCCTTGATGGTTTACGTATTACTAATACCGAGACCATGGATGTAGTAGAAATGGTTCTTGCTGGAAGAGTAAATAAACAGATAGTTAGTGGGATCAACAATCACGGAAGCTTAGCTGTTGGACTATGTGGAATAGATGGCGGGCTTATTGAGGCAAGAACGCTTGGAGGTGGAAGTCATGGTCTTGTTGGAGAAGTTGCAAAAGTAAATACAAAGATATTAAGCCCTCTTCTCGAGGAAGGTTACGTCCCAGTCATTTCGAGTATTGCTAACTCTTCGGATGGCAGATCACACAATATCAATGCTGATACCGTTGCTGGGGAGCTTGCGGCAGCACTAGGTGCCGAAAAATTAATCCTTCTAACAGATACTCCTGGTATATTAATGAATGAAAATGATCCTTCTTCCTTAATAGAAAAGATACGTCTATCGGAAGCTAGAGAATTAATCGATAAAGGGATAGTTAAAGCAGGTATGAAGCCAAAAGTTGAATGTTGTATTCGTTCTCTAGCCCAGGGTGTGAATGCTGCCCATATCATTGACGGAAGGAGTCCTCACGCACTTCTATTAGAAGTTTTCACTGATGCAGGTATTGGAACAATGGTTATGGGTAGAGGTTAAATGTCAAATATAGCTTCAGCTATAAAAGCTGCTGAAGCGGCCCTTGATAAAGGTGATTATAATTTCTGCATAAAAATAGTTGACCCTTTACTTCTAGCTTTTCAAGAAGAGACTGCAATAGGAGGAGAACTTAGGCTACTTATAGTTACTGCATACATGGGGAAAGGTGATGAACAAAAAGCGATAAGTATTTGTCAATCATTAATCCATAGCAAAAAAGAAAGAATCCGCCAACAAGCCAAACAACTCTTATCAATACTTGATGCTCCACATTTACCAAGACCCTCAAACTGGTCTGTAGAAATCCCAAAGTTAGAGATGGAGCCATCTCTAAAATCGTCATTTAAAAAAACAAAGAAAGAGAAGAAGAAAACAAATCATCCTCCAACTGGCCCAACAAAAAATCTAGACTTTGGATTTTCAATAATAACTTTATTAATTATTATTTTATTAACCTTCCTCTTGAGTGGTTGCGTTGATATATCAACTAATTTTAGTGTTACAGGTCCAGATCGACTAAAGATTTCACTTGATATAGATAGCAATTCGGGTCAATCAATTCCATGGCAGATGGAATTTGAGAATAATCTTACTATAGAGAATAGTATTTTAAGGCTCCATAATCATGAGGGTAAGCAGCATTTTGAATCACCAACTATTCGTTTTGAAGAAGCAAATAACTTACTTGAGCAAATAGCTTCAGTAGCTTCAAAGACTAGCGGGTTCAACATAAATAAACCTAAAATAATTACAAACAATAAAAACTGGATAATTGGCACCAGTCAAAATTTTAAAATTTATTTTGATTTGAGAGGAATTCCAAAAATTCCTGGATTAAAAATAAACATAATTATTCATGACCTTGGCAATAAAAATAATTTCAAAGCCAACCCCTTAGAACCTATTTTAAAAAAAGGTTTAACTTTCTTTCCATTAGAAATTGGACAGATTAATCAACTGGAGATTTCAAATTGGAAATGGAACGAAATTTCAATTGGGATTATCTTGATAATTGCTTTAACTTTGCTGAGCTTATCCCTTCAAAGAATTCGCCTCCAAATGGGATTCGGTTTCCCTGAGTTACCACCTTAATGTGAATAAAGCCAAATCATAGTTGTAGAGGGTCAGGATCAATTGAAAGGCTTACTCCTTTTGGTAAGTTTTTCCATAATTCAGGTCCGTAAGGGATTGGGATTTGGCTTGAATCAGGTCCATACATAAGAACTTGCCAACGGCTTTTACCTGCAACCCTCTCAACTAGTGAAGGTGCTGGACCTACCAATTTCCAACCTTTCGCACTGCAAGCATTTCGGATTTTTGATGAGACATGAAATGCTCCATTTGATGTCAACTCTGAAGATTCTCCAGAGAACCTTAATAAACAAGCTCGACTATACGGAACCATCCCAGCTTCTTTTCTGATCTTTTCCTCCTTTTTCAGAAATTCTTCGTACCTCCCGTCAATTAAATGAAGAATAACTGGATGATCAGGACAATAAGTTTGCACTACAACTTTCCCAGGTTGCTCTCCACGTCCAGCACGACCAGCTAATTGCATAAAGAGTTGAAGAGTTTCTTCAGTAGCCATTAAATCAGGACGGTGCAGTAAACCATCTGCTGCTAAAATTACGGCAAGAGTTACTTTTGGTAAATCCATACCCTTAGAAAGCATCTGAGTACCTACTAAAATATCGGCGTCACCATCGGCAAATCTTTCTAGCAACAATCTATGCCCATCACGGCCTCTAGTTGTATCTCTATCAAACCTTAATAAACTTATACCATCTAGTTCTCTTTCTAAATGATCCATAACTCTTTGTGTTCCAGTTCCAAATGGTTTAAAAGCATTTGAACCACATTCTCCACATTTATCACTAATTTTCGAACGAAAGTCACACCAATGACAACGCAACCATTGATTACCCTCTTTGGTACGATGTACAGTAAGTGCAACATCACAATGAGGACATTGAACAACCTCTCCACAACTACGGCAACTTAAAAAACTACTATATCCACGTCTAGGGACTAAAATGATAGCTTGATTACCACTCTCTTTTATATTCAAAAGTTGTTTTTTTAGATATCTACTAATTAAGCTTCTATTTCCATTAGCTAATTCTTCTCGCATGTCTACGACATTAACCGATGGTAATTTACGATTTGATATCCTATGGTTTAATTTCGCAACAACTACATTCCCATTGGGTTTTAAATTTTTCCAAACATTTAAAGATGGAGTTGCTGTTCCAAGTATTACTTTAGCACCTATTTTTTTTGCTCTATGAATTGCCAAATCTCTTGCATGATAGCAAGGCATAGGGGATTCCTGTTTATAAGAGCTATCGTGTTCTTCATCAAGAACTATCAATCCTAAGTTGGATAATGGTAGAAAAATAGCTGAGCGCGTACCAATGAAAACACTAGGTGTTGTAGTGTTTAAAGATCTCTTCCATGTATCAATTTTCTCTTTAGTTGAACAATTACTATGATATTCAAAAACATTTAATCCAAATCTATTTCGGAAACGATCAACTAATTGTGGTACCAACCCAATTTCGGGTGTAAGAATAAGACAATGTCTACTTTCAGATAACTCAAGCGCTGCAATTTGTAAGTATACCTCCGTCTTACCAGACCCAGTAATACCCCAGAGCAAAAGAGCTGATCCATTTGGAAGAGACTCATATTTTTCTTTTGCCAATTTTTGCTCTAACGTTAAAGATTGAGGAGCCTCACTCTTTAAAATCTTTTTATCATTAGATTCTTCATCCTCAAAGGAATTAAAAAGAAAAAGACGTTTTTCTCTTTCTCCAAAACCAACTGAGACAAAGTTTCTAATCAATACAGAAGAAAATCCTTCAGCCTCCAAATCCTTTTGCCATTTCCCTCCTCCATTTAATAGTAGATTTTTCTTTAACTCAATCTGTCGAGAAGATATCTTTTTCTCATTATTATTGCCAGACAATTTTACCCACCAGAGTCTTCTAGGTCTATTCGATAGTTTCGACCTTCCTAACCAACCAGGAGGTAGAGCGGTCTTAAGCATTTGAAAATCACTTACATATAAATCAAGAGCAATTTCTTCTAGCCACTCTCTCCATTCTTTTTTGATAGCTGCTTTTTGTACCAATGTTTCTACATTATTCAGTGAAAAATTATTTATATTTTGCTGTGAACTAGTGATATTTTTTTTTATCTTTTTAACTACCAACCCTTGCATGAGTTGCCCCTTCAGGCGCACTGTCACAACATCTCCTAAATCAATATTTAAATTATTTCCATCTTGATAAGAAAAACACCGTCCTTCACGACCTATATGTAACCAAATATCGAATACAAAAGGATTCATATCTTTTTTAATACTTGCCGACTTTAGAAATTTTTTCTACCATTAAATTGTTAGCAGCTTTAAAGCTGTTGTGGAACTAGCAAAATTCCACCCAGAGGGAAGACTAGAAGCTTTACCAAGAATAGGGAAACCCCATTCTGAGATAAGCCGGTCTGAGAAATCCCCTGACTTCCTTGCTTACACATTTCCATTCCTCAACAAAACATCTTTCATAATTTCAAGTCCATATTGAAGTCATGTGATTTTTCGCAAGATTTATCACGATTAAGGACAATCTCAAATTAAAGTGTTTCTGTTGAATTTTTACAAATTAAATAGTTTTTCCTGAAATATTATCTCTAGGAGATTCCGACCAATTTTTCGGGCAATAACCGGAGAGTTGCAACACACCACAAAACCATCGGGGAAATCATGTTAAAGGAAAAAATGACATCTAAAAATATTTCTCTTAATCAGGAAACTAAAAATAATTCCAAAAAAATTAAAAAATCAGCCGCCAATGTAAACGTGACCAAAGAAACCCAAACCCTTCCTCAAGAATCATCAAATGATCTAAAAATTGATTTAGATCTAGAGGCGGATAAATTAATTGCTGAAGCAAATCAAGTAACTGACGCAGATATCGATCTGGATGATGATGATAACGCTTCAGTGCTATCTAGTGCTCAAGAAGCTGCTGCTAAAGCTTTAGCAAGTATAAAAATAGGACCAAAGGGTGTTTACACCGAAGACTCGATTAGGGTTTATCTCCAAGAAATTGGACGAATAAGGCTTCTCAGGCCAGACGAAGAAATTGAATTGGCAAGAAAGATAGCTGATCTTCTTCAATTAGAGGAAGAAGCTGCGCAATTTGAAAGTGAGAATGGCCATTTCCCATCAGTGAAAGAATGGGCAGTTCTTGCAGAAATGCCATTAACTCGTTTCCGCAGGCGATTGATGCTTGGTAGACGAGCAAAAGAAAAAATGGTGCAATCGAATCTTCGATTAGTAGTTTCAATTGCCAAGAAATATATGAATAGAGGGCTGTCTTTTCAAGATCTTATCCAAGAAGGAAGTCTTGGACTCATTCGTGCAGCTGAGAAATTTGATCATGAGAAAGGATATAAATTCTCAACTTACGCTACCTGGTGGATAAGACAGGCTATTACCAGAGCAATTGCAGATCAAAGTCGAACAATTCGTTTGCCTGTACATTTGTACGAAACAATTTCACGAATCAAAAAAACCACTAAAGTTTTAAGCCAAGAGTTTGGAAGGAAACCAACAGAGGAAGAGATCGCTGAAAGTATGGAAATGACGATTGAGAAACTCAGATTCATAGCCAAAAGTGCCCAGCTCCCCATCTCTCTTGAGACCCCTATTGGCAAAGAAGAAGATTCTAGACTTGGTGACTTTATTGAAGCAGATATAGAAAATCCTGAACAAGATGTAGCAAAAACCTTATTAAGAGAAGATTTGGAGGGTGTTCTCGCCACATTAAGTCCCAGAGAGAGGGATGTTCTAAGACTTCGTTATGGCCTAGATGATGGAAGGATGAAAACCCTTGAAGAAATTGGACAAATTTTTGATGTAACTAGAGAAAGAATTAGACAAATCGAGGCTAAGGCTCTCAGAAAACTCCGTCATCCAAATAGAAATGGGGTTCTTAAAGAATATATCAAGCTAAATTAGAAATTAAACTTATAACCTTTAATTTCCCTAATGAAAAGAGAGATATTTAGCTAGATCATAGATTTCATTTCACATCAACCTTATTAAATTATTTTCCAGGATTTTAATTAGGTATGGTTGACTGCTTAAGGTAAAGAAATAGAAAAGATTTGCTAATGACACTAGACCAACTGCGCATCGCCTCTCGCCGAAGCCAGCTGGCCATGGTTCAGACGAACTGGGTACGAGATGAACTACAAAAAGCCCATCCTGATCTTGCTATCACTATAGAAGCAATGGCTACGCAGGGTGACAAAATACTTGATGTGGCATTAGCAAAAATAGGAGATAAAGGACTTTTCACTAAAGAACTTGAAGCTCAAATGCTTATTGGGCATGCCGAAATTGCAGTCCACTCATTGAAAGATTTACCTACAAATCTTCCAGAGGGATTAATTCTTGGCTGCATAACTGAAAGGGAGGATCCTTCAGACGCGTTAGTCGTTAATGAGACAAATCAAATTCACAAACTAGAGACTCTGCCAGAAGGTTCTGTAGTGGGGACTAGTTCCTTGAGAAGGCTTGCGCAATTGCGATACCATTATCCACATCTTGTTTTCAAAGATGTACGAGGAAATGTTATTACACGATTAGAAAAACTTGACTCAGGTGAATATGACTGTCTTATCTTGGCAGCTGCTGGATTGCAAAGGCTTGGTTTTGCTAATCGAATACATCAGTTAATTCCAACAGATATTTCACTCCATGCTGTGGGACAGGGAGCTCTTGGTATTGAATGTGTAAGTGGTCAACAAGAGGTACTAGATATTTTAAAAACACTTGAACACGAATCAACATCTAAAAGATGTTTAGCAGAAAGGTCTTTCCTCAGAGAGCTTGAAGGAGGGTGTCAAGTTCCAATAGGCGTTAGAACTGAAATTAACAACGATGAATTAATTCTTGAAGGAATGGTCGCAAGTTTAGATGGTAAAAGATTAATTAGAGATATAAAAAAAGGATCGGTAAGCTCTGCAGAGGAAATAGGAATAGACTTAGCCAATGAATTAAAAGGCCGTGGTGCAGGAGAAATATTAGAAGAGATTTTCAAGTCTGCAAGGGCCTAAGTCATTCAAACAGTTTAATTAATTAAATTAGGATCTATTTCAGATAAGTAACGCTTCTCGCAGGATTTGATAATCTCAACTGCTTTTTCAACACCAAAGAAGCCATTTACTGTACAAGTTCCTGGTTTTTTAAGATCTTTATAATGCTCCCAATAATAAGTTGTTTCCTTAATCCAATGCTTACCTAATTGTTCAAAGCTTTTTATGTGATCCATCCTCTTATCATCGGCTATTACGCCAATAACTTTGTCGTCAACTTCACCTCCATCATCAAAGGTCATTATTCCTATAATCCTTGCTTCAACTATTGAACCGGGTACTAACGGCTCTGTAACATTAACAATTTCGATATCTAATGGATCACCGTCTTCATCCCACGTACGTGGAAGACATCCATAAGCGAATGGGTAGGCGAGGGACGAATATCCAACTCGATCAAGCTTTAGATGCCCTGTTTCAGTAATAAGCTCGTATTTATTTATTGTATTTGAATTCAACTCAACGACTGTGTTGACTCTATGTTCAGATTCATTGGCAAACGCAGGTAAGACATGAAGCAGATTAGGCATTGTTCTGCTAGGTGCTTGGTCAAGGTTAGCCATAGTATTTTTTTATGTTCTTACATGGTAAATCAACGCAGTAAATGCAAATGAAGTTCTGGCAAATAATTTAGAAAAATTTCAATAAAAGATATGCTTTACTTAATTTTTATCCTAATAAATGTATATTTTAATTAGAGATTGTAGAAAGCTTTTCAAGTTTATTGTCTAAGTATTCAAGAAAATAATTTGGTGATAATGTTGCTCCAGAGACCTTCTTTACAAGTTCCTCGGAATCCAAACTTCTCCCATGATGATGAACATTTTTGCGAAGCCAACCCAAAATTTTACTGATTTCATTGGCTTCAATAATATTTTCAATTTTCCCTAAATCTTCTTCCAGAGTTTTTGTTAACTGAGCGCTAATAAGATGACCAAGCAAATAAGAAGGGAAATAACCAAACATCCCCTCACTCCAGTGAACATCTTGCAAACATCCTTCAGTATCATTTTCTGGCAAAACACCAAGAAGATTCAAATACCTTTTATTCCATTCATTAGGAAGATCTTCTACAGAAAGCCCTCTCTCTAGAAGATCAATTTCCAAGTCAGTCCTAATCATTATGTGCAAGCCATAACTAAGTTCATCGGCCTCTACTCGATTCAACCCTGGAGTAAATGGATTTAGATTGATCCATAAATCATTTCCAGAGTGTATTGGAGCACCTGCATTCTCAAAATGATGCCAAAAAGACTTTGCAAATGAAAAGCTCCTAGCAATTCTATTTTCCCAAAATAGAGATTGACTCTCATGAACCGCCATAGAAGTTGCTTGACCTAATGGCCATGCAAACCATTGGTGACTTTCAGAAGGCAAGCCTTGTTCATACAGAGAATGTCCCCACTCATGTGCAGTAGCTAATAAGCAAGAAAGTGGCTGACCTTTAACTATTCGAGTCGTAATTCGATAATCATCCGGACCTAAAGTTATTGAGAATGGATGAGGGGACTTAGCTATAGCTGTATTAGAAGGATCCCTAGACCAATCATTTAAAAGTATTTGACAGAGCTTTTCTTGATCTCTATTTGCTAAATCCCATTTTTTACTCTTTTTATTAGTTATTTTCGCAGCCTTCTGAATCAATTCTGGCAATCTTTTTTTTAAAGGTTCAAATAGTTCGCTTACACGATTAATCGTTAAGTTCGGTTCAAAAGGCTGGGAAAGTGTCTCCCAGCAACTTCTTTCTTCACAAAGCTGATTAGATTGCTCTGTCCGTAGTGAAATTAATTTCTTAAGAGCTGGAGAAAACCTTTTGAAGTCATTATTTTTCCTGGCTTCCTGCCAACACATATAACCTTCAGACTTTGCTGTTGCAAGCTCAACAACCAATTTAGGGTCCAATCTTTTTTGTCTATTAAAATCTTGCTCAAGCAACTCAATATTTTTAAACCTATCTGTCATAAGTTCAGATTCAAAATCGTCTTTCTCTTTTAAGCTTTGAAGTTCAGATTTTGCTTCTTTTATTAAAATTTCGAACTTTTCAGAACTTTGTCTTGCATGAAGTTGCTTAGCTAAAAGACTTAATTGCTCACCTCTCCAAGTGGAGCCGGCAATAGGCATAGATGTATTTTGGTCCCAGTAGAGAGTGCTTTGTATAGATCCTAACAACTGTGTATCTTTTAGGTAATCACCCAAAAGCTGCCAAGCAGACTTTGACAACGTATTCCATTTGATATTTGTGTAATTCTAATATCCAATTGATGAAAATAGATCAATATTTGATCAATTTAAAATAATTTAAATCATAAGTTCTTAATTAGATTTTTCATTTTTTCATTATTTAAAAATCAAAAAGGTTATATATTTTTTCATACGATCGGATACAAAATACTTTAACTTAATAGAAAAGGAAAAAACCTGTTAGTATTTAATAAAGTCAGGTCAAACAGTTTATTAGTAATGGAACAGATTTTATCAACTTTAGATTTTGAAACGAAGGGACAAGGTTTTACTGATATTACAAAAGACATTAATGATTGGATCCAATATAAAAAATTTCAAAAAGGAATACTTCTTATTTTTCTAAAGCATACAAGCTGTAGTTTAATTATAAATGAAAATGCGGATATTAATGTTCTAAAAGACCTATCAGCATACATGAAAGCTATTGTCCCAGAGCAGGGATTTTATCCTATTGACAGAAGTAGTAAAAAAATAGAATATCTTCATTCACAAGAAGGGTTAGACGATATGCCTGCTCATATCAGAACAATGCTTACTTCAAATAATTTAAGCTTTAGTGTTGTTGATGGTGAATTAAAAATAGGCTTATGGCAAGGAATCTATATATGGGAACATAGAACATCAAATAAATCAAGGTCATTACAATTGCATGCTATTGGTGATTTTGATTTAAATTAGAATTAAATATAAAAAACTCATGACATCCTTATTAGAAAAACATCAACTAGATTATTTTATAGAAAAGAATCCTTCTTGGATAATAGATAATAAAACGATAAAGAGAGAATTTAAATTTGATAATTTCATTGATGCTTTTGGCTTTATGAGCAAAGTCGCTCTTATATCTGAAAAGATGAATCATCATCCTGATTGGCAGAATACATATAATAAAGTTAAAATCAATCTAACTACTCATGACAAAGGTGGAATTACTACTAACGATATCAAGCTTGCTGAGTCTATTGATAAATTAATCAATACCTAATGTATCATTACTTACTTCGATTAAAATGGACACAAGTGAATCTAATGTTCAAGAAAATATTGTTTCCAAAACTATTATTCCTATTACAATTATATCAGGATTTTTAGGATCAGGAAAAACAACTTTATTAAATCATATCCTTACTAATCAGAAAGGTATAAAGACAGCTGTATTAGTTAACGAATTTGGTGAAATAGGAATTGATAATGACTTAATAATTAAAACTGAAGAAGAAATGATAGAACTAAGTAATGGATGTATTTGTTGTTCTATAAATGGTGAGTTAGTAGAAGCAATAGAAAAGTTAATCAATGTCAACAAGAACTTAGACTATATTATTATTGAAACGACAGGATTAGCCGATCCTCTTCCAGTTGCAATGACATTACTTGGAAGTGAATTAAGAGATCAAACAAGATTAGACTCTATTATAACTCTTATTGATGCTGAGAACTTTAATGATGTTGCTTTAGAAAGTTCAATAGGAAGATCCCAGGTAATCTATGGTGATATTTTACTCCTAAACAAATGTGATTTAGTAACCAATAAAAATATAGAAGAAACCATAAGCAAGTTAAAAGAAATAAAAAATGATGTGAGGATTTTAAAAAGTATTAAAGGAAATATTCCTCTTAATCTATTATTAAGTGTGGGTCTATTTGAAACTGATCTAAAAAATCAAAAAGAAGCAGTTCATGATCACTCTCATGATCACTCTCATGATCACTCTCATGAACATGTTGACTCAGAAGAAGATAATAAAATTGAAGATTTTCTTTCTGTATCTTTTCAAACTAAAGAACCTTTCTCTCTTAGAAAATTCCAATATTTTCTAGATAATCAATTAAAAAGTAATGTTTTCAGAGCAAAGGGGATCCTTTGGTTCAGCGAAAGCGAAAGAAGACATGTCTTTCACCTCGCTGGTAAAAGAATTTCTATTGAAGATAGTGAATGGGGAGAAGAAAGAAATAATCAACTTGTCTTTATTGGAAAAGAATTAGATAAAAAGAAAATACTCTCTCAAATGAATGCATGTATTGACAAATAATCAAAAGATATAAAATTTAAGAATAAATTGAACAACATTAAATCCACCATAAAGAACTTCAAAAAAGAAAAAAATGTTAAAACCATCTATAATCTAATGGTATTAAATAATAGTCGTTACATATTAAAGTACTTAGTAATCCTATTAACATTTTTTATTTTATGGCCGTTATTTACTCTCGTAATAGAAGGTTTATCTGGTATTCAAAAAGGTTCTATTTATTTAACCACATACAATCTTAGTGAAATAAAAGGAACGCTAATATTATTGATTCTTTCTCTAACTCTAGGAGGATTTTTAGGAGTAACTAATGGTTGGATTCTAGCCAATTGCCATTTCAAAGGGAGAAAAATTCTTAGAGTTTGCCAACTAATTCCTTTCGCAACTCCAGCTTATCTTTTAGCAGCTACACTCATTGACCTCGGCAGCATAAATTCCATCAGAGTAACCGGTATGTTGTGGGGTGTCGTAATAATGGCATTCACAACCTATCCATATGTATTTCTACTAAGTTCAGAAAGTTTTGACAAAGGTTGTAGAAAACAAATTGAGGCATGCAGAACTCTTGGGATAGATCCTTGGCAAAGTTTTTTTAGAATATCTCTGCCAATAGCACTTCCCTCGATTACTGCTGGGTTAGCTTTAATGGCGATGGAAATCATAAATGAGTTAGGTGCCGTTCAACTTTTAAATATTCCAAGTATTTCAGCTGGAATACTTGAGAGTTGGGTAGAGGAAGGTGAGCCTTCAGGTGCAATTGCTCTTGCCTTATTTAGCCTCATTTTAGTTTTTCTATTAGTTGCAATTGAACGCAAATCAAGAGAAAGAAGTAAACGATGGACAGACGGAATAAGTAGTGGAGACTCACCAAAATGGGAATTAAAAGGTGTAAATCTATGCCTTGCTCAAGTTATAACCTTTATCCCTCCAATGTTTACGTTGGGCATTCCATTTGTATGGGCAATAATAAATATTGATCAAATGAATCAAGGATTCAATACAGATTTAATTGGATTAACTATTAGAAGCTTTAGTTTAGCCTTACTTGTTTCATTAATAACGATATTTATATCATTGATTTTGTCAATTTCCAAGAGATGGCAAAATAATCAATGGCTCAATATATTGACCTTCTTGTCCAGTATTGGCTATGCAATACCTGGCTCTGTTTTAGCCCTTGCTCTTCTTTCCCTTAAAGGAAGTATCTGGCAAATAAACATATTAAGCTTACTAATCTGGGGTTATAGCATTCGATTCATAGCTGTTTCAAAAGGTGGTCTTGATGCTGGCTTTGAGAGAATTTCACCAAATATAGATAATGCAGCCATAAATCTTGGGAAGAACTGGTCAGAGGTCCTTCTCAAAATACATTTACCACTTCTCAAAGGGCCTATGTTGGTAGGTATAATTCTTGTTTTTGTTGACACAATAAAGGAATTACCACTTACTTTTATATTAAGACCATTTGATTTTGATACGCTTTCAGTACGAATATTTCAATATGCAGGAGATGAAAGATTAGCAGAATCAATATTACCTTCACTAATAATAATTGGTCTGGGGTTAATAGCATCTTTAGCCTTAATACCAAGCTTAAACAATAGAGATAACTAACATAGATATTTAAACTTTAAGTAATTTTTTAACTGGATAAATCAAAGCTGCGAATACATCAGAAATTGTTGAAACTAGGCGATAGCAAAGCAATGAAGCCAAAAGAGGTCCCTCTGGCAAATGTGAGCCAAGGCCAAATAGAATCACAGATTCAAATACTCCTAAACCTCCTGGTGCTGCTGGGACTATAAGGCCAATAATCCATGCCAAGGAAAAAGTAGATATTAATTCACCTTGAGAAATTAATGACCCAATAGAGAATGCATTTATGCAACATAAAAAGCCCAGAAAGCGGAAGTAAACAAATACAATCTCTACAAATAGTGGCTTATAAGGATAGAACATACTTATTGAAATAATTTGAGTCTTATGCGATAAATCTCTATATTTAATTTTATCATTATTAGTAAAAACTGATGCCTTAATTACCTTCACCTTTTTGATCAGAAAATTTCTAAATACAGGTATAAAGACTAACGTAGATGACCAGCAAAGTATATAAATAGATACATTAAAACCTCTAAAAGGTATAAAAATACATCCTGCAACTAGCATTAAAATTGGTTCTAATAAAATAGATTCAATTGATTTTTCATTTGAAAGCTCTAACCGCAATGTATTATATCTAGATACAAAATGCCATATTCCTCCTGGCAAATATTTATATATATTTGTAGATAAAAATAGTTTTAATATATTCAACTTATTAACATTACAACCAATGTTATGGATTAAAAGCTTCCATGCATAAGCATTAATAATTATACTTAAAAAACTAAAAATGATTCCCCATAATAGTAATAATATATCTTGAGTATTAATCCTCTGAGATAATAAAGACTCAAAGTTTCCATATATTGAATTCCCAAGGAAGGCAAAACAAATTAATGTGATAACAAGTTTCATGTTAATTTTAGAGACCATTTCAAACAAACGATTATTTCTTTTAAACTTATTAAAATTCAGCATCAGTAGGAGCAATCATCTAATTCATAAAAATCAGATAATTCTATAAATATTTTCTGACGAATCTCTTCTATAGGAAGCCCTGTATTCAAAGTTATTTTAGTCAAATCATTATGTTCTATTTTTATTGAACTATGACCATTTGGTCTCATTACTTGTTTAACATTAACTGTCCCAAATTTAGTTTTGTGGCTCGCTGTTCTTCTTGGAAGTATCCACCGGCTAATCTTATTTTCTCTAATTCCAATTGTTGTACTATAATTAAACCAAACTTCTCTCATTAAATCTTGATGATTGGGATAGAGAATAGCTTTTATACATATACCTTTTCTATTTTTTTTCATATCAACCGAATAACAAACCACATCTATAGCACCTGCATCTCTCAATCTTTCAATTAAAATTACAATATCTTCTGGAGTGGAATCGTCTATCCAGGCCTCCTGGGAAATTATAGTCTCATAAATAGGTTTGTTATTATTTTCTTTATTATCGTTATTCATATCTATTAGCAGAACTCGTAAGAAATTAGGTCGAGAAATATTTTTACTTCCTAAGCCAATACCAATCTTTTTAATATTTATTTTATCTGGTTGACCAAACTTATCTATAAAACTTGCTATCAATGCGATACCAGTAGGGGTTGTTATTTCACCAAAATATTTATCATCAAGCACCGTTAATGGGATTTTATTTTGCCTCGCAATCTCTAGAACTGTAGGTACCGGAACAGGCAGAGGGCCATGAGAAGTGGATACGATTCCTTTTCCGGAAGGTGGATTTGAAAAATAAATCTGGTCTGGCTTTAAAAAGTCTATAGCGGAGCAAACATTAACAATATCAAGTATGGAATCCATTGAACCTAGTTCATGAAAATGAACATCTGAGATTTCATTCCCATGAACAATTGCTTCTGCTTGCGCAAGAATTTCAAAAACCTTTATAGATTTTTTCTTCACATAATCATTCAGGTTTGAATCAAGAAGTAAATTTTTTATTTCTTTAAGACTTCTAGGTAATTCATGCAATTGAGTCTTATTTTTTTTACAGACAATTCCTTTTATACCTTTACTATCTCCCTCCTTAAATTGTAGATCATAATTTTTATCTATATTTAAACTTACTAAGTTATCCAAGAAAATAGATTGTGGAACACCCAAATCTAATAATGCAGATGCGAGCATATCTCCAGCTATTCCAAGGCTACAATCAATAAAAATAGATTTCATTTAATCTTAAATATATAATCAGTTTTACAGATAGAATACATTTTTATGATTTTTTTTTAGAATAAGACTAGTTTTTATTTTTTATAATTTTTTTACTTTTATTTTTTATTTTTTGTTGAGTAAGAGGTCCTACTATTTGAAAATCCTCAACCAAAAGTTGATAGTCAACACGACGAACATCAAAACTAATAAAATGTTTTAAGTAATTAATAGGTACCTCACCTTTAAGATTTATTTTGAAAGGTAATGCTTTTTTTTGCTGATTTCTTGGCTTTTGACGAATTTTTATAACCACCTCCTTTTCTTCTGGCTTAGTAAAAATCAATTCGCCTCTGATTGAAAAATAATCATCACCTTCCAATAAATCATCAGAATCAGCTTTCAAAGTTGAAGTTTCATTCAATCCCTCGCTCCCCACAAGATTTTTTTTTAAAGTACTTGGTTCCCAAATACCTGTGATTTGCAAATGAAGATTTTGATTGTTTCTACATCTTGGATAAACCACCCAAAGGTGAGGTTTTTCAAGCGGTACGTGATTACGAATCAATGTTATGACTCTCCCGAGGACAACTGAATCTATTTCATTTCCTTTCGAATCAATAAGAGCTCCACGAGTAAAGGTATCGTCATCTTGAGGCTCATAAATGCCTCTAACTAATCCAATTGCTCGGTATTGCAATGGATCAGTGACCGAGGGGATTGGATGGTTCTGCATCTATTTAATAAATAAGTCATTAGTGACCAATCTTAAATTTACCAAAATCCTACAAATACTATTGTGATTTTATTCATTTGGGACATTTTCATACTCTGACTGATCAAATGCATTGAGAGCCTCATCCAGAGCATCTGATGGAGTTGTAGCATTATTCATCGCTCCTACTTGTTTTAGACGGTTCATCAAATCAAATGGATCTATTGGTAAACCTTGATCAATTTGATCTTCTGTATCAAAAGTACTGTAAATATCTCTTTTCTCATCAGTTGAATAATTTTTCACCTCCGATATTCTTATTGTTCTTAAAGAAGAAATAACCCGAACTCCCGAAATTAAAATTGGTGTTAGACAAGTTAAAACCAACAAGAATTGACCATTAACAAAACGTGCAGTTTGGCTCAAAACTAAACTTTCGTCTGAATTTACATGATAATAACTTAAGGAATAAAATTTAAAGTCTTGCTTGTTGCAACATGGAATGTCAATTCTATTCGTTCAAGAATAGATCTTGTCAAAGAATGGCTAGTCACTAACAAGATTGACATTCTTTGCTTACAAGAGACCAAAACAGAAGATCGATTTTTTCCAGTCGAAATCTTTTCAAACCTTGGCTATGAGGTTTCAATCTCTGGGCAAAAGTCTTACAATGGAGTAGCAATAATAAGTAGATTCCCAATTAATGATATAAAGATTGGTTTTGATCAAGTAATATCGGACTACAAAGATTTATCTATATTGAGTGAACAAAAAAGAATTATAAGCGCTGAAATAAATGATATTAGAATTATAAATGTTTATGTTCCAAACGGATCATCTATAAATTCAGATAAGTTTATTTATAAAGAAAAATGGATAGAATGTCTACAGGTTTATCTAAGGAAAATTAATTCGAACCATACACCTATATGTTTATTAGGAGACTTTAATATTGCCCCTGAAGATAGAGATATACATACACCAAGTAATTATGAAGAATCCATTATGGCTTCTTCAAAAGAAAGGAAATTACTTAGAGATGCTTTAGGAGAGAGATTAGAAGATGTTTTCAGGATTTTTGAGCCCAGTGACAAAAATTGGTCTTGGTGGGATTATCGCCATTCAGCCTGGGAAAGAGACAAGGGTTGGCGCATAGATCATATTTACTTAACTGAGGATATTCTTAGTTGTGCCAATAGTTGTTGGATCGACAGAGAGCCAAGATCTAAAGAGAAACCCAGTGATCACGCGCCTGTAGTTGTCGACATTAGCTGGCCTCCATCAGAGGTTAAAAATGAATTTTTCTTTTAAAAAATTAGGTTTTTTCTATTTTCAAATCATCACAGAATTAACAAATCAAATATTTACAATTATCCAAAAAACCTTGAATTCAAGGTGCATTATCTCCAAAAAAGTCAATCTGCCACTTGTTTTTAGGATTAAAGTCATTTTTCAAGATAGACCTATTAAAGATTAAAAAAAAATAACCAGATACTGAACAGATTCAAAAATTTAGACGAATCAGTCACTTTTAGGCCATTATGACTGACTGTGTTTATGAGCTCATTCGCTGAGGTGCTGTGACAGACGCGTTGAACACAAAAAGATCTGAAGAAATTTTTGGCTCTGCCAAAAATTTAATGCCTGGTGGAGTCAGTTCACCTGTAAGAGCTTTCAAATCAGTTGAAGGGGATCCAATCGTTTTCGATCGAGTTAAGGGTCCTTATGCCTGGGATGTTGATGGAAACAGATACATCGACTATGTAGGTAGCTGGGGACCTGCTATCTGTGGTCATGCACACCCAGAGGTGATTTCAGCTCTTCAAGAAACGCTTGAAAAAGGCACGAGCTTCGGAGCACCTTGTGTGCTCGAGAATAAGCTTGCTGAAATGGTAATAGATGCCGTACCAAGCGTTGAGATGGTTCGCTTTGTTAACAGCGGCACAGAAGCTTGTATGGCTGTTCTTCGTTTAATGAGAGCCTTTACAGGCAGGGATAAAGTTATAAAGTTCGAGGGGTGCTATCACGGGCATGCAGATATGTTTTTAGTGAAAGCAGGGTCAGGAGTAGCAACACTTGGTCTACCAGACTCACCAGGTGTTCCAAGAAGTACAACCGCCAATACGCTTACTGCGCCCTATAACGACCTTGAAGCTGTAAAAGAGCTTTTTGCTGAAAACCCAGATGCGATTTCTGGAGTCATCCTTGAGCCTGTTGTTGGAAATGCAGGTTTCATTACACCTGAACCAGGATTCTTAGAGGGGTTGAGAGAGGTAACGCAGGAGAACGGTGCTCTTTTAGTTTTTGATGAAGTAATGACTGGCTTTCGAATCAGCTATGGAGGCGCCCAGGAGCGCTTTGGAGTAACTCCAGATTTAACCACTATGGGGAAGGTGATTGGTGGAGGACTTCCAGTAGGAGCCTATGGAGGTCGCAAAGAAATAATGTCAATGGTTTCGCCTTCTGGTCCTATGTATCAAGCCGGTACATTGAGCGGTAATCCTCTTGCCATGACAGCCGGTATTAAAACTCTTGAACTACTTAAGCAACAAGGTACCTATGAAAAATTAGAAGCTCTCACGAAAAAGCTTGTCGATGGAGTCATTACATCTGCTAAAGAATCAAATGTTGCCATTTATGGTCAGAGCATTAGCGCAATGTTCGGTTTTTATCTCTGTGAAGGACCAGTTAGAAACTTTGAAGAAGCTAAATCTGCTGATACAAATCGTTTTAGTAAATTGCATAGACTGATGCTTCAAAAAGGTGTTTATTTAGCGCCAAGTGCATTCGAGGCGGGTTTTACATCACTTGCACATTCTGAAGATGATATAAATTCGACAATAAAAGCTTTTCAAGAAAGTTTCTCTGAAATTTCATAATAAAAAATCCAATTTAAATTAATAAATTGGATTTTTTATAGTCAATCTTTAAAGCTAATTAATTTTTTCCTCTGACAATAACTGGAACATTTCCTGAACTATTTCCTGGTAATGAAGGAACAACTTGGGTCTCACCATTCCATTTATCTAAAAACAATTTGAAAAGGACTTGATCATCAAGGCTTTTATTTAATGTGTCATATCTAAGAGCTTCTTGCTCTGCAATTTTAACTTCGGTTTGGGCTCTCAATAATTGCTGCTCAGCAATCTGTTTTTGTTCGATAGCTGCTCGATATTCATCAGCAATAGTCAAGCCAGTCAAATCGAGTGATTGAACATCAACGTAGTCAAACTTGTTAAGTTCATCAGCGACTGTTTGCTCAACCAACTCAGAAATATCACTCCAGGAGCTAGCTATTGTTACCAACTCATACTTTGAAAAAACGGACTTGAGTGCTTTAAGTAGTGATGGCTGAATAATCCTGTTATATATTTCTCTATCGTTATAAGAAATAGTTTTAAAGACTCTTCCAGCCTCATTTGGCTTTAGAGCATATTTAACAGTGGCCGTGGCAGAAATGACTTGTAAATCTTTAGTTAATGAATCAAACTTTTCAGGTCTAACTTGAGTTTGAACATTAAAAGGATAAGTATTTTGAACAAATGGTACTTTGAAATTCAAGCCAGGTTTACGCGATCCACCACTTACTTTACCTAATGTTGTGACAACTGAAACTTGTCCAGCAGGAACAACAAAAAATGCTTGAGTAAGAAGTAAAAACCCTGTAAATGAAAGGACAAGTAGAAGAGTTGTTGTGCCACCTGGTCCATTCGGAGTCACATTACGAAATGGAGTTGTCATAAAAAAGATTCTCTAAAGACGATTTTATGTTGATTTAGCAAGTAATGCGAAAATTGTTAGATAGAAAAAATAATAAATTTATTTTTAAACATGCCATATAACATTTTCATAAAATATAAAGCATCTCTCTTCTCTACTTAAGCCATATTTCTAGCTGTTTTTAAAACCTCCAAATATAGCCCTTCATCAATCTCCCTAATATCATATTCTGTTGGCATCACCCCATGCTTATGCTCATGAACAATCATCCAACATGTTCTTTCTAATTCTTTTTTTGACTGTCCGGATAAAACAACTGCTTTTTTAGAAAGTTTTTCTATTAATTGATCCATAACAAAAAATCCTAGTGACAAAATAGTTAAATATTAATTTATTATCTATAATTTTGAAATTGTAGAGCTATCTCTAAATCATCTTCCTGGTTCTTAATTAAATTAATTGCAGATTGCAAATCATCTTTATTTTTACCTGTAATTCTCAAGCTATCACCTTGTATTGATACAGTTACTTTCTTGAGATTATCTCGAACTAACTTACTTAATTTCTTTGAAATTTCTTGAGGCAAACCTTTCTTTAATTTAACAATTTGCATTACCATATTGCCTCCTATAGTTTCAATTCTTTGAAAATCAAATATCTTTAATGATAAATTTCTTTTAGTGGCTTTCTGTAATAAAATATCTTTTACAGATTCGATTGTCATATCACTTAGAGAGACAATAGATAATTCATCTTCTTTAATATCTATTTTTGTCTTTGAGTCTTTCAGATCATACCTTTGATCCACTTCTCTCCTCAATTGATCAATAGCATTAACTAATTCCTGCTGATCAAATTCTGAAACCACATCAAAAGAATAAGAAGAAGGCATGAAAATTTCTATTTATTTCCACCATCTTATGAAAAAAAAGCCAACTTGCTTAAAAATATACTTATGAGATATTTCTTAAGTTTAAAAATATCCAGAAGAAGATAGTTGTCTTTGATTGAAACTTAATCAAAAAACATCAAACTCACAACTTTCCCCATATCTTCAGCACTATGGCAACTACTCAATAATGTTTCACTGTCATGAAATGCGAAACAAATCAATTGATCACATCTGTTAATAATTTCTTGATTACAAAGACTACTTGCCATTGGCAAAGGTAAATCATTATTGTCTTCTTTCTCTATTAAATGTAAAACACTACCAAGAAGATCCTTGACTTCTGCGGTTTGCCTATCAAGAGACTGAGGCAACAAAACTGTTAAGAGAGATGGATTAACATCTAGAACCGCTCTAATTACTGCAGCATTTACACCTTGAGAACCTGAAGTTATTATCGAATGTCCCTCTTGAGCCAAAGACCGTGCAATTAATTCGACTATATGTATAGAAACAACAGGAACATGCCTGCTCCCTAAAAATGCAATCCTTCTTTTCCCCTCGTTTTTCAACAAGGCCAATTCCTGAGCGAGAGTATCAACTCGTCCCAATGTAGGAAGATCGAGTGATCGACTCAAGGACATACTAATTCAGATAATTTAAAGGTAGCCACTATTCATGAACTCAAGAAGAAATTCCTAAAGTTTTAAAGATTCGATCAAGATCACAATGTTCTTGTACTAATCGAAAAGCATAGGTAGCTTTGACTGTCTCATGAAGACGTACATGACCAAAAGCTTGCTCAATAACTTCAACTGTTGAAAGAGTATCTCTATCAACTTTTAGCAAAGGGACATCTAACTCTTCTGATCTATTAATTAATTGCGGTAGTGGCTCGCCAGCACCTGTCAGTATCAAGCATTGAGTAGAGGCTTCCAAAGCCGCTAATTGGATATCTGTTCGATCAGCACCAGTCACTACTGCCATATTACGTCTTCTTCGAAAAAATTCCATTGCAGAATTAACACTCATCGCGCCAATACTCAACGTCTCGACCATCAGCTCAAGCCTGTCAGAACAACAAATAACTCGCGCATTCAAACGTCTCACCAATTCTTCAACAGTGACACTCCTCAATAAAGGAGACCTAGGCATTACTCCAAAGACATCTAAGCCTAGCGACTTAAGAGATGGGACTATATTTTCTTTGATATCTTTTATTTGATCAGGGTTAACAGCATTTAAGACAACTCCACATAGATTATCTCCTAATTGATTTTTAGCCTCCAATAAAGCTTCAACACTTCTACTATCTTGCCAAAAATGAGCAAGTATAACTTTAGCGTTTAAACCTTTAGCAAGTTGACTGAGACTTAATCCATATAAGAGTCCCTCATGCAAGCTGCCTGCTGCTTCAAGAATATTTATAGCCTCATTAGAAGAGTTAAGAGATAGCTTCAACTCGTTAAATTCAACCCCAGGATCTAAGATATTCTCTTCAATCCTTTTACTAGCAGTAGAGGCGGCTAAGAATTGAATGGAAGATATTAAGTTCTCAGCAGATAATTGTAATGTCTCGCCAACAAACCTGACATCGTCATCAATCATATCTTGAATGTCTCCTCTTTCAGAGACATTCAATTCAAGGCTTGTGGCTAATGGTTTACCAAATCTAACCAAATGATTTGAAGCAATTAAATTTCTTGCAATACCAAGAACTAATGCTGACTTACCGCTAAATGGTTCACATGATCCAATTAGAAAGGTCTTGCTCATTAATTAAAGATCTATGTGAAGTTAATATCTTTATAAGTTTAGGCTTTTTGAAAAAGTTCTCAACACTAAATCTGTATAAAATTCTTGTTAGACAAATATTCTTCAGTAATTCCTGATTTTTGGGTAATAAATACAATGGATTTAACTCAATGAACAAAAACTTGTCAAACAACTCAAGGTTTAAAGGTTTAAGAATTGCCATAACTGGTGCAAATGGAAGCCTTGGGAAGTCACTTATTGAAGTACTTAAAAAAAAAGGGGCTTATGTAGTTGGTCTAACTCATGAAAGAAAAAACAATAGTGACTCTTCTGAAAGCACTCCGGATGAAAGGATTATTTGGTCATGTGGGAAAGAAAAACTCCTTTCAAAAACCCTTGCTAATATTGATATTTTAATACTTAATCATGGATTTAATCCAAAACAAATGATTGATTCAAATGATATAAATAAAGCCATAGAAATAAATTCTCTTAGTCATTGGAGATTAATAGAAATTTTTGAGAATTTAGACATATCTAATAATTTAAACAATTACAGTCCAAAGGAAGTATGGGTAAATACATCTGAAGCAGAGATTCAAATAGCTTTTAGTCCGGTATATGAAATAACGAAACGACTGATAGGTGAACTTGTAAGTCTAAAAAAAAGTAATTTATTAATGGGAAAAAGAAATTCATTTATTATCAGAAAATTAATCTTAGGTCCTTTTAAATCAAAACTAAATCCACAAGGAATCATGAGCCCTGAATTTGTAGCAAGGAAGATAATACAAAAAGCAGAAGATGATACTTATTTAATCATAGTAACTCCTAATCCCATAACTTATTTATTAATGCCATTAGCTGAATCAATTAGAATATTATACTCAAGATTTATAAAAAGTATTTACTCAAATCCCCCCCGTTAAAAGGAATCAATCTCCTCTATCAGTTAGTATTTCAAACCCATTTTTCGTAACTAAGACAGTATGCTCCCATTGAGCAGATAGATTTCCATCTTTTGTAATTACCGTCCATCCATCACGAAGTGTCTTGCAGTACTTTGATCCAAAGTTAATTATAGGTTCCACTGCAATAGTCATCCCTTCTCGCAGAGTAACATTTGGCAAATCATTAGTTCTAAAATTAAATACTGAAGGCTCTTCATGAAGATTCCTACCTACGCCATGTCCGGTGTAATCTTCGACAATACTAAAACCATTATCTTTAACATAATCTTCTATCGCTCCCGCTATATCAAGAAGTTTATTTTGTGGCTTAATTTGTTTTATTCCAAGCATTAAAGCTTCTTTTGCTACCCTACTTAGTTCAATTGCTTTATCAGATGTATTACCTACGCAGATAGTTATACAGCTATCTCCATGGTAACCATTATAAAAAGCTCCCGTATCTACTTTAAGTAAATCTCCATCATTAATAATTTTCGTCTTACTTGGGATTCCATGAACAACTTCGTTATTTATACTTGAACATATACTGCCTGGGAAACCATGATATCCTTTGAAGCTAGGTTCGGCATTATGATCTCTTATTCGTTTTTCTGCATATTTATCTAGATCCAAAGTAGACATCCCGGGTTTAACTAAATCTCTTATTTCACTCAATACGGTTGCAACTATTTTACTAGATTTACGCATGATTTCTATCTCTCTTGCAGACTTGATTTCCACTCCTCTCCTTTGATTAATAACAGGACCATTATTGATAGGCACTTTTGAATTTACAGAAGAAAGAAGATCAGAAAAAAGTTTCATTGTTTAGGGAAAAAGTAAAAATCTCAAAAATTGCAATTTACTAACAATCTAATAATAGGTGAACTATTAAATGGACAGGGATATTTTTATTAAAAAAATTCTTTTCTTTAATAAAATTTCTATATTAAAGAAAAAGGTAGAGAAAACTAATTATTCTTTTAAGTTATCAACCAATGACTGAATAGCGCTAAGTGAGGAAATTATCGTAAAACAAGGATGAAAAGACCAGATATATAAAAAATTTTTAATTTGAGAAACCAGCGGTTACAATAAGAGCTTGGCCAAATCAAGAGTAATTGGTGATGTCCGTTGATTCGAAAGAACCCTCATCAGAAGAGGTAAAAGTTGAAGATGAATCAAATGCCTCAGAGAAGTCTGAAGTAAAAATTGCTTCTGAAACAAAATCTAAAGGTAAGAAAGTTCCAATTCAAAAGCTCTCTCCTGCAGAAATAATAAAGACTTTTGAAGACGCACAACAAAGAAAAGGTCTCCCTGATATTTACGTAGGAGATACAGTTCGTGTTGGTGTCCGCATAAGTGAAGGCAACAAGGAGAGGGTTCAGCCCTACGAGGGTGTTGTAATAGCAAAGAGACATGGAGGAATTCATCAAACAATTACAGTCAGGAGAATTTTCCAAGGAATAGGAGTTGAAAGAATTTTTCTGGTTCACAGTCCACAAGTTGCATCCATTAAGGTTGAACGCCGAGGTAAAGTAAGAAGAGCGAAGCTTTTCTATCTGCGTGAGCGAGTGGGCAAAGCCACACGCGTAAAGCAGCGCTTCGACCGCTGAGGTTTCGGCCTCCTCAATCAAAAGTCATTGGCCAACAATGACTTAAAGGGTATATAAAATGCGCCGTTAGTTCAGTTGGTAGAACGCAGGTCTCCAAAACCTGATGTCGGGGGTTCAAGTCCTCCACGGCGCGTTCGAAAACCCTTTCTGCAGTTACTTTTTTAAAGAATGGAGTTGGATCTTCAACCTGGCGATGTCGTAAAAGTTCTTGAGTCAGCCGCATTAGGCTGGGTCAGGGCTCGAGTTATTCGTGTAAAATCAGGTGGCCGTGTAGTAGTTCAAAGCGACCAAGGCCGCGAGTTCACAGCTCGTGGGAATCAGGTTAGGCTCATAGAGCCTGCAGGTTTCCGTCCTTAAAAGTCATCTACTTATTTAGTTTTATTTCATGAGCATCTCTCTTGATAGAGAATTAGATTGAAAAAAACCTTATAAAGTTAGTTTTCCCAAGTCAACAATATTAATTCTTAGTTGACTAGAGGGCATTTTTAGGATGATACTCATTGGGTCAATACAAAGGATTTCTAATAAAAGATAAAATCCTTTTTAAGGCCTAAAACTGGGACCGTAGTTCAACTGGTTAGAGCACCGCCCTGTCACGGCGGAAGTTGCGGGTTCGAATCCCGTCGGTCCCGTAACTAAATCGAATTAGAGCTTTGAAAGTTAGGGTAAGGTTGGCACCAAGTCCAACGGGAACACTTCATCTAGGAACAGCAAGAACGGCTCTATTTAACTGGCTATTTGCAAAAAAAGAAGGTGGAACTTTTCTCTTAAGAATTGAAGATACTGATATTGAAAGATCAAAAGAAGAATATATAAAGAACATATATGACGGGCTCGAGTGGCTAGGAATCAACTGGGATGAATCCCCAACAATTCAAAGCGAAAGAGTAAATGAACATAAACAAGTTATAAAAACTCTTATAGATAAAGGATTTGCTTACAAGTGTTATGCATCAGAAGCTGAACTAGAAGAAATGAGAGAAACTCAAAAGCGAAATGGATTAGCTCCAAAATACGACAATAGGCACAGAAACTTAACTCCAGAGCAAGAATCAGAATTTATAAAGGCTGGAAGAGAACCTGTTATCAGATTCAAAATCAGTGATGAAAAATTAATTTCATGGAATGACTTAATCCGAGGAAAAATGACTTGGAGTGGTAAAGATTTAGGCGGTGACATGGTCATCGCGAGAAGAGCACCAGCAAATTCAATTGGTGATCCATTGTACAATTTAGTAGTTGTAGCAGATGATTCTGCAATGAAAATCTCTCATGTAATAAGGGGAGAAGATCATCTTGCTAATACCGCAAAGCAAATACTTCTTTACGAAGCTCTTGATCTAAACATTCCAGTTTTCGCTCATACTCCTTTAATTCTTAATTCTGAAGGTAAAAAACTTTCAAAAAGGGATGGGGTTACTTCAATTTCTGAATTCAAAGAAATGGGGTATACATCTGAGGCAATGGCAAATTATATGACTCTTCTTGGCTGGTCTGTTCCAGAAGGAATAAATGAAAGATTTAAAATTTCAGAAATTTCAAAGATTTTCAGTTTTAAAAAGGTTAATAAAGCTTCAGCAAAATTTGATTGGGACAAATTGAACTGGCTCAACTCTCAAGTAATACATGAAATGTCAGTCGAAACTTTATTAGAGTATTTAGATCCTTTGTTTAAAGAAAATGGATGGCATCTTCCAAGTAAAGAATGGGGAATCCATCTCTTAGAGCTAATAGGACCATCCCTGGTTCTTATTAATGATGGAGTTACTCAGGCTAAGCCTTTTTTTGAAGAGCCGGAATTAAGTGATGATGGCAAAAAGCAATTGGAAATAAAAGAAGCAAAAATAGTTTTAAAGTTTATCCTTCAAAAGTTGGAAAACTCAGATGCTGCATCCTTTTCCAAAGAGGAAGCGTTTAATTTAATAAATCAAACTACAAAAAACTGCGAAGTAAAAAAAGGTCTTGTTATGAAAAGTCTTAGAGCTGCGCTATTTGGAACTCTGAATGGGCCTGATTTAATTCAAAGTTGGATTTTACTCTCAAGATTCAGTAAAGATAGATCCCGAATTAGTCGGTTTATCTAGATCTTTATCTTCATCCAATAAACCCAATATTTTCGCCAAAGGTTGAGCTGTTAAGCCTTGTATACCTACTGTCATCAATATTGTTAAAAAAACTAATCCTTGAAGTTTTCCAGCTCCTAAGACACCTGCCTGTTCCAATCTAATGGAAAATAAAGAAGCCACTGCGGCAGTGACTATTCCACGAGGAGCTAACCAACCAAGAAATAATCTTTGTTTGTTTTCAAGAGGTAATCCAAATGTTGCTATCGCAATAGCTATTGGCCTTACTACGATCATCAAAAAAAGTACACAAGTTATACCTCCCCACCCCAATGGACTTAGTTCCCCCCATGAAACGTCTGCAGCAAGAAGAGGGAAAAGCATAGTTATCGCTAACTGAGCTAATTCTCTTATTAATTTATCAAGCTCATTCGCCTGAGTAGAAGGTCTTTGTCCGACAACAAAACCTGCGGCAACAGATGCAGGCAATCCTGATTCAGGTAATAACCATTCGCATACTCCATAAAGTAAAAAAATTACCCCAAGAGTAAGTTGCAATCTGATCCCAATATAAGGTTCGGATCGTAAGCGCTTCAAACCTTCTGATAACAATAGGCCTGCTATTGAACCAATTAGAACGCCTCCACCAAGCCTTGAAAGTAAACCAAGGAGTAGCTCTCTCCAGCCATGCAGATCTCCTACAACAAGCTCTAACAATAAAAGTGCTAACACCGCTCCTATGGGTTCTAGGATCAAACCTTCAGCTTCAAGCACTTCACTTAATGGGGATGCGAGTCGAATTTGTCGAACTAATGGTGTTACAACAGTTGGTCCAGTAGCAAGAACAATTGCGCTGTAAACACCTGCTACGGACCAACCAAGCCCTGCAAACCAATGCGCGGCAAAAAATCCGGCTGCCAATGAAATAATTAATCTTATTGAAGAAATTCTTAGAACTATTGACTTAATTGTCCCCCCAGGAAATCGAAGATTTAAGCCACCATCAAATAAAACAAGGCTTACCAATAAACCAACTATTGTCTCCAATCCTTTTCCTAGATCTAAAGGTTCAACCAATCCAAGTCCTGACCTCCCAATCAACAAGCCAGATAGCAACAATAAAACTACCCCAGGAAGTCCTGTTAGTACTGATAATAATCTTGCTCCAGCTCCAGAAAAAACTGTGATACCCCAAAGCAAGCCCAGCCTCTCAGGAGTCATGAATAACTAGCAATGTAGACATAAGAGAGTATCCATTAAATCTACCTAAGAAAATAAATAAGTTAATGAGATGATTTTACTTACATATTCTTATACAATAGCAACCCTTTCAATCCAAATATTATTTATACATTTCTAATTTAGAAAATAACTGAGAAAACAAAATATAAATTACAGATCAAATTTTCTTAGGAAAGATTGATTAGGCATATAGAGAGGGTGTCGAGGATTTCCTTTTTTGCTAAGCCCAAGAGTTAAAACACGATTAGAATAATTATTTTCTTTTGACTTGAAATTTGAAAAATTTTTAATTAGTTTTAGAACTTTACGATCACGTCCATTTAATTGACCTTTATCACCCCATCCTAACCAGAGGTCGCAATTAGTATTTTCCCGCCAAAATTCTAATGATTTTAAAATGATTAAATCATTATTTTGACCCACTGGATCATTGCTTTTTAATAGTTGAACAGGAGACTTTGAAATCAGGCCAAATAGATTAACAATATAGATATTTCTGTAATTCCACCTCGAACAAAAATTAATTATCCTTGTGAGAGTCCTATCGTTATTCGATAAATTGGCTTTTGAAGGATTCAAGCCAATAAAAACTACCGTCTTTTTACCACTTAACAACTCTCTTTTTAAAATCCATCGATAAAATCCGCATTCACTAAATAAGCAAAATGACAACCAAATAATTAGAACTAAATATTATTATAAAACTAATAATATTTTCTAGCCAGAAAAAATTGAATTTGATATTAAAAGGGTTGTTAATAAAACAATCAAACCTAAAATTGCTATTCTGCCATTCCATATCTCAGCTTGTGGAGTGAATCCTCTTTTCCATGAATTAAGTTCACTTGAGCTTGCAAGCTTAGTTGATTTATTTGCTTTATCTGTTTGTTTTAAAGACATAAATAATTCAAAGCTTAAAAATATTGATTAAAAAGGTGGATTGCAATCATAAAGTAAATCTGATTTTTCTAAAGGCCAACGAGCGGAAACACCAAGTTCCATTGAACTTTTAATATTATTTGAAGATAATCTTAACAAAGCTGCCGCCCCAATCATTGCCGCATTATCAGTACAAAATTCCATTGGCGCAAGAGAAATATTAATTGAATTTTCAGATGCTTTTGCAAGCATCATTTCCCTTAATCGCAAGTTTGCAGCTACTCCTCCAACTAAAACAAGAGAATTTAAACCTTGATCAAGGACACATCGCAAGCTCCTGTCTACTAAAACCTCAGCCACTACGTGTTCAAAACTTGCAGCAATATCGGCTATTGGTAATTTTTTATTTTCTGACTTGATTTTTTCTATCTGGCGAAATACAGCCGTTTTCAAACCACTAAAAGAAAAGTCATATGGATAAAAACCACCTTCAGGTTTAGAAACTCTCCCTTTTGGGAATAAGAATTTTTTGGGATCTCCAGATTTAGCTATTTTTTGAATTTCTGGCCCCCCTGGATACGAAAGTCCCAGCAGTCTTGCAACTTTATCAAAAGCTTCTCCAGCCGCATCATCATGACTTCTACCAAGACGTTGATACTTATGTTGAAGATCTACTTTTATCAATTCAGTATGACCTCCACTAACCAATAAGACTAAGAAAGGAGGTTTAGGATGATTTTCTGACAAATATATTGATGACAGATGTCCCTCCAAATGATGAATTCCTAAAAATGGAATTTGATTCAAATTAGCCAAGGTTCTTGCCGTAATTGATCCAACCAAAAGCGAACCTGCTAATCCTGGAGTAACAGTTGCTGCTACTGCATCTATATCTTTTATCTGTAATTTTGATTTTGAAAAAACCTCTTCAATTAAAAATGGAAGATTTTCTAAATGTCTTCTTGAAGCAATTTCCGGAACAACTCCTCCCCAATTAGCATGTTCTTCAATTTGCGATGCCATTTCATGAGCTATCAATTCAATCTTTCCTTCTTCATTTGAAACGAGAGCCACGGCGGACTCGTCACAACTTGTTTCGAGGGATAAAATTATTGACATTATTGTCTAGTTATCAACTAAGTTTAATATTGAAATCCTATTAAAACAGGACAATAGGAAGAAATCAGAACTCATGAGTCGTCTTTTATCAATCCTGCTATCAGCATTCCTTTTCCTAGGAATAGCACCAATAGCAGACGCAAGACCAGGCCCAGCTTTAAACGCTGATAGAGCCCCTACAGATTTTACAGCTTCTGCGCTAGTTACTTGTTCTGAAAATGCTCGATTCCAGGAGAGAGCTAGCACTGCTTCAACTGATCAAGCTATAAAAAGATTTGAGAGATACAGCAAAGCACTTTGTGGAGATGATGGACTTCCTCATTTGATCATTGGTCCTCCCATCGAACCATGGGGTGCATGGATTAACAGAGGACATGAAGGAGACTTACTTATTCCCGGAGTAATGTTCATTTATATTGCAGGAATTATTGGCTGGTCAGGAAGGGAATATGTAAGAGCCGTAAGAGGTAAAAAGAATGCTGCAGAATATGAGATCATTATTGATACCGATTTAGCTTGGCAATGCTTAAAAAGAGGAGCTGCATGGCCACTACATGCAAATAGAGAAGGAAAGAATGGAGAACTTAGAGACAAAGACAATAATGTTTCTCTTAATGGGCCAAGAGGCTAAAAAGTTATCTATTTAACTTCAAAAATCACTTCGTTTTTCAATCATGTTTCAATTATTTCGTACTAAATGGTTTAGATCAGCTCCAGTCGTGGCAACGATTTGGATCGCTCTAACAGCAGGTATTATTGTTGAATTTAATAGATTTGTACCAGACTTACTTTTCCACCCAATGTCTTTTTAAAAGTATTATTTATTAAATTTCAATCCCATTAAGCCTTCAATTTCCTTGAAGGCTTTTTCTATATCTTCATTTATAACTACAGCATCAAACTCTTTTCTGGCCATAAGTTCCTTATTAGCTATTGCTAAACGATCTCGAATAGATTCTTCGCTCTCAGTACCTCTACCTCTAATTCTTTTTTCAAGTTCATATAAATTTGGTGGTGCTAAAAATATTTGTAATGCTTCGGGGAAAGACTGTCGAATTTGTCGAGCTCCTTCTAATTCAATTTCAAGAAGAACATTAGTTCCTTTTTCTATTTTTTCTTTAACTATTTTTTTTGGAGTTCCATAAAAATTATTAGAGAATGAAGCCCACTCAAGAAAACCCTCACAATCAATTATTTCTTGAAACTTTTTATTGTCTAAGAAAAAATAATGTTCTCCCTCAATTTCTCCCAACCTTGGTTTACGAGTAGTGGCAGAAATAGAAAGCCATACATCACTATGGCTTTCGAGGATTTTCCTAACAATTGTTCCCTTACCTACCCCACTTGGGCCAGTAAGAACAGTAAGATTTCCTATAGATGACATAACTAAATACTATCTAATTTACCTACCAAAGGTTAATTACATTATTTATAAATTTAAAAGGATGATAAATGAACAAAGTTCCAATTCAATTAATGGACTTAACAACCCTTAAAGCAGTTGTATTTGAACTTAGTCAGGACATAGTTCCAAGTCGATTTGAGAATGCACAACAAACTGATTCACAGACTCTTCAATTAGGATTTAGAACACTAGAAAAACTTACATGGATAGAAATTAGCTGGCTTGCCGAGTCCCCAAGAATAGTCCAGATACCACCTCCAAAAAGACATGGTGAGAAAAGCACATTAGCAAAACAATTAAAACATTTATTAGTCAATTTAGCTCTGCTAGAGATACAACAAAATGGGTTTGAAAGAATAGTAAGGTTTAGATTTTCTAGCAGGCCTGGTAAAGAAATTGAGAAAGAAATGGTCGTAGAATTGATGGGAAGACACAGCAATATTATACTTTTAGACAAATCAAGCAAAGTAATTACTCTTGGGAAACAAATAAAAGAAAAACACTCAAGGTTGAGACCAATAGGGACTGGAGATCTTTACAAAGCTCCACCACCACTTAAAGGATTAGTTCCTAAGATATCTGAATCATTTGATTCATGGAAAGAGAATATATGCTTGGTTCCATCAACATTCAAGAATAGTCTAAAAGACACTTATCAAGGAATAAGTCCAGCTCTAACATTACAAATTGCGAGTAATAATTACAATGAAGCAATTAATTTAATAAATCAATCGGTAACAAGTATTGAATTAAAACAATGGGAAGCAATATATAAAAGGTGGAAGGAATGGCTATCAGATATTGAGAATAGTAATTACACTATCAATTTCAATAGCTCCACTGATTTTGTAGTCTGGGGGAAAATAAAGTCAAAGGTTGAAAAAACAAAAATTGGTCTTAGCCTTGGCATATACTATTCAAATAAGATTATAGATAGGGAAATTACTTCTATTAGAGAAAAATTAAAGCATGATCTAGAAAAGTCAAAAAATGATGAAATTAGAAAACTAGAAATGCAAGAATTATTAATTAAAAATATTTCTGAATATATAACCATGCAAAATAAGGCTAATAATATTCTAACTTTACAGTCTCCTACAAAGAAGCAAATAATTGAGTCTCAAAGTCTTTTTAAAGAAGCCAAAAGAAAAAAAAGATCTCGGGAATCAATTCTAAATAGAATCATTTTTCACAAGAAAAAAATATCAGAAATTGAATATTGTGAATTATTTCTTGATTCATTAATGTATGAGGATAATGAGGCTAATAAAAATAAACTAGATTCAATTATTGAACTTAAAGAAGAGGTGGATGAATATATTTGCATAAAAAGAAATTCATCCAGGTTTAAATCAAATAGGAAGAAGGATCAGGTTGCAACTATAAAAGAGATCCAAAGTCCTAGTGGTATTAAGATTCAAATAGGTTCTAACAATAGGCAAAACGAATTAATTAGTCTAAGAAAAGGGAAAAAAGGAGATCTGTGGTTTCATGCTCAAGAAACACCTGGAAGCCATATTGTACTTAAATCATCCAATGGACTTATTAATGAGAAAGATATTCAATTAGCGGCTGATCTTGCTTCTTTTTTTAGCCGTGGTAGAGGTAACAAACTTACACCAATAATTATGGTCCCAATTGAAAATCTGCAAAGGATATCAGGCTCCTTACCTGGAACTGTTAGTCATAGGGGTGGGAAGGTCCTTTGGGGAAAAGCTGAGAGAGCCGAGAAATATTTCCACCAGAAGTGAACTTCAATGACTTACTATCAGCTTCATTAGACATGTTTAAAATGATTGACTTTTTTCTAGGTACTCATGAGTTTCTTGGAAATCACACTTTTCCAGAGTTTTTAATTGGATATTTATTTGGTGCAGCTTTAATCATTGGTGCTCCAACAGTTTTTCTTTTGTTGGCATTTACAAGTGCTTTAATGAAAACCAATGGAAAAATGGGAGGTTACAAAGAATATGCTAATTATGGAGAATCTTCACTAAATGATTGTCCTCCTTTCATTTTGCCTGACCCAACAAAAAAATAATTAAAAATCTAATTATCAATATTGAGAAGAAAAAATAATTTATATTTAACTCTACCTGCCCATTTTTTGGAAAATAGAACCAAGCTTACAAATTCAATTATCTACTAAAATAAAATTATTAATTTAAACTAATCTGGCCAGCCCAAACCCAAAAGAGAATACTTTTAAAGCTCCACCTCCAATAAGGATCAGTGAAAGAGCTGACTCAGTTGAGGTATCACAATCCTTGGAGATGCCTTTATTAGATCATCTTGAGGAGCTACGACAAAGAGTACTAAAGAGTCTTATTGCAATTCTGATCTCATCAAGTTTCTGCTTGTTATTTGTTAGGAAGCTTGTACAAGCATTAGAAATGCCAGCAGGAAAAATTCAATTTTTACAAGTAGCACCTGGTGAATTTTTATTTACTTCAATCAAAGTCGCAGGTTATGGGGGGCTTACTCTTTCGCTTCCTTACATACTTTACCAGTTTTTGAAGTTCATCCTTCCAGGTCTAACTAAAAAAGAGAAGCTCTTGATAGCGCCATCAGTTGCAGGTTCAGCAATTTTATTTTTCTTAGGAATTTTCTTTGCATGGAAGGCTTTGATACCTGCCGCATTGGGTTTTCTTATAAGTTATGGCGCAGATGTGGTTGAACCACTTTGGTCAATCGAAAAGTATTTAGATTTCGTACTTCTACTAATGCTTTCTACCGGGTTAGCTTTTCAATTACCAATCCTTCAATTAATTCTAGGATTTTTTGAAATTATTTCATGGCAGAAGATGTTGTCTGCATGGAGAGTTGTTGTAATGGCTTCAGCAATTGCTGGGGCAGTTTTAACTCCATCTACTGACCCAATAACTATGCTTCTTCTCTCTACATCAATAACTTTTTTATTTCTTGTTGGAGTTGGATTAGTTGCCCTAACAACAAATTTTAAAGAACAAATTCTGACATCCTTTGATCTATAGGAAAAGGTAAAGTTATTGCTCTGCCAAGTCTTGGTTTTTCTTGTACATTTTCCAACCAGTGTCTTACAAAATCCGATTGACCTGCACGGTTAATAATCTCTAAAGTTCGATTCAAGTTTTCTCTATAGGTCTCCTCATCTAATGGGAAAGATTGTTGTTCTAAAAAACCCCACATCATTTGTAAATATATTCGGTCTCTTTTGATTAACAATTTCAAATCATATGTCACACCCCATCGTCTTCTTAAGCATCCCACCACCTCGTCTACTTCCAATGGAAGTGAAGAAGAAAAACTACCAGGATTTGACTCATTAGATTTAAAACTCATGTCAAAAGTCCAGTCTTGGCAGAGATTAATAACCTTTTGGTGTCCATTCTGGTCTAGAATCTGAATTCAGGTGAACATCTGTAATGACACAAATGAATGCTGCAGATGTGCCCTCAATGGGCAGAAGGCAGTTCATGAACTTGCTAACCTTTGGAACCGTTACAGGAGTTGCCTTAGGAGCGTTATATCCAGTAGCTCAATACTTCACTCCCTATAGAGCTGGAGGAGGTGGCGGCGGAACAAATGCTAAAGATGAGCTGGGCAATCCAGTAAAGGCAAGTGCCTGGTTATCTACTCACCCTGTTGGTGACAGAAGTTTAGTGCAAGGTCTTAAAGGTGACCCTACCTATCTAATAGTTGAAGGTGATGATGCAATCACCAGTTATGGAATTAACGCGATTTGTACTCACCTGGGTTGTGTAGTTCCATGGAATAGTGGAGCTAATAAGTACATGTGTCCATGCCATGGAAGTCAATATGACTCAACAGGGAAAGTAGTACGAGGTCCTGCTCCCTTATCATTAGCAATTGCTCACGTATCAGTAGAAGACGATCAGGTTCTAGTAAGTCAGTGGACAGAGACTGATTTCAGAACTGGCACCGCTCCTTGGTGGGGATGATTAAAAAATGAACATAAAAAACTTCCACACCCAAAAAAAAATTATGAGTCGATCACTAAAACTTTGTATTTGTTCATTGCTTCTTGGATGTTCAATATTCCTAATTCCTCAACCAACCTGGGCATACCCTTTTTGGGCTCAACAAAAATTCGAAAACCCTAGAGAAGCTACTGGGAAAATTGTTTGTGCAAATTGCCACGTTGCAAGTATGCCAACAAGAGCTGAAGTCCCTCAGTCCGTTGCAGCTGATAGTGTTTTCAAAACAGTCGTAGAAATACCTTATAAAAAGGATCTTCAAGAAATTGGTGCAGATGGGAGCAAAGTTCCTCTCCAAGTTGGAGCAGTTGTTATGCTTCCAGATGGTTTCAAGTTAGCTCCTCAAGAAAGATGGACTGACGAAATAAAAGAGGAGACACAAGGTGTGTACTTCACTCAGTACAGTGAGGAGCAAGAAAATATTATTTTAGTTGGCCCTTTACCAGGAGATCAAAATAGAGAGATTGTTTTCCCTGTACTCTCACCTGATCCCACCAAGGATAAAAATATTAACTTTGGAAAATATTCAATTCATATAGGAGGGAATAGAGGTAGAGGTCAGGTTTACCCAACTGGTGAAAAGAGCAATAATAATTTGTTTACTGCAGCAAATTCTGGAACAATAACCTCAATCCAAACAAACGAAGATGGAACACAAATTATTAATCTAAATAATGAAGAAGGAGAAAATTTTGCTGAAACTATTCCTGCAGGGACTTCATTATTAGTAAAAGAAGGTGACACTATTGAGACAGGTGCAAAATTAACTGAGGACCCTAATGTTGGAGGTTTTGGTCAACTTGACAAAGAAATCGTTTTACAAAGTAAGGCAAGAGTTATTGGAATGATAATTTTCTTCATAGGAGTTGGTTTATCCCAAATAATGCTGGTTCTTAAAAAGAAACAAGTTGAAAAAGTTCAAGCTGCTGAAGGAATATAACTTCAAATAGTTGATGGAATATATTTTTTTTACCCTTAGATCACCTGGGCCTGAGTTGTTTCAACTAGGCCCTTTTTCATTAAGGTGGTATGGATTGCTAATAGCTGTTTCAGTTTTAGTAGGTTTAAATTTATCAGGTAAATTAGCCTCAAAAAAAGGATTCAAAAAAAGCCTTATTAGCGATTTACTTCCTGGCTTAGTTTTTTCATCTGTAATTGGGGCAAGAATTTATTATGTTGCATTTGAATGGAGAAACTATATTGGTAAAAACTTCTGGAGTTCTATTAATTTCTTAAACTTAAATATTCCTATTCCCAGAGCTATCGAAATTTGGGGAGGAGGAATTGCAATTCATGGAGCACTCATAATGGGTACATTATCCATTATATTTTTTTGCCGAAGAAGAAAAGAACCTTTTTGGGATGTTATCGATTTGTTGGTCCCCTCAGTTGCATTGGGCCAAGCAATAGGTAGATGGGGAAATTTTTTTAATAATGAAGCCTTTGGTCTCCCTACAAAATTACCCTGGAAATTATTTATACCCTATCAATTCAGGCCAGAAATATTCACCGAACAAGATTATTTTCACCCTACTTTTCTTTATGAATCAATATGGAATTTTTTTGTTTTTGGAATACTAATTTTTCTTTTTTTAAAGTCAAATAAAAGAGAACTTAAGCTCCCATCTGGCACCTTAAGTTGCTTGTATTTAATAACTTACAGTTTAGGAAGGTTATGGATAGAAGCCCTAAGAACAGATCCTTTATGCTTGGGTGGGGTTCCACCTTTTTGTGATGGCGGTATAAGAATCGCACAATTAATTAGTTTGTTTTTAATTAGTACAGGCCTATTAGGAATATGGAGAATTTATATCTCGAAGAAAACACTCCCTGATCCTTCTTTAATTAATGGGAGAACTCAATGAATCCAATTTCAATTGTGGGAGCAGGTCCAGGCGCTTTAGACTTAATGACAATAAGAGCTCAACAAAGACTAAAAACAGCTGACGTTCTTGTTTGGACAGACTCTCTCATTCCCATACAAATAACAAAACTTGTTAAAGATGATTGTGAGAAGATCAAGACAAGTTCATTAACTCTAGAAGAGATACTTTTGATCTTAATTAAAAAGCACAAGGAAGGGAAAAAAATCGTTCGCCTCCATGATGGTGATCCTTGCTTATATGGAGCCATCTCAGAACAAATATGTAGATTAAACGATAAAGGAATTCAAGTAGAGGTGATTCCGGGAGTAAGTGCCTATCAAGCAACAGCAGCAACTTTAGGATTCGAACTAACAATTCCAGATTTAACCCAAACAATAATACTAAGCAGAGCTGATGGCAGGACAGGCAAACCAGAGAAGGAGAGTCTTCAAAAGCTAGCATCTATTCAATCTTCTTTATGTCTTTACCTAAGCGCAAGACATGTAGATGAAGTGCAAGAGATACTTATAGAGTATTATCCTGCGAATACTCCTGTAGCAATTGCATATAGAGTAACTTGGCCAGATGAATGGATAAAAGTTATACCTTTGAGTGAGATGGCAAAAACATCTCAAGAACAAAATTTAATCAGAACAACATTATATATAATTAGTCCAGCATTAAAGATAGGTAAAAACAGATCAAAGCTTTATAATAGTTCTCATTCACATTTATTTAGGTCTAGTTAAAGAGAGAAACTAAGGAAAATATTTTAACAATTACTAGAGCCAAAGATAAATTATCTTTTAGAGACAAACGACTTTACAGAGCCTTTAGAATAATTTATATACCAAAAAGGTTTTTAATTGGAAAAAAGTGAAGAAAGAAAAAGCGGTAGTTCTAATGTCGCAAATAAAAAATCCTCATTACGAACTGTTGGTGAGTTTCTCAGGGAAGCACGACAAGGCAGAAATCTTTCAGTAGAGGATCTATCTTCCTCACTCAGAATTGGGAAAGAACAATTGATTGCACTTGAGTCAGGGGATGAAAGTGCTCTTCCTGAAAAAGTTTTTATTAGAGCAATGGTTCGAAGAATTGCAGAGAAATTAAACTTAGATACAAGTTTTATTCTTGAAGAACTTAATGAAAAGAAAAAAAATGAACCTAAACCTAGCCCTGTGATTAAAAAGAAAAATACTAAAAAAAACAAAAGTTTTAATCCATTTATCATTGTAATTTTATCGGGTGCTTTAGGTTTATTTACTTCAATTATGCTATTAAATTATATTCAAAAAGGCCAAAATGATTCTGTTAATCCACAGCGAAGTGATATCTTTTTATTAGACAAAAAGATACCTTCCTAAAGTATATTTATATCAACATCTCTAATCTTTTTAATAAGTGAAATTGCCTTAGTTAAGCTCCATTTCTCAAGATCTAGATTTTGGCCTAAGTTATTAGGAATTAGCTCTATATCAACTTTCTTGTTATTAGCTTCAATAATTATTTTGGATACCAAAGGTTCTGGTCTTTTATCCAAAGAACATGAAAGTCTAAGAAGTAAAGACATATCACCTACCAAACTTCTTTGACTTTCATCAACCAATAATTGCCAAGATTCATGTCTTTTCTTTGGAAAACTTTTCCTGTGGTATCTTGCGATAGCAGCTACCATTAAATGCTCACTTTGGGAATAACCTAAGAGCTCTCCATTTTTGATTAAATACCACGAATGCTTGTGATAGGCACTTATATTAATTTGCTTACCACATGCGTGAAGCTTAGCTGCTGCCCACAAAAGATCTCTACCTCCACCATTATCATTGTGCAAAATCCCCTTAGTCTGATCATAAAAAGTAAGTGCAAATTCTGATACACTTTTTGATCGTTTTGAATTAACACCAAATCTTTTCGCTTGATGAATAACTGTTCTTTCTCTAATTGATCCTTGAAAGCTCAGCTGATCTTTTAAATAATTATTTCGACACATCCAATCAACAACTAATCCTTCTCGAAGAGCTCTTTCACTTAAAATAATTTCATTAACATCGACCATATTCATTATGGTTTGCAAAATCAAAGCACCTGGAACAATAATCTCAGATCTTCTTTCACTTAAAGAGGATAATTGACTCCGTTCAGAAGGTGTCATTTTAATTAACTGACTAACAATTATATCTAAATTATTTTTTGTGATTTTATATCCTTGTAATTTTGATTGAATATGATTTTCTCTATTAGATATTAACGACCCAATAGCCATAGCAGTTCCACTAGTTGCTACTAAAACTGGTATTTCTCCCGCTTCAATCCTCTTAGATACTTTATCAATTGCAGACTCCATAGAGCCTCTGATAAATGACCTTAAAAACAATTCATTTTGAGAGGATATTGGATCTTTTTTAATAAATTCTCTTTGTAATCTTACTGCTCCAATCTTTGTACTTGTTAAAGCTCGAGCCTCAGAGCTATCAGCAAGGATTAATTCTGTCGAACCTCCACCAATGTCTAGGACCAGATGAGGTTTATTTCCAAATTGCATCCCTGAAAGGACACCTAGATAAATCAATCTTGCTTCTTCTGCTCCGCTTATCAATTCAACATCTAAGCCTAACTTATTTTTAATTTCAGCAATAAAGGTTTTTCCATTTGGTGCTTCTCTAACTGCACTTGTAGCGGCAATAATAAGACTCTCAACTTTATAACTTTCTGATAAATCCTTAAACCTCTTTAATGTTGAAAAAGCCCTATTCATAGCAAGGGATGTAAGTTCTCCTGTCTGAGGATCTCTTTCTCCTAGTCGTGTTGTCGATTTCTCTGCAAGTTCAATACTAAAAGTATTTAATTTTCGCTCAATCTTTGCAATTAATAAATGCGTTGAGTTGGTGCCAATATCAATTGTTCCCACACGGCATAATTCAGCATCTTGCTTTTCGCCAAGATCTAATTCAATAGAATTCCTTTCAGAGGAATTATTTATTGACTCACCTAGCATAAATAAGTAGGTTTAACCTCAATACTCTGACACCCTCAGCACCCCATTGAGAAGACCTTATAAATCATTATCAATTTGAATTTTCGTGAATAATCTTCTTACCCAAAAAATGGGATATTATTTTCAACTTCTTAGATGGAACAAACCCAGCGGAAGATTGATACTTCTCATTCCCGCTGGCTGGTCTCTTTGGTTAACTCCTGCAGCCCCTCCTTCTCTACTAGTTTTAGGAATAATAATTTTAGGTGGATTATTTGTAAGCGGTGCTGGATGTATCGCTAATGATATTTGGGACAGAAAGTTTGACAAGAAGGTAATAAGAACAAAAGAGAGACCATTGGCCAATGGAAAAGTATCTCTAAAGGCAGCATGGATATTACTAATTTTAATGTTATTTTTTAGTCTATTTATAGTTCTTTCAATCCCACAAGAAAGTAGAAATTTATGCCTTCTACTTTCATCCCTATCATTACCTTTTATTCTTTTATATCCATCAGCAAAAAGATGGTTTCAATATCCCCAACTTATTCTTTCTATTTGCTGGGGTTTTTCAGTTTTAATCCCTTGGGCAGCAAGTGAATCTTCTTTAGCAGGAGGAGTAACATTAATATTTTGTTGGCTTGCAACTATTTTTTGGACTTTCGGTTTTGATACTGTTTATGCAATGGCAGATGAAAGTGAAGACAAAGTAATTGGTCTAAATAGCAGTGCGATCAGTCTCGGGGGAAAGTCATTAAAAACAGTTTCTTTTTGCTACTTTTTAACTTGTGTTTTTCTAGCTCTTGCTGCTGTCAAAGCAAATTTAGGATTAATATATTGGCCTTTTTGGTTGATAACTACTTTAGGAATGCAAAGAGAGGTTTTCTTATTAAATTCAAAATCAAAAGGTATTAAGACTTCAGGTTTGCATTTCAGCAATCAAGTGAGACTTGGCAGTTTATTACTTCTTGGCATGATCTTCAGCAAGATTATTTAATTAATGTACTGACCAAGATTCGCAAATGACTGAACCTATAAAAAAAGGAGATCTTTTCCACATAGTAGCGGCAAGTTCGCCAATAACTAAAAAAGAAGATCTTCACTCTGGGATCAAAGTCCTTCAGGGATGGGGATTAATATGTAACCATTTCGATGAAATAGATAGGTCATGGGGTTATTTAGCAGGTAATGATGAAGTTAGATTTAATGAATTACACCCAAACTATCATTACCCTCTCTTAGCTTTTGCAAGAGGTGGGTGGGGATCAGCAAGATTGCTAGAAAAAAAACAACCATGGAAAGAAGGTTGGATGATAGGCTTTTCTGATTTGACTTCAATACTTCTTGCACGGCTAGCCAGTGGATTTCAAGGAGGCATTCATGGTCCACTAATTACAACTTTAGGTTCCGAACCCGATTGGAGTAAAGACAGGCTTAAATCAATTTTGTTTGGCAATTGCGTACCAGATATTTATGGGGAACCGTGGGGAGGAGGGATTTCAAAGGGGCGTCTGATAGTTGGCAACCTTACTGTCCTGACTCACTTAATTGGGACTGAACATCTACCAAGTTTCAAAAAATCAATTTTAATCATCGAAGATATTGGAGAAGCTCCCTACAGAATTGACAGAATGCTAACTCACTTAAGATTGGCTGGAGTTCTACAACAGCTATCTGGACTAGGTTTTGGTTCGTTTACAGGTTGTGATAATGAGAAGAACGTCGACAAATCAAAGACGTTTAAGCTTCTTGATATTTTCAAAGATCGAACACAAGACCTTAAAATCCCAATCGTTTCAAGTCTGCCTATTGGACACTGCTGTGGGAATGCATCACTTCCACTAGGCAGTCAAGCCATCTTAAATGGCGACAAAGGGAGCCTTAGTCTTTTAAAGTAGACAATAAAGACTCTGCAATCACAAGATCAAATGGAGTGGTTACTTTAATATTTGAAGGTCCTGCATCATATATTTTCACTGGCAATCCCAAACGTTCAAACAAGGATGCATCATCAGTTACATTCCATCCTTTGGAGATTGCTTCACTATGAGCATGCTTCAGTTTATTTACTGGAAAACCCTGAGGTGTCTGTGCCGCCCATAAATCTGAGCGAGGAGGGCTCTCAATAATCTCACCATCTTTATCAACCTTTTTTATGGTGTCAGTGACTTGTGAAGCAGCAATAACAGATTGTCCCTTGGAAACAATCTTTGAGATTTCATCAAAAACGAATGATCTCACCAAGCATCTTGCTCCATCATGAATCAGCACAGACTCAGCATCATTTGGAAGGGCCGCTAATCCCAGTTGAACTGACTGCTGTCTTGTTGATCCTCCATTGATCCATTGAACTGCCTTTACTGAGTTATCAAGAATTGAACAAATGGGATTTTTATCTTTGGGTTGTCCAATAATTCCAATCCAAGAGATTGTTTTAGCCTCGAAAGCCGCTTTCAAAGTCCATTCTAAAACCGTCTTACCTGCAACCTTCAAAAGAAGCTTGTTTTTATCAGCACCCATTCGACTTCCACTTCCTGCCGCCGCAATTAACAAATGCAAAACTGATCCCTCTTCATTGATTATTTATTCAATATATTCGACCAGTAAAATTAATAATTTTTACTGGCTGAGCTTAAAGTCTTTATAAAAAGCAAGTAACTCAATAGTAAGTTAAATAAAATAATCATCCGATTCTAACGATTTTAAAATCATAAGATTATGACATTATCAAAATTACTTGAAGGTCAGACTGCAATTGTAACTGGCGCAAGCAGGGGAATTGGTAAGGCTATTGCAATTTTTCTAGCGAAGGAAGGAGCAGAAGTAATCATCAATTATTCTTCATCTTTGGAGAATGCAAATAAAGTCGTATCAGAAATAAACTCCTTTGGAGGGAAGGCATACCCTCTTCAAGCTGATATTTCTAATGAAAACTCAGTAAATGAATTAATAAAAACAGTATTGGAGAAAAATAATAAAATTGATGTTCTAGTCAATAACGCAGGGATAACTAAAGATGGCCTTTTAATGAGAATGAAAACGGACGATTGGCAGAAAGTTTTAGACCTTAATTTGAGTGGTGTTTTTTATTGCACAAGAGCGGTATCCAGGCAGATGTTGAAGCAAAAAAAAGGAAGAATTATCAATATTACTTCTGTGGTTGGATTGATGGGAAACCCAGGACAAGCAAATTATTCTGCAGCCAAGGCAGGAGTAGTAGGCCTTACACAAAGCGCTGCAAAAGAATTTGCAAGCAGAGGGATTACTGTGAATGCAGTTGCCCCAGGTTTCATTTCAACTGACATGACAAAAGACCTGAACAGTGAATCAATCCTTTCTGCTATCCCTCTTGGACGATTCGGGAATCCTGAGGATGTTGCCGGAGCAGTGAGGTTCTTAGCAGCAGATCCTTCCGCTGCTTACATAACTGGCCAGACAATTCAAGTTGATGGTGGGATGGTTATGAGTTGAGCAGATATCAATTTTGAATAGGCTGTCCTAATTCATCTCTCAATCTTCTAATTCGCTGCAATAGTTTTAATCTTCTGCTTCTTGCCGTAGCCGTAAGAAATATCCTCAAAGGGAAATAAACCAACGTCATAGTCCCGGCCAAACCAGCCATGAGAATAAAAAATAAAGCCCCAGGATCGTTCATACGTTGACACTAACTACCTTCTGCCAAAATTGGGAATTATTTGTGAATTACAATTCGGCTTTCCCCACTTATTTAGCCTCCCCTAATGTGTGTTTCCTGTGGGAGATTAAGTTTAATTCAATTCAAATATGGCAAAGCTTCTAAGTTTTTCAGACGAATCTCGTGGTGCTCTCGAAAAAGGAGTAAACAATTTAGCCAATGCTCTTAAAGTGACAATTGGCCCTAAAGGTAGAAATGTTGTTATTGAAAAAAAATTTGGAGCTCCAGATATTGTTAATGATGGAGTAACTATTGCTAAGGAGATAGATCTTGAAGATCCATTTGAAAATATAGGAGCAAAGCTTATTGAACAAGTCGCATCAAAAACGAAAGAAAAAGCTGGGGATGGAACAACTACTGCAACAGTTTTAGCCCAATTTATGGTTCAAGAGGGTTTAAGGAATACAGCAGCTGGAGCAAGCCCAATCGAATTAAGGAGGGGAATGGAAAAGGCTGTAGCTCAAATAGTTGATGATCTCAAGAAAAAAAGTAATTCAGTCAGTGGCGATGCAATTAAACAAGTTGCGACAGTAAGTGCTGGTGGAGACGAAGAAATAGGTTCAATGATTGCAGATGCAATAGACAAGGTAAGTTTTGATGGAGTAATAACAGTTGAGGAATCCAAATCTCTTGCCACTGAACTAGATATCACTGAAGGGATGGCCTTTGACAGAGGGTATAGCTCTCCGTATTTTGTTACTGATGAAGATAGATTAATTTGTGAATTTGAAAATCCTTCGATACTAATTACCGACAAAAAGATTTCATCAATTGCAGATCTCATACCTGTTCTAGAGACAGTTCAAAAAAATGGAACACCATTAATAATTCTTGCCGAAGAAGTAGAGGGTGAAGCATTAGCCACATTAGTTGTAAATAAAAATCGTGGTGTTTTACAGGTAGCAGCTGTTAGGGCCCCATCATTTGGCGAGAGAAGAAAAGCTGCTCTTGGAGATATTGCTGTACTAACTGGCGGCACATTAATAAGCGAAGACAAAGCAATGAGTCTTGAGAAAGTTCAAATTTCTGATCTAGGCCAGGCCAGAAGAGTAACAATTACAAAAGATACCACCACAATTGTCGCGAACGAGACTCAAAACACTGAACTATCTAATCGCATTGCCTCAATCAAGAGAGAACTTGACGAAACAGATTCTGAGTATGACCAAGAGAAGTTAAACGAGAGAATAGCTAAACTTGCAGGCGGTGTAGCTGTAATTAAAGTTGGTGCGCCAACTGAAACCGAGTTAAAAAACAGAAAACTAAGAATTGAGGATGCTCTCAACGCAACTCGTGCAGCTATTGAAGAAGGTATTGTTGCAGGTGGAGGAACTACTCTTCTAGAACTAAGTGATGGTCTTGAAGATTTATCTAATAAGCTAGAAGGTGATCAAAGAACCGGAGTTGAAATTATAAAAAGAGCATTGAGTGCGCCAACAAAACAGATCGCTATAAATGCTGGATTTAATGGAGATGTTGTTGTTTCAGATATTAAAAGGTTAGGTAAAGGCTTCAATGCACAAACTGGAGAGTATGTGGATTTACTTGAAGCAGGAATCTTAGACGCTTCAAAAGTAATAAGGCTTGCTCTTCAAGATGCTGTTTCAATTGCTTCCCTTCTCATAACAACTGAAGTTGTTATTGCTGACAAACCTGAGCCTCCATCAGCACCAGGAGCCGAAGGAGGTGACCCTATGGGCGGAATGGGCGGAATGGGCGGAATGGGCGGAATGGGCGGAATGGGCGGAATGGGCGGAATGGGTATGCCAGGAATGATGTAAGGAAATAAAAAGATCTACAATTTCAAAAGCAAGAAAAATAGAAATTAATAAAAAGAATTTAGAACTTGCTTTTTAACAACCACTTATTGAGATAACTATATTTAGGTTTGGGAGGTAAAGGAATCAAGGCTTTAATCTCAGAGGAATTTTTATTCTCTTGAGCTGAATTTTTATAATTATTTTTATTTTTTTCTTTATCAACTATTTCATAAGATTTAATTTTAAAGGCTTGATGTTCCAGATCTATAAATGAATCTACTTCTTTATTTTTTATTTCTTTTTCTTGATTATCATCATCTTTTATAGAAATTGCTTTACCACCCTCGAAAGATTTTTCTTGAGATTGATCAATTTTTTGATTATCTACATCAACATCTACATTGGTTGGTTTTTGATTCAACTCATTTAAATCTATGCTTTTCAATTCTTCCAAACTTTCTACTCCAAAACGGTGTGCCCATTGAGATTTTAGGAGAGAATATAAATCGTTATCATTAGCCTGTAGAGCTTCTATAATTTGTTTTTGTAGCTGATACTTTCGAGACTCCAAGGTTCTTATAAATCGCTAAATTAAGATTATCAAGCAAGTTTGCGATTTAAAAGAGGTCTAATAAGAAAAAACAATCCAACTGTAAGAATTAATAGAATTGCTAGGCAAGAATATCCATTTACTTCTCCATAGGGAGCATTAATTAAAACTGCATTCAGATCAACAGAATTGTAGTAAGCCATTCGTATGGGTTCAATCGCAAATGTTAATGGATTAATTGATGCTATCCATCCAAGCCATGCAGGCATAAAAGATATGGGGGCCAAAGCTGTACTAGCAAAAAGAACAGGTAGATTAGCGATAAATATAATTGCAATTAGTTCTATATGTCCTGGTAAAACAAATGCCAATCCAAGACTTAGACCAGTTATTGCGAAAACCAACAACAAGAGAGTTATTGCTATGAGAAGAAAACCTCCCAGACTTGGCCATCCATAACCCAAGAGAGCAGAAGTAGCCATTATTGCAAAACTCTGCAAAAGGCTAATAGAAGTTATGTAGATTACTGAAGAAATTACGATTGAACTTCTACTACTCAATGGTGCAACTAATAGTCTATTAAGAAAACCAAATTCCCGATCAAACATCAAAGGGAGTCCAGCATTAAGCGCACCACTAAAAGCAGTAAATACTATTAATCCTGCACCAAGGAATTCTCCATAACTACTACCGCCAGGCAAAAAATCAATAGGAGCTTTAGAGAATAACGCTGCAAAAAGCAAAAGCCATATCAAAGGCTGAAGAATTCCAGCAAATAACGTTGAAGGTCGTCGAATTAATTGAATAAAAAGCCTCCATGTTAAGGCAGAAGTCTCTTGCAACATTTCATTCAAATCATTTACAGATTGCTTTTCCTTATTAAGCGATGGATTTGTAGTAATCATGTGTTTAATAATTTAAGATTAATACGAGCAATTAACGCATTGATTTCTTATTCTCAAGCTTAATATCTCTTTTACCGGCAAGTTCTAATTCAGCATCCATAAGAGTTTTGCCAGTCGCCTGCAAATAAACATCATCTAAACTTGGTCGACTATGAGAAAGTGCAAAGACTTCAAAATTTTCTTTTGAAAGATGACCTGACAAGTTTGATATAACATCATTACTTTGAACTAAAAAGTTTAAAGAGTAACCTTGCTTTTGATTCACGACTACATTTGATACACCATTAATATTTTTAATTAATTTCCTTACAGATTCAGCTTCTACTTCATCACTGAACTCTCGCACTCTAAGTGTCACTCTGTCTCCACCTAGTTCTTTTTTTAAATCATCTGGTTTTCCACTAGCAATAACTTTTCCTTGATCAATAATAGCCATCTCATCTGCCAGTTCATCTACTTCCTCAAGATAATGACTACTTAAAAGAATTGTAGTTTCATTGTTCCTTAGTTCCTTCAATAAGCCCCAAATAACTGATCGGCTTTCGATGTCCAACCCAACAGTAGGTTCATCAAGAATCAATAATTCTGGTTCATGCAACAATCCTGAAGCGAGGTCAAGTCTTCTTTTCATACCTCCCGAAAAGGAACCACATCTTCTATCAATCCATTCATGCATATCAAGTCTCTGAATCAATTCTTCTATTCTTTTTTTCTTATGTTTTTTATCTAGATGATAAAGATCTCCTTGAAGTTGTAGCAACTCTCTACCTGTAAGGATTTTATCGATAGCAACGTCTTGAGCTACGTAACCCAATCTTCGCCTAGTTTCTTTTTCTTCAAGCAAAGCATTAAATCCTCCTACCTCAACAGACCCAGAATCAGGGGAAAGAAGAGTGCAGATAATTCTAAGTGCAGTACTCTTACCGGCCCCGTTTGGCCCCAACAACCCATACAAAGAACCCTTTGGCACTTGAAGGTTGAGCCCATTAAGAGCTCTAACAGAGCCATACGACTTAAATAAATCTCTTAGTTGGATGAAAAACATCTAAAAACAAATCGCCTGAAAAGATAAGCTCATTTCCCCTAGCAAATTCTAATAAATATTTGAGATCAAGGTCATAAAGTTTTTATTTTTATTTTATAGATTTACGAAAACCCTATAAAGAAGTCTTTAATCAAAGCTATCAACTGATCATTAAAAACAATTGACACTTGTAATCTACTAATGACAATCAAAAAACAAACTCCAAACATATAAAGAATAGACCACCTAAACAAACCCTTAGCTCGATCTAAATCCTCTGGATTATCTCTTAATCTGGAAACCAATTGAAGAAGTCGTGAATTATATGGAAGTAGTAACATTCCATATAACAAACCTCCTTCAGGTAAAACAAAGCAGCCTAAAAAACTCAAGAATACAGTTAGATATCCATACACAGATATAGCTTTAGCTGTAACGAAAGGGCCACTAACTGTTGGAAGCATAGGTATCCCAACAGATCGATAGTCCTCTTTTAACAAGATGGCCAAAGCCCAAAAATGTGCTGGGGTCCAAACCATAACCAAAGAGAATAGCCACCAACCACCTAATCCAATGTGTCCTGCCGCTGCCGAAGCTCCAACAAGAGGAGGGATTGCGCCAGCGACTCCACCAAAAACTATATTTTGAGATGTTCTCGGCTTTAAGAACGCTGTGTAAAGAAGCACATAACTACAAAGTCCTAAAAGAGTAAGTCCTGCTGCTAAACAGTTAACTCCACTTAATAAAAGGGCTGAAGCAGCAAGAGTACAAGCAATTGCTCCAATAAAAACAGAAGTCTGAGAAAGTCGACCAGAAGGCAATGCTCTATTACTGGTGCGTTTCATCCGCTTATCAAGATCTTGTTCCCACAAGCAATTAAGGGCACCTGCAGCCGCAGCTGCAAGAGCCCCTCCACCTAGAGTGCACACCAATTTTGGAGAAGGTAATGGCCATTCTTCCGAAAGAGCCATCCCACCAACAGTAGTGGCAAGTAAAAGAGGAATTAATCTTGGTTTGGCGACCTCTAACCAGGCTGGTAATTTAATACGCTTTCTAGAAGGAACGATTTCCTCGCGATTAACGGGGTTTGAAATTAAATCTGATGTAGAGCTAACCATGACATGTCTCCAAAATTGATTGAGTTATAAAAAGTGATTGAGAAGATTTATCAATTCCTCTACCTTTAAAATTCAAAGCTGATATTAGTGCCACTAACAAGCAAGCGATTAATTGATGAGCAATGATAAGACTAGGTTCACTCATGCCTATATTAATAGAAAAAACTCCTAAAAAGATTTGTAAGATAATCAAAAAAATAATCGTCAAAAGATAGGGCCATTGGTTGATAAAAACATCTCTATTTAAAGATGCAACTATTACAAATAAAATCACCAAAAAGCTCACTGGGATAGCACTTGTCCGATGCAGTAGCAAAAGATTGCAAGATTCTCCAAAATCCAAGCATCTTTGAGCTGCCCACGAGGTCGCCACTCGACTACCTAATAAAGACTGAGCTATTACTGAAAAAAGTGATAAGAAGCCAAAGCAACGAAGCCAAAGTGGGAAAATTGATTTACCAGGATTAAGCAATTGTTGAGTCACCCCACTCATGATTGCAACAAGAGTAAATGCAACTGCAAGATGAGCCATGACAACTAAAGATGGCAATAATTGCAGCACTGTCAATGCACCTAAAAAGCCCTGAAAAGCAACCAATAGAGTTAAAAAGCCATAAGTCCAAGGAAGCCATTTAGGTAAAGTTTTTACCCAGTACAAAGAAAAGGCAAATTGAGTAATTAGAGCAATCCCTACGAAGAAGGCATCTAAACGATGAAACCATTCCAAGAATACTTGTAAATTCATTTGCCTACCAGGCAAAAACGATCCGTAACATAGAGGCCAGTCTGGGCAAGCGAGACCAGCCTCCATTACCCTAGTAGCCCCGCCAATCACTACAAGAGCGATAAGAGCAACTACCACATGAGCAGCCATTTGCCCCAATGTAAGGCGTGGTTTTGGTGGATAAATAACCTGCACGTATGCAAAAATTCATCAAGATCATTATTAACTCAACGTAGCGATTAGTTCTTACACGTCACCCGAATAAACGGACTGCAACATAAAGATTCTCTTTAAAAATAATTATTCATCTTGAATTAACAATTAGCCGATACATTAGTTAGTTTTGCCCATAACCTATAAGTAGAAAGGAGATCTTCTTGCCGAAACTGTCGGCCATCTTAACTCTCACATCAAGTTTAATACTTGGCATTGGAGGAGTTTGGATTGCATACAACGTCGATATGCTTCCCGTTAGCGCGAGCATGAATGCTCCTGTTTACGATGAACTCTATCGAGTCCTATTCATTATTGGCTCCATACTTTTTATAGGTATGACTGCTTTAGTAATTTATAGTCTTTTTCAATTCCGTCGTAGGCCTGGCGAAACTGGTGATGGTATTAACTTAGAAGGTAATATTTCTCTTGAAATATTCTGGACAGCAGTCCCTGCAATTGTTGTTTTGTTTGTAGGGCTATATAGCTACGATATATATGATCGAATGGGTGGAATGCAACCTTTAATGCATGATCACAGTGGACAAATGGATAATCAGGCCGAGAGAGTTTGGGGGGGTATAGGTTCCGGGCCTATTGAGGCTTCCTCTAAAAAAAATTCATCCTCATTACCAATTGAGTTAACTGCAATGCAATTTGCTTTTATCTTTCATTATCCAAAAGGAGATATTATTTCTGGCGAACTTCATGTTCCGGTTGGAAGGGAAGTTAGTTTAAAAATGGAATCTAAAGATGTAATACATGCTTTTTGGGTACCTCAATTCAGACTTAAACAAGATGTCATCCCAGGGCAACCAACGATTTTAAATTTTACTCCTACAAAAGCAGGTAATTTCCCAATTGTTTGCGCAGAATTGTGTGGCCCTTACCATGGTGGAATGAGATCAAACGTAATAGTTGATGAACAAGAAGACTTCGATATTTGGCTAAAAGAAAACTCTAAAGAATCAATATAAATCTATGACTATTTCACTCAAGCCAAGTAACACTCCTCCAGAAAAGCTTCAACCAACTGGATGGCTCAAATATCTCAGTTTTAGTCTCGATCACAAAGTCATAGGTCTTCAATATTTAGTTTGTGGTTTCTTGTTTTATTTAATTGGAGGATCTTTAGCTGGGGCAATAAGGGTAGAGCTCATCAGTCCCCTTTCAGATTTCATGCCCCGAGAAGTTTACAACCAAGTATTAACGCTCCATGGCACAATCATGATTTTCCTATGGATCGTGCCTGTGGTAAATGGTGCCTTTGGCAATTATTTAATACCTTTTTATGTTGGCGCTAGGGATATGGCCTTCCCAAGGCTGAATGCAGTTGCTTTTTGGCTAATACCTCCCTCCGGTTTAATGCTCATAACAAGCTATTTCATAAACGGAGCCGCACAATCTGGGTGGACAGCTTATCCGCCTTTAAGCATTACGACTCCCGCCGCCGGTCAAATTATTTGGATATTGAGTGTTTTGCTTTTGGGTGGAAGCTCAATCTTTGGTGGTATTAATTTCATCGCCACCATCCTCAAACTAAGGAGACCCGGTCTGAAATTGATGCAATTACCTATGTATTGCTGGGCAATGCTTGGTACAAGTATTCTTGTTGTTCTATCAACACCTGTTCTCGCTGGTACTTTAATACTTTTGAGCTTTGACATAGTTGCTCATACCGGTTTCTTCAACCCAAGTCTTGGTGGAAATGTAATTGTTTATCAACATCTTTTTTGGTTTTACTCGCATCCTGCTGTTTACATCATGGTTTTACCTGCCTTTGGCTTGGTCAGTGAAATACTTCCAATTCACAGTAGAAAACCACTTTTTGGCTATACAACAATGGTCTTCTCCATTATGGGAATAGTTGTATTGGGGCTAGTTGTTTGGGCCCATCATATGTTTACAAGTGGTACTCCTCCATGGATGCGCTTATTTTTTACAATCGCTACTGCGTTCATAGCTGTTCCCACCGGTATTAAATTTTTTAATTGGGTTGCAACCTTATGGGGGGGGAAAATATCACTCAACGCTGCCATGCTATTTTCCTGCGGATTTATTATTAACTTTGTTTTAGGTGGGATTACTGGAGTAGCCCTAGCTCAAGTCCCTTTTGATGTTCATGTACACGACACCTATTTTGTTGTTGCCCATTTTCATTACATAGTCTATGGAGGTTCTGTCTTTGTTATCTTCTCCTCGATTTATCACTGGTTCCCAAAATTTACGGGGAAAATGCTCAATGAAAATCTTGGAAGATTCCATTTCATAATTACTTTTATAGGATTTAATCTTTGTTTTGCACCTCAACACTGGTTAGGTTTAAATGGAATGCCTCGACGAGTTGCTGAATACGATCCACAATTTCAATTAATCAATCAGATTAGTAGCGTAGGTGCATTATTAATGGCTTTAAGTACTTTACCTTTTCTTTGGAATATTCTTCAAAGCATCCTCTATGGGGATGACGCTGGTGACAATCCATGGAATGCGCTCACTCCTGAGTGGTTAACAAGTTCACCTCCTCCTGTTGAGAATTGGGAGGGAGAGGCCCCACTCGTTCTTGAACCATATGGTTATGGAGAAAAAAATACAACTAAAATTCAGGAGAAAATGAAATGACATCAATAGTTCCAAAGGAGCAATCCTCAGAAAACAAGAAAGACCTCTCAACTGAAGAACATGAAGATTTTCGCTTGTTTGGCTTAATAGCCTTTTTAATCGCAGACGGGATGACCTTCGCAGGTTTTTTTGCGGCATATCTAACTTTCAAAGCAGTCAATCCCATTGGTCCTGATGCTATTTACGAATTAGAACTACCATTACCAACTTTAAATACTGTCTTGCTTTTAGTAAGTAGCTTTACTTTTCATCGGGCTGGAAAATTCCTAGAAAAGAATGAATCCAAACAATGTCAAAAATGGCTTCTCATAACAGGCTTGTTGGGAATGGCATTTTTAATCAGCCAAATGTTTGAGTACTTTACTTTGCCTTTTGGATTAACTGACAATCTTTTTGCCAGTACTTTTTACGCATTAACTGGCTTTCATGGGCTTCACGTAACACTTGGATCAATCATGATAATGATTATTTGGTGGCAAACACGTGTTCCTTTTGGTCGAGTGAATAGTGAAAACAAGTTCCCATTTGAAGCAGTAGAGCTCTATTGGCACTTTGTAGACGGGATTTGGGTCGTTTTATTCATCATCCTTTACCTGCTTTGAGAGGTAAATATTGATACTAAGCAAGAAACTTTCAATTAAATTGTTGCCACAATTCCACTTATTAGTCAGAATTAAATTAATTAAAACAGTCTGAAATGCTTGTTGGAAAAGAACTCCTAGACAAAGCAAGATCTTTGAGCAACCGTCCAGAAGACGAAATAGCTAAAGGATGTGGTTACGTAGGACCAAGCGGGAGAGTCTTACGGAAAAGTTTTTACCGTGCTCTAGTTGAAGCTAAAGGTTATAAACTTCGCTCAAATGGTCCAGGGAGAGCAGGAAATAGATCCTCAAGAGGCAGGCAAGCGGAATTTCGTACTAAAGTTCATGGCAATGGCAATCTTCTTATAGGACATGCCTATACAAAAAAATTAGGTCTTGAGCCTGGGCAAGAATTTCGTATTGATGTACGAAAAGAGTCTGGTGCGATTAGTTTATTACCACTCAAGAAATAATAAATCTCTCAAAGAAATTATATAAACAGATATAAAGCTAATCATTCCAACCTTGCTCGCTAAGCCACTGAGAGTTAATTACTGGGCTTTGCTTGGAAATAGAATTATTATGATTTACTTTTAGAAGTTTTTCTGCGTACTTAGCCATTAAGTCAACTTCCAAATTCACCTTTTCGCCAATTTTCAAAAATTGTAAGCATGTATTTGACCACGTGTGAGGTATTACGGCTACTGAAAATTCACACCCATCAACGTATATCTCTGCAATAGTAAGACTGATACCATTTAGGCTAATACTCGCCTTATTACACATATATCTGCAGAAATTTAAATCATCCCAAGATACTCTCAAATTCCAAGAATGTTTCAAATTTTCTATTGAAACAACTTCACCCAACCCGTCTATGTGTCCACTAACAATATGTCCACCTAATCGGTCAGAAAAACGTAACGCTGGCTCAAGATTCACATAACCATTTATCTGAGCTTTTTCTGCAAGATTTGTTCTCTTGAGAGTCTCTTCACTTATGTTTGCAGTAAAAGAATCATTCATTAATTCAGAAACTGTTAGACAAACTCCATCCACAGAAATACTATCTCCAAGTTGTAGAGGAGAAAAAGGTCTACATCCATCAACAACTACCCCAAAATTATTTTTCTTGATAGTGCCAATAGCCTGAATTAAACCAGTAAACATTATTGGTCCTACAACTTTTAGAATGCTAGTTATGGTATTAAGAAATGTCTTTGAAAAGTTTTTTGAATTGCAAATTTAGTTTGGTCATGAATTATTCCAATTTATAGCCAAGTCTTTTTTTCTCTCAAAACTCAGCCTTGGCAATGACCAACATTTATTCCAAACACTTTCTCCTGGAAGAAAGGTAGCTTGATACTTCAGAGGAACATTTATATTTTTTCTCCTTAAATCTGATAAGTTTGTTGGTGGCAAAAAGCCTTTACTTATGACACGACTCAAATAAGTAGCGCCCCATAACGAATCAAACCAATTAGTAGGGAAAGACGAAGGAGGAAGAGAAGGAGAAGCAAGTACAGTCCAATTCAGTGGACTGCCCTCCTGAGGTAAAAGAACCGACAAGCGAGGATCTTCAATAAGACTATCAACACATCTAGATAATGGTAAAACTGCTGCATTAGCTCTACCTGAAACAACCCAATTTAAAGCATTCCTATCATCAAATGTCTTGGCTTGACTCTTGAATTTTGAGAAATTATTAACTATATTTAGTCTTTGTGCTATAGAAATAAGAAGATAAGGACTATTAGGAAAAACTATTTGATTAGTAAGTGAACTCGAAAAAATAACTTCCCATGAATTCTTATTTTTTAGAGCCAGAGAATCTTCATTTCTAAAAATTATCACCCAAGGACTAACAGCTAATGGTAAAAGCTTTTTTTCATAATCCTCGCCTAAGCCATCGAGAAAAGAACTAGTCTGCTTGCTGAAATTATTTCTAATATTATCCGCTTTGATTTCTTGAAGTGAATTAATAGGCAAGTCAGAAATCCAACCGTCATCTAAGACTATTAAATCTGTTTTTTCTAGAAGAGAAGAGTGATAGGGAAATTTTTTCAACTCGATATCTTTAATAGGGAGAAATTCCCAACCTGTAGATAAACTATTAACAAATTCACTTGGGAAGCTATTAGGAACTCCTCTCAAAGTTAATTTTTTTTGAGCAGTTGAACAACCAGATAATAAAAACAAAGAAGAAATTAATCCATATTTGATGAACTCTCTCCTTCCAAATGTATCAGTATTCATATTATTTATATCCCTTGACAAGTTTTTGCATTATTTGACTTAAATAGATTACCAACCTCAATATCACACCTTTTAATCATTTCTTTCTGAGTCAATCCCTTAATTTGAGCAAGTAACGATAATGCTCCAGCCCCAACACCCTCTTTGACATAGCCAATCTCATAATCGCGAAGAACTTTTTGGCTACTGTCATTAAATCTATAACCACTAGCAAGACCTAGGATATTTACTTTAAAATGGTTAGCGACAAGATTCATTAAATGAATAAAAGAATTTCTATTTTCATCAGAAGAAAGTGATTCATCAACTAACCATGATGTGGTTCCTATTATAATTTTACCAACAAATTCAGAGCGTGATTTAGGCTCAATTTCATTTAACGTCAACGCCAATACTGCCAACATTTGACAACCTCCTCCTAATAAAATCTCTTGATTTGATTCTTTAGCTCCCATTAAAAGACCAACTGCAATTGGCTGAAATGGATCACCAACAGCAGCCATTAGCTCAACAGAAGATGGATTCTTATTTAATTTCGCTGCCTTAAGTCCTTTTTCAACTAATTTTATTTTTAATTCTGAAGGTGGATTTCTATGACTTCCGCTTATAAGACCTTTAACATTTATTCCTAAACCAGAGAGAACAGCAAATGCTGTTGATGTACCTCCTGGGACACACTCCGTGAGCAAAAGAGATTTTTTTAATTTCTTACCTATCTTAAAACCACCTTCTAATAAAAGTTCAACCCTGGTTCTCTCCATTGCATTCCCTGAACTCAAGCATCTAGCGGGGCCTATCTCTGGTGACTCTAGAGAAAGGTGACTAAAAGGGGGCGTTTGTAGCAGGCCTGCAGATATGATTGTTGGCTTAATTTTTAAGTATCTTGAAGCAACGTAACTGATCAATGCTGGCGAGACACCTGCAGGCAAAGGAGGCAAAGGCCATCTTTTTGGTAAACTAGGTCCTCTTAACAAAAGTTCAGCATCTGCGACAGCTGTATAACGTCTAGAAATAGCAGTTGCGCCAGCAGCAGAAATCCCCTCAATCTCTGCTGTTTGAGATCCAGCAAGAATTAAAAAGAAAGCCATATTCGTAATATTTTCTTGCCATCTCTGAACTCTTTCATCAACATTTTGCTCTTGGTGGCCTTCTCCAAAAGCCAAGACTCCTGACGACAACAAAATATAGGTGTCTACTACCATTTTTAATTAGTTAGATTCTAGAGATAATAAATTTTCTAGCAAAGCGGGTGGTTCAGGTATTGATGACTTTAGCCTAGGGAAAATCCAATACGCCAAAGCATGTAAACAAAGAACGTAAACGATTTCTTGAGTAATAATTAAACATAGTGCAACTATTTGAACTTGTCTCATATCCGGAGTAAAAGAAAGATTGAAAATGTCTATTCCTTTTTCAAGCAATGATGCTCCAGCACGAGTAAGGATAACCCATAAATTCTCACCAACCAACACAGATAACGCGAAGACCCTAACTAGAAAACCCATCGTTCCAATTGAGACTCCAACACTCCAACTTAACCACCAATTCCAACCCCTTTGCCAACTATATCCTAGCCATAAGGAAAGAAATCCATAGGGGAAAAGAACTAAAGGTCCTCTAAGCGGACCCATCAGAGAAGTTAATAACATTACGCATATTGTTACTCCCTCAATACCAGTTTTAACACCTCTCCTAATCTGAAGAAGAGCTAATGGCAATGGTAAAGCAAGACGAAAAACAGCTCCGCCAATAGGCAAATAATAAAGAGCTATCCAAATCAAAGCTGTTGCAGCAGCAAGATAAGAGGCCTCAACGATTTTCAAGGCTTTTCTCTTACTAAGAGGAGCTTTATACAGAGATCGGCCTTTAAAAAAGTTTTTGTTATCTAACGTCAAAATTATTTTCTTTTCAGAGATGTATTATTTGAGAAATTCTTCTCATCAAAACGTTCGATCTTTTCCACCTCAAATTGAACACCTGCTTTTCTCAGGGCTTCAGTAACAGTCTCAGCAGGTGCAGAGGGGTTTGCACCTGATAATCTTAAAATAATTCTGTATGGCTGTGGATTAAAAATTGTCTTCTTTAATGATGTGGTTGGTTTTTGACTAACTCTATCTTTATTAGATATCGAATTATCTTTGGTAATTTTAGCAAAATCATTTTGATTTTCTTTCTTATCATCTTTTATTCTTAATTTAATTTTTGTTTTTTCATTAAGTTTTTGTGGCTTATTATTAGCTTTTACTATGGTTGTTGAATTTTCAGTAGTATCAAAACTATTTTCCAACTTTTCGCCAATTAGAGTATTTGAGCATGATTGAAGTGGAAAAAGGGTAACTATTAGAAATGATCTAATAAATATTTTCTCAACTAATCTTGAAATATTCAAAATTCTATTTTGTTTTAATTACCCTTACTTTACTGGCTCTTAGACGTCCTGTCTTAGTAATAGAAGGGGCTTTTCGATCACTACTTTTTTTTGATGATGATGAATTTAAATCTTTCTTTGTTGACTTTGTTGCCTTTTGTGTAGAACTCTTTTTCTTAGATGTTGTCTTTTTACTTGATTTCTTAGCTGCTAATAATTCAATAGCTTCCTCAATAGTGATATCTTCTGCGCTTTTGCCCTCTGGTAGAGAAGCATTTACTTTGCCCTGTTTAACATACAAGCCATAAGGGCCATTAAATAATTGGATAGTTTCTTTTTCTCCCTCTGGTATACCAAGTTCCTTCAAAGCAGTTCTTCCGCCTCTCCCTCGTTTGGGGATAGATAAAAGCTCAAGAGCTCTTTCTAGAGTAACTTGCAAAACGTCATCTTCGCCCTTAATTGAACGATAATCTTTCTCACCCCCATCTTTACTCCAAACTACATAGGGTCCAAATCTACCCAAGCTTGATTGAACTCTACCTCCCTCGGGATGTTGTCCAAGTAGACGTGGTAGTTGAATTAATCCAAGGGCCTCCTCGAAGGTCAAATTTTCTGGTTTTAAATTTTTTGGTAATGAAGTCCTTTTGGGATTCGGAGCTTTTTTTAATGATTTATCATCTAGATATTGCAGTGCTGTTTCAACATCTATATCGTCCTCTTGTATATTCTCTGGCAACAAAACCTGAACCTTTGATGAATCCTGCTTCAGATAGAGTCCATATTGACTACTTTTAAACAAGCGAAGATTTCCAAGTTTTTTCTTACCTTTTGGAATTCCAAGGTCTTTCAATTCGACTACTAAACCCCTTTGAACAAAATGACCATATCTACCATTCAATAGATATAAGTTCTGTCCACTGTCAGGATCAACTCCAAGGGATTCAGGACCCTCAGCTTTTTGTTTTAAAATCATCTCTGCGATATCCTCGTCCAAGTCTGCAGGAGTAATTTCCTGTGGAAGAGTAGCTGTTATGGGCTTACCATTTTCACCAAGTTGCTTTGATTCCAGATATGTTCCAAATTTCCCCAACCTAACAAGAGATGAAAGTCCTTCTAGGGAAACAGATCGAAATTCACCTCCATCTATATCTCCTTCTCTTTGTTGAACTTGATTCTCTAGGCCAGTATCACCTTTATAAAAACCCTTAAGGTATGGGAGCCAGCTCACTTTCCCTGTTGATATTTCATCAAGTGTAGATTCCATGCGAGCTGTAAAACTGGTATCTACAAGGTCAGGAAAATGCTCTTCTAGAAGTGCAGTAACAGCAAATGCTGTAAAGCTTGGAGTCAAAGAATTGTTGTTTAGAACTGAATATCCTCGATCTACAATTGTTCCAATAATGCTTGCATATGTTGACGGACGGCCTATACCTTCTTTCTCAAGTGTTTTAACTAATGACGCTTCGCTATATCTGGCAGGAGGCTGAGTCTGATGCCCCAACGCCTCTACATTAATAGCTATTGGAGAATCACCTACCACTAATTCAGGTAAGAGTACTTCTTGTCCTTCAAGTGCACTATCAGGATCATCCGTACCTTCAACATAAGCTCTAAAGAAACCAGGGAAGTCTATTCGTTTACCACTAGCCCGAAAAGATACATCAGATGCTTGTAATTCCACTCCAAGCATTGTCAACCTTGCATCGGCCATTTGACTAGCAACTGTTCGTTTCCAAATAAGCTCATATAAAGAAAGGTCCCTCCCTTGCAAGTTGGACTCTTTGGGTGTTTTAAAGCTCTCACCAGAGGGACGAATTGCTTCATGGGCTTCTTGAGCATTTCTCGTCTTATTGGAAAATTGGCGAGGCTTTTTACTCAAATATTCAGCCCCATATTTTGATTCAACACAATTTCGTGAGGCATTAATAGCCTGATCGGAAAGATGTACAGAATCTGTTCTCATATATGTAATAAAACCTCTTTCATATAAACCCTGAGCACATCTCATGGTCTCCCTAGCTGATAGACGAAGTTTTCTATTAGCTTCTTGTTGTAATGTGCTTGTTGTAAAAGGAGGAACTGGTTTACGAATCGACGGTTTTTCCTCGACATTAATAACTTTCCATGTATCAGTAGTTAATTTTTTAGCAAGTTTCTTAGATTCATCTTCCTTGAGTAATTTGACATTGCGGCCAGATTTCAATAATCCAGTTGACTCATCAAAATCACTACCACTCGCAATTCTTTGCCCCCCAATCGAGGTCATTTTTACCTCAAATTGACTACCTTCTTTTTCTAATTTTGCTTTTAAGTCCCAATAACTTCCACTTTTGAAAGATCTCCTTGCTCTCTCTCTCAGAACAAGCAATCTTACAGCAACTGACTGGACTCTTCCAGCAGATAATCCCCAAGAAACTTTTTTCCATAAAAGTGGAGACAACGTATAACCAACCAATCTGTCCAAGATCCTCCTTGTCTCTTGGGCATGAACTAATTCCATATCAATTTCTCTTGTTTTCGATAGCGCTTTGGAGATAGCTTCTTTAGTTATCTCATGAAAGACCATCCTCTTCACAGGGATTTTGGGATCAAGTACATTCATTAAATGCCAACTTATGCTTTCCCCTTCTCTATCTTCATCAGTCGCAAGCAATAACTCACTAGCACCTTTTAAAGATTGTTTTAATTCCTTGACAATTTTTTTCTTGTCTTTAGGTACTACATACAAAGGATCAAAATCAGCAGTTGTATTAACTCCAATCGTTGCCCACTTTTCTCCTTTATGTTTCGCAGGTATCTCAGAAGCATTGTTAGGCAAGTCTCTTATATGCCCCATTGAAGCAAGAACTTGAAAATCCTTAGGCAAAAAACCTTTTATGGTCTTTGCCTTTGTGGGACTTTCAACAATTACCAGAGTATGGTCAGTGGGCATCAGCTCAATTTTCCTCCTTCTTATCTAACGTACAGAAGAGTAAAATGCATAGTCCAAAATGATAAAAAAGGCATATTTCATAACTTCGCTAGAGTTATAAAATCAGACACTGCTTAAAAACAATACATAAATGGGAGAACTTTTGTCTTTTCAAATATTCATAAATGAGCCTGTAGAGCTTTTAAATCTCTCTTTAAATGCCAAAGCTGTGCTTCCAGAGGCTGCAGTCTTAATAGCAATGTTGGGGACTCTCTTGGTTGATTTGGCTGGGGAAAAGATTTCAGCCCGCTGGTCCCCCCCGATTTGTTATGCAGGTCTTGGTACTGCTTTGCTTTTGCTAACAATGCAATGGAATGGAGAAATTCAAGAATCTTTCTTGGGTGCATTTATCGCAGACAATCTTGCTATTGCTTTCAGAGGGGTTATAGCTCTATCAACTCTTATTTCTCTGCTAATCAGTTGGAGATATGCAGAACAGAATGGAAGTCCTATTGGTGAATTTGCAGCAATATTATTAGCTGCCACTCTTGGAGCAATGCTTCTATGTGGCTCAACTGATTTAGTAAGTGTTTTTGTTTCACTAGAAACACTTTCCGTTGCTAGCTATCTCCTTTCTGGATATCTCAAAAGGGACGCAAGAAGTTCAGAAGCAGCTTTGAAATATTTGTTAGTTGGTTCGGCTGCAGCCGCTGTATTTCTTTATGGAGCATCCCTGCTTTATGGAATAAGTGGATCTACAAATTTAAAAGAGATAGGAATAACACTAATAAGTGCTCCCACACCTTTATCCGCTTTAGCTCTGGTTTTTGTATTATCTACAGTAGCTTTCAAAATTGCAGCAGTTCCATTCCATCAATGGACGCCTGATGTGTACGAAGGTTCTCCTACACCAGTGGTGGCTTTTTTATCAGTAGGGTCTAAAGCAGCAGGATTTGCACTTGCTATAAGGATTCTAGTCGGATGTTTTAGCGCTTTTGACACACAATGGAAATTGCTATTTACTGTTTTAGCTGTTCTAAGTATGTCGCTAGGAAATGTTGTAGCGCTAGCGCAAAAATCAATGAAAAGGATGCTGGCTTATAGCTCAATTGGCCAAGCCGGCTTCGTGATGATTGGATTGGTTTGCGGAACTGAAGATGGTTTTGCCGCGATGGTCTTATATATGGCAGCTTATTTATTTATGAATCTTGGTGCATTTGCATGCATAATTCTTTTCTCAATCAGAACTGGAAGTGATCAAATCTCAGATTATGCAGGTCTATACCAAAAAGATCCATTGATTACCTTGGGATTAAGTTTATGCCTTCTTTCATTGGGAGGGATCCCCCCAATGTTGGGATTCTTTGGGAAAATTTATTTATTTTTTGCTGGATGGGCAGACGGGCAATATTTACTAGTCAGTGTTGGGCTGGTTACTTCTGTTATTTCAATTTACTATTACATATCAGTTATAAAAATGATGGTCGTAACTGAACCGAAAGAAGCTTCAGAAGTTGTAAAAGCCTATCCATCCATAGAATGGTCAATTACAGGGATGTCATCTCTCAAAGTGGCTTTGGTTTTTTGTGTGCTCGTAACTGCTATTGGTGGGATAATTTCAAACCCTCTATTTAACTTTGCGGATAGTGCGGTAAACGGAACACCATTACTTAGAGAAGCTATTACTGTTGCAAGTAAAAGTTCGATTGGCTAACCAATTAAAATCATTGAAAAAATCTGTAGCGCGACTAACGAATGTAAATAAATTTTATGGAGAAGGTTCAGTCAAAGTGAAAGCGCTTGACGAACTAAACCTTGAGGTTTTCCAAGGCGAGTACCTTGCCGTTATGGGGGCTAGCGGATCTGGTAAAAGTACTGCAATGAATATACTTGGATGCCTTGATCGTCCTACTAATGGGACTTATGAATTAAATGGAACTGCAGTAGAAAAACTTGATGATGACTTGTTAGCAGATATTAGAAATAAAGAACTTGGTTTTGTTTTTCAGCAATTTCATCTACTTCAAGAAGTTTCAGCACTTGAGAACGTCATGCTTCCAATGATTTATGCATGCGTCCCCTCTTTAGAAAGGGAGAAACGCGCTAAAGAGGCTCTTGATCGAGTAGGACTTGGGAACAGGATGAACAATCTACCTAATCAATTATCTGGAGGACAACAACAACGAGTTGCCATAGCAAGAGCAATAATCAATCAACCATCTCTGCTATTAGCAGACGAACCGACTGGTGCGCTTGATTCCAAAACTACTGAAGACGTTTTAAATCTTTTTGACCAACTTCATAATCAAGGAATCACAATTGTCTTAGTTACTCATGAAGACAATGTTGCTCAAAGAGCAAAAACAATCGCAAGATTTAAAGATGGCAAAGTAATAGAGATTAGTCATAATTAATTTAGGTAATCGTGTTTATATAGATAAGACTTTCTCATTATCATCTTTAAAAAGAATTAACCTTCCAGATGAATCTAATCCTTTAATATCCCATTTATATCCTGTTTCTTTATCAATGTATTTTTTTGACCATAATCTTTGTTCAACCTGACTAGAGAGAAAGTTTTTATTATATAAAAAATCTAGAGATCTTTCTATTGCAAGCAAAACTTCTGATGACCAAAAATTCAAATTTATCTTTTTATTTCCAATAATTTGTTTTAATGAAACTCCCTCTTCAGGAACATTATTGAAAACATTTAAACCTACTCCGACTCTTAATAATCTAAGTTTTCCTCCTCTAAAAGATAATCTAGGTAAGATCCCAGCTAATTTTTGGCCATCAACCAATAGATCATTTGGCCATTTTATTTTGACATTAACTCCTATCCGTTCAATTCTTTCAACCAACGCTAATGCCACCGCTAACCCGTAAAGCTGAGAATTATTTTCACATATATCTTCTATCCTAATAGCGGCACTAACCCAAACCCCCCCTTTTGGTGCATACCAAACTCGACCAGCTTGACCTTGACCAAATCTTTGGCAAGAAGAAAATATAGCTATTGGTTGGTTTTGCTTTACTGGTTTCTTTGCAATCCAATTTGATAGCTCTATTTCTGTACTAGCACAAATCGGTTTAAGAATTAATCTCCAAGATCTTGAAGTGGGATGATTTAATTTGTGATATCTATAAATCAACCCAACCCCTCTATCAAATTTTTGATTATTCATATTTCAAAAGTAGTGTGGTCTTAAAAAAATCAAGAATTATCCATTGACTTTTTCATCTCCTCTAATTCAACCTCAACTTCTTTGATTTCTACTGTCTTTATTTCATTCACATCTAAATCAGAAGGAGGCAAAGCTATTGACTCGACACCTGATTTTAATTGAGTCCTCAATGTCTCTAATTCATTCTCTATATCGTCACCTCCTTCTAATGCTGCAAACTTACTTTCTAAAGCTTCTCCAGCCAACTCTAATGATGCTTGCCCAGAAGCTTCCAATGCCTCAACTTTATCTTCCATTCTTTCAAAAGCAGCCATAGCAGACTTACTACCTAAATCACCAACTGCGCTTTGAATTTGTTGCTGAGCTTTAGCTGCCTGAGCTCTTGCTTTGAGCATATCTTTTTTAGTTCGAGCCTCAGCAATCTTTCTCTCTAATAACAAAAGGCTTTTCTTTAATTTTTCAACTTGGCCATTTTGTGTTTGGAATTGAGTCGTTAAAGATTCAAAAGTTTCTTGAAAAGTTTTTTTTCTACTCAATGCTTCTCTAGCCAGATCATCCTCCCCTTTTTTCAAGGCTAATTCAGCTCTGGAAAACCAATTTTTTATTTGATCTTTTGCTTGATTTGCTTGATTTTCTAGTCTTTTTTGACTTGCAATAGCCATAGCAACCGCTTGACGAAGCTTTACCAAGTCCTCTTGCATATCAGAAACAGACTGATCAAGTATTTTTATTGGATCTTCTGCATCACTAACAAAAGCATTTAGATTTGCCCTTAGCAAGCGACTTAACCTATCTAATAATCCCATTAAGCTCTTTTATGCAATCTTAAAAAATATTAGCTAGATTTAAGCACTAACTCATCAATAGTGTCTAATTAAAATTGATTTTAGAAGACTTAAAACATACAGCAAAAGCAAAAAGAGAGCAGTCAATTTATACATGCTTGGAAGAAATCAGGTCTTCATGGAAAGGAAATGTGGGAGGTCTTATTCAAGATTGGGAAGAAATAGCTGGGAAGCAACTCGCATTGAATTGCACACCACTTAACATTCAAAATAAAGTCCTTACTATCGGAGCAAGCCATCCGCAATGGCGACAGGCTCTCCAATACAACCGTTTGGAGTTGATTGAATCTTTAAAATCATATGGATATCAGATAAAAGAGATAAGGATTAGACAACATTATCCAATTGATTTAGTGACTAGAGAAAGTGAAAAAGAAATATGGGAAAGGCATCCAAGTAGAACTGATAAGAGTGGCATGACCAATTGTCCTTTTTGCAAAGTTCCTTCTCCTAATGGAGAAGTTAAATTATGGGGTAAATGTAGTTTTTGTAGAAGAAAAGAATTAAGAATAGATTGAACGATTTAACTTTAGGCTTCAAGTAATAAAATCCCCATTTGTCCCTTTGCTAGTGTTTGATATTTTGCTTTTTTAAAGCCAGCAGAAAGTGCCAAATGAATTTGTTTTTCACCTGAAGGAAAGTTAAGTAAGCTTTTTTTTATATATGAATATTCTTTTCCCAATCCGAGAAGAGATGCAATTGGAACAACATAAAAACTTAGATAAATTTTTTGAAATAGCCCTTGAATGGAAGGTCCCTCAAAAGATCTAAAATCTAAAATCCCAGCTCTTCCTCCTGGTTTCAAGATTCTTAAAGCCTCTCTAAGCCCTGCATAAGGGCTTGAAAGATTCCTTAAGCCATAGGCCATTAAAAGTCCATCGAATTGATGTGATGTTAGATTTGTCTCCAGAGCATCACAATTTATCCATTCAATTGAAGAATAGTTTTGCTGAGATCTTTCTCTCGCAACTAATAATGCTTGAGAAGCTGAATCTATCCCGATAATATTTTCAGAACTTTTCATATATCTAGCTAAAAGTATTGACATATCTCCAGTTCCACAACAAACGTCTACCCATTTTTCTCCTGAAATTGGATTAAGAATATCCAACAATCGTCTTTTCCAAAATCTATGCAATCCGAAGCTGAATATATCATTTAAAAAGTCATATTTTGAAGAAATTGAATTAAACATTTCCTCTATAGCTTTAGTATTACCAGGCCTCATATAAATCTAAAAATCTTTACTCGCCCAAAAAGCTTAATGTGTAGAGATTTATTTTACATCTTTAAGTGCAAATATTAATCATTAAATTGGTCTGATAGGTAAATTTTCCTTAATTAGATATTCTTTTATTTCGCTTATAGTTAATTGTCCATCATGCAAAAGGGATGCCAAGAGAGCAGCTGAAGATTTCCCAAGAGTAAAAGCCTCTTTAATATGTCTCAAGCAACCAGCTCCTCCTGAGGCTATTACAGGAATTGGAACCTTTTCAGAAATAGATTTAGTCAGTTCTATGTCATACCCATTTTGAGTTCCATCACCGTCCATGGAAGTTAATAGGATTTCTCCTGCTCCCAACTCAAATACTTTTTCTGCCCATTCAATCGCATCCAAACCGGTATTATTACGTCCACCACTCACATAAACGTCCCACTTATTAGGAATATTTGTGTTCTTTTTTGCATCTATTGCGACCACAATACATTGAGATCCAAAACGATTAGCACCTTGAGAAATCAACGAAGGGTCTTTAACAGCACTGGAATTTAAACTTACTTTGTCAGCTCCTGCTCGTAACAATTCATTTATTCCATTAATAGAACTTACCCCACCTCCAACAGTGAAAGGAATGGTTACCGACTCGGATGTTCGTCTAACCATATCAACCAAAGTTGATCTTTTCTCGTGAGTTGCCGTTATGTCTAGAAAGACCAATTCATCAGCTCCAGCCTTGCTGTATCTACATCCCAGCTCAACTGGATCACCTGCATCACGCAATCCAACAAAGTTAACTCCCTTTACTACTCGTCCATTTGAAACATCAAGACAAGGGATCAATCTTAAAGCAACCATGATTTTTAAACAGGGGAACTGTTATGGTTGCCCAAACTTAAGCATTTTGATGCCATGGCTAAGCCAACCTCCCTTGCAAGGATAGGTTCAAAAATTAAGATCAATATCGAACGTGTAAGAGATCGCATACCTTCTTATTTGATCAACCAACTATCTGAGGATCCAAGAGGCACTGTAATCGATTACAAGATGACTGATGGTATTGGTGGCATTGGTGTGGTACTTAAAATGAATGATGGAAGCAAACATTGGTTCTTCGAAGATGAAGTTTCTTAACCCTGAGATTACAAAGTGAGCGATGCTAGACAACTCCTTGGAATAAAAGGAGGTTCTGAAACAACAAACATTTGGAAGCTTCGTTTGCAATTAATGAAGCCCATCACATGGATTCCTTTGTTATGGGGAGTCATATGTGGAGCAGCTGCCAGTGGTAATTATCACTGGGAATTAAGCAACATTATTGCTTCGATAAGTTGCATGTTTATGAGCGGGCCACTCTTAACTGGATATACCCAAACAATAAATGATTACTTTGATAGAGAAATTGATGCAATAAATGAACCTAATAGACCAATACCTTCAGGAGCAATTTCACTTTTCCAAGTAAAATTTCAAATTTGGGTTTTATTAATTGCCGGTCTTGGAGTTGCCTATTTATTAGATTTGTGGGCACATCACACAATTCCTTCCGTCTTTCTTTTGGCATTGGGAGGTTCATTTGTAAGTTTTATTTACTCAGCACCACCTTTAAAACTTAAACAAAATGGTTGGCTTGGGAATTATGCACTTGGTGCAAGCTATATAGCTCTTCCCTGGTGGGCTGGACAGGCTCTATTTGGACATTTAACCTGGACAACTGCTCTGCTTACTCTTGCGTATAGCTTTTCAGGCTTAGGAATTGCTGTGATCAATGATTTTAAAAGCGTGGAAGGGGATAAAAGCCTTGGTCTTGAATCACTTCCTGTTGTTTTTGGTATTAAAAATGCAAGTCGTATCAGTGCAGGCATGATAGATATCTTTCAGCTCGCAATGGTAGTAGTTTTAATAGCGATAGGACAACATTTTGCATCTGTCATTCTAGTTTTGCTAATAGTCCCTCAAATCACATTTCAAGACATATGGCTATTACGTGATCCATTAAAATTTGATGTTAAATACCAAGCGAGTGCACAACCATTTCTAATTTTAGGAATGCTTGTAACTGCTATAGCTATAGGACATAGCTCATTAATTAGTTTATAAAATTAATTCTTAATTCTTAAAATAGAATCATAACTATTCAAAAAGGATTAACACCCTATATAATTTACTTTTTTAATTTATTTAAAACAGCAATATAAAAACCATCTCCATTACCTTCTTCACTAGGCCATATCTGTTTCTCATATTCTAATAAAAATTCAGTTTTTAATTTAAGAAAGTTTTTTATCTGATTAGTATTTTCATCAGGGTGAATTGTACACGTGGAATAGACCAGTGTGCCTCCTTTTTTCAATAAAGGGGCTAACGAATTGAGTAGCTGACTTTGAAGTAAAACAAGCTGCTGGATATGATCCTTATTCATCCTCCATCTTGCATCAGGGTGGCGAGCAAGAGTACCCAATCCTGAGCATGGTGCATCTATTAATATTCGATCAAAAAAATTTTTCCATTCTGGATGTTTAACTAATAATTCATTGGAATCTGCGACCATTAGTTGCAAACAGTTAGTCCCTAACCTCTCTGAATTAGTGAAGATTTTTTTCGATCTTCTGGATGATCGATCAACCGACCAAATTTTGCCCTCATTATTCATTAATTCAGCAATATGTGTTGATTTACCACCTGGTGCAGCACAAGCATCAAGGATTTTTTCTCCAGGCAAAGGACCTAATGATGGGGCAATTAGCTGTGAAGATCTATCTTGAACACTCCATTTACCTTCTTCATAACCAGGCCATTTCCTAGGTTCACCTACACCAGCTCGTACTTCCAATCCGTAAGGACAATTTGGAATTACTTGATGTTGAATACCACAGGAATCAAAAAGTTCTTTTACATCTTTTAAATCTGCACGCAATTTATTCACTCTTATGTCAATAGGACTAACACTGTTGAATGCTTTAGCAATCTGCTCGGCCTGTTCGACTCCCTTCCAAGCAATCAATTCCTCTGCTAACCAAATGGGAAGAGACTCGTTTTTTGCCAATTCCAAACTCGGATTATTTGATTTAGGCAGCAAAAGACCTTTCTCTTTGCTTCTAAGAGCAGATCGCAAGATCCCATTAACAACAGGGGCAAGCTTTTTTAAATGATGGGTTTTCGCAAGCTCAACAGTTGTGTTGATAGCAGCAGCAGGAGGAATCCGCTTCATTTTCAAAATTTGATAAAGCCCAAGATGCAATAACCATCTCAATAAAGGAGGTTGTTTGCGCGCCGACACTTTCCCTAAAGAATCAATCCAACAATCTAAGAAATATCTTTGACGAATTGCTCCATAAGAAAGTTCAGTTATCAGTGCTTTATCTAAGGATTTAAAAGAATAGAGATTAAAGATCCTTTCCAAAGCCACATCTGCAAATGCTCCTCCACCCACTGCTTGGATAACCTCCCAAGCAGCTTTTCTGGCATCTAAGCCTTTTATGGATGACAGGTTTTTACTCAAAAGCAATCATTTAAAAAATTCAGTTCACAGAAAAGTGTTATCTAAATAATCATAGCTCTAAATCCCCAAAAAGTGTCTTACTGCAATGACTTTCAAGAAGATAGAAGGGGCTAGGCCAACTCAAGAGGTGTAACATAAGATACTTTTAACCTCATCCTCTAAACGTTAAATTTGATACAACTTCTTTAATGTGTGAGGACACTATGAAGCTTTTTTCACGTTTATTAGTAGCTCCAGCAGCTTTGGGTCTTATGGCTCCTGTTGCAGCTAATGCAGATACTGCATTTTCATCAACAACAACTCTTGGTGGTTCTGCTGTTTTCACAACTGGTTCAGTTGCTGATGGCGGAACATCTGATACAGAAGAAGAGCTTTATATGCAGTATGCATATACTCTAGATGTAAATTCTAGCTTCACTGGTGAAGACCTTTTCTCTGCAGGTATCGTAGCTGGTAATGCTAGTGGCCCACTTGCAAGCATGGATAGTGCTGAAACAGGTGATCTAGATGTTCAGTCTCTATTTTATAACTTCCCTGTAGGCGATCTTTCAGTAACTGTTGGACCTCTGGTTGATCAGGATGATGTTGTTGCTGCAACAACTTCTGCTTATTCAGACGCATTCAGACTAGGCAGCATGCCTTATTCTTTGGCTGGTAACGAAACTGGTCCTGGAGTTGGTGTTGCTTACTCTAATGACAATGGTGTAGTTGCTTCTGTAAGTTTCGTTTCTGTTGGTGGTGCTTCTTCTACAGTAGGAATCGGCGCTGATGATGGTGATGATGTTTCAACTTTCACTCTTGGCTATAATGGCGACGGCTTTGGTGGCGGTCTTGTAATCGCTTCTAACGACGGTGAAGGCGGAACAACTGGATACGACACATTCGGTGGTGGTATCTACTACAGCCCAGAGTCAATTGATGCAACATTCAGCGTTGCTTATGACACAACAGATCCAGAAACAGGTGCTGATGCAACTGACTTGTTCGTTGGTGTTGACTACGAAGTTGGTCCAGGAACATTAAGTGCTGCTTACAATTCAACTGATGTTGATGGTAGTGATTCTTTAGATTCAACAGGATTTGAAGTTTCTTACACTTATTCATTGAACGACAACGTTACACTTACTCCTGGTTTCTTCACTGTTGAAGATACAAGTACTGGTGATGACGACACAGGCGTTGTTGTTGAAACTGCATTTAGCTTCTAGATTTAATAGAAACCTAAATTCATTTAGCCAAATAAAAAGCTCCTGCTCATTGGGCAGGAGCTTTTTATTTGGCGATTTATCAAGTATTTTATAAAATCACTGCTATGTATTTTTTATATATGGAATAAATACCACTATCATCAAAGAGCTCAAACTGTTCTATAAGTCATAAGAGATGCCTCTACTACCTAGACGTTTTGAACGTCTAAAATCAGTACTGAACAAAAGAATTTCAGATCTCACTATCTTAATTGAAAATGTTGAAAAGCCTCATAACCTCTCAGCAATAATACGTAGTTGTGATGCAGTGGGTGTTCTTGAGGCATATGCGATCTTCAACAAAGATAAATTTTTAACATTTAATAGCACGGCTCAAGGAAGTCAAAAATGGGTCCAAATAAACCAATACAAAGAAACCTCTGAGGCAATAAAAGTCCTTAAAAAAAAAGGATTTAAGTTGTATGGTACGAACTTAAATCCAAAATCAATTGACTATAGAAAATGTGATTTCAAAGGGCCAACAGCATTTGTGCTAGGTGCCGAGAAATGGGGTATAAGCGAAGAAGCCGCGATTCTAATGGATGAGCATATTCATATTCCAATGAGAGGTATGGTTGAATCTTTAAATGTATCAGTTGCCGCATCAGCATTATTATTTGAAGCGCTAAGACAACGACAAGCAGCAAAGATAATTCCTGAATCTGGAGAAGGTATGAGCGACGAAACATACAAAGAAAAGATCTTTGAGTGGGCTTACCCAGAGGTAGCTGAATGGTGTAAGAATGAAGGTAGAGAATATCCAGAAATTAATGAAAAAGGTGAAATTATAGATGATCTCCCAAGAACAGAAAAAATGAGGTATTAAATTCCAACCCTCAAGGATAATTCAATCCTGCAGACTAGTTTCACTGATAAATTTCTCTAAGCCTTCTCCAATAAAAGACAGACCCAACACTAAAACGAACATAGCCATGCCAGGATATATCGCTGTCCACCAAATACCAGTAGGTAATGCAACTAATGCCATATTTAAATCACTTCCCCACTCTGGAATATTCTCAGGAAGACCTAATCCAAGAAATCCCAGTCCCCCAAGGACCAATACAGCATCTGCAGCATTAAGTGTTAAGACCACAGGAACAGAAGTCAGGACATTTTTAAGAAGGTACTTTCTTATTACCCAAATAGGGGAAGCTCCCATTGATATTGCTGCCTCTATATAAAGTTCTGATTTAACCTGTGAAGTCTGGTTTCTGACAAGTCGAAAATATTGAGGAATATAAACGACACACAATGCTATGGATGCATTCAATATGCCTCTCCCCAATAAAAATGCCATCACCACAGAAAGGAGTAGGACAGGAATGGTATAAAGAGTATCCATGAAAAGAACTAAAATCCTATCTAAAAGCCCACCAATATAGCCACTCAAAAGTCCCAAAGGTATTCCTACGAAAACTGCAAGAGATACGGCAACAAAAACGACCTGTAACGCAACCCCGCTCGCAGCCAAAGTTCTAACACAAACATCCCTTCCTAATCGATCTGTTCCACACCAGTGATCTATAGACGGAGCTGCAAAAATCGGATTCCCTAATCCAAATTCACCATTAGGAATAATCTTTAAAGAGATTAATAGTGGCATAAAAATAGAGATGCCTATATATACGGATAGAATTATCAGTCCAGCGAACAATAACCGTGTCGACAAATCCTTGCGTGTTAAAAAACCTCTCAGATTCAATAGTCAAATAATAAGACCTAATTAAATTTAGCGGTAAAAGGTAGAAATTAAAAAAAAAATTGCTTAAATAAAAGAATACATACAATTTAAGATGCATTTAAAAAATGATGGTCTCACCGTAGGGGAACTCTCAATAACAATCGCAGCATTAATAATTATAGGTTTTATATGGGCAAACCTAACGAAAGAGAAAGGGGATCAGGAAGTATCAATGTTTATATACAATTCAAGTGAGATCAGCTATACCAAACAAACATAGATCATAAAAACATTTATTAATCATTATTTAATTTCAATACCGCCATAAAAGCCTCTTGGGGAACATCTACTTTCCCCATAGACTTCATTCGTTTTTTCCCTTTTGCCTGTTTCTTCAATAATTTCTTTTTTCTAGAGATATCGCCTCCGTAACATTTGGACAAAACATCTTTTCGTAAGGCACTAATACCTTCACTTGCAATAATTCGACTCCCAATTGAAGCCTGTAAAGGAATCTTAAATTGCTGTTTTGGAATAAGTTCTTTTAATTTCTCAACAAGTCCTTTTCCCACACCATAAGCATTATTTTTGTGAACGATTGTCGTTAAAGGATCTGCTCGCTCTGAATTGATTAAAACGTCCAATCTGACTAAATCATTTTCTCTATAACCAATCAAGTGATATTCCATAGAAGCGTATCCCTTAGTTCTACTTTTCATCTGATCAAAGAAGTCGGTAACAACCTCTGCTAAAGGTATTTCATAAATGAGAGTGACTCGATCAGTCGTTATGTACTTCATATCAATAAAGTCTCCTCTTCTGTCCTGACAAAGTCCCATCAAAGTTCCGTTGTAATCATTAGGAGCATAAATTTCCATTCGAACGTAAGGTTCCTCTATGGTTTCACGTTTTTGAGGATCTGGAAGTGTAGCGGGATTATCGATCATCAAAACTTCTCCATCAGTCATTTTCACTTTATAAATAACGGAGGGTGCCGTAACAATTAAATCCAAATCATATTCGCGTTCTAAACGCTCTTGAACAATTTCCATATGTAATAAACCTAAAAATCCACAACGGAAACCAAATCCCATTGCACTACTTGTTTCAGGTTCATATTTCAATGCAGCATCGGATAGCTGTAATTTATCTAGAGCTTCTCTTAAATCTGGATATTGATCTGCATCAGTTGGAAACAAACCACAAAAAACCATTGGTTTGGCTTCGGTATAACCTGGTAAAGCTTCTTCAGCTGGTCTATCTTGCAACGTAATTGTATCCCCAACTCTTGCATCAGCAACGGCCTTGATTGATGCAGCTAAATATCCAACTTCACCTGCATGAAGAGAATTTACTTTTACTTGATCAGGCGCCATAACGCCTATTTCATCTAACTCATAACTTTTTTTACTAGCCATAAGTAATACCTTGTCTTTCTTACTTATGCCACCACTCATGATTCTGAAATAGACAATAACCCCCCTGTAAGGGTCGTAATAGGAATCAAAAATAAGTGCTTTTGTAGCTTGATCAGCATCGTCTTTCGGAGAAGGTATTCTATCTACTACTGCTTGAAGTATTTCTGGAATGCCAACCCCTGTTTTAGCAGAACAGGAAATTGCCTTAGATGTATCTAAACCAATAATTGATTCAATTTCTGTTTTGATTTTCTCAGGGTCAGCTCCAGGTAAATCAACTTTATTGAGAACAGGAATAATTTCTAAATCATTTTCCAAGGCAAGATAAACATTGGCCAAAGTTTGAGCTTCAACTCCTTGACTAGCATCAACAACTAGCAAAGCCCCCTCACAAGCCTGCAATGATCTACTCACCTCATAAGAAAAGTCGACATGACCAGGAGTATCAATCAAATTCAGTACATATTCCTCTCCATCATCCGCTTTATAATTCATTCGCGCAGCCTGTAATTTTATAGTTATTCCTCTCTCTCTCTCAAGGTCCATATTGTCTAAGAATTGTTCTTGCATGTCTCTAGAGGAGACAGTACCAGTGTCCTGAAGAAGCCTGTCTGCCAAGGTTGATTTACCATGGTCAATATGAGCAATTATGCAGAAGTTCCTCAGACGAGAAATGGGCACATTAGTCATACGAAAGCAATCAAAGGAGCAAGATATTCATTTATCACTTCGACTCTGAATAAAGATTAAATATAGCTCACCAGTATTAAAGTTTTAAATTAATTTAAGTAAGAAATCGTTTCTTTTGCGAATTGCCAAAAGTGCTTCTTGATTTGAATTAATATCTGTCCCAAAACTGGGAAAAAGCTCTAAGATTTTATTTCTCCATTTACTTGATTTCATTTTTTCCGGCCAGCACCGGTTTAAAACTTCAATCATGATTGTTACTGCTGTGCTTGCACCAGGAGAAGCTCCAAGCAGAGCAGCTAAAGATCCATCTGATGAAGTAACAACTTCTGTCCCCATTTTCAAAACACCCCCTTTAGAGGTTTGTTTAATGATTTGAACCCGTTGCCCTGCAATTGAAAGCTTCCAATCATCAGGTGAAACCATAGGAAGAAATCTTTTTAAAGTTTCTATTCGATCCTCATTTGTTTGTATTAATTGATTTAGTAAGTATTTCCCTAGATCTATATTGTCTAATCCTGCTTGCAACATAGAGAAAAGATTAGTTGTTTTGATCGATCTAAACAAATCCAATTTTGATCCATATTTTAAGAAATTCGAACTAAATCCTGCAAAAGGACCAAACAAAAGAGATCTTTTTCCCTCTATCCATCTTGTGTCTAAATGCGGTACAGACATTGGTGGTGCTCCAACTGCTGCGTTTCCATAAACCTTTGCATTATGTGTTTTTGTTGATTTCTCCTCATCACAAATCAACCATTTGCCGCTGACAGGAAACCCTGCATATGACAAGCCTTCTGGAATTCCCGATTTTTGCAAAAGAGATAAAGCTCCTCCTCCTGCCCCAAGGAAAACAAACTTTGATCTAACCACTCTATTTTTTTTTGCTCCTTTTAAAGATAAATACCAATCTCCTTCTCTATCTTGTTCAAGATTTTCAACATTAGTAGAAAAGTTAATCTCAATAGAATTTACCCCCTCAAGTTGATTGATATATGAGCGAGTTAAATTCCCAAAATCAATATCAGTTCCTCTTTGAATTCTCGTCGCAGCAATCTTTTCACTCTGTTTCCTCCCATCCATAATCAATGGAATCCAATCTTTTAATTCTCCAGGATCTTTGGTAAATTCCATTTGAGCAAAAGCGGCATGAGAACTAAGTTCAGAAAACCTTTTTTTAAGCAAAGAAATATCTTTATCTCCAAAAACAAGGCTGATGTGTGGCAACTTATTTAAAAACATTTTTGGTATCAATTTCCCTTTTTCTGCCAAGGATGCCCAAAATTCTAAACTTTGCTCAAATGATTTATTTATTTCAAAAGCTTTGATGGTACTTAGAGAGCCATCCTCTTGAATTGGAGTGTAATTAAGCTCACAGTTAGCAGCATGTCCTGTTCCAGCATTATTCTTGGCGCAACTACTTTCCAAACCAGCAGAAGATAATCTTTCAACAAGCAGCAATCGTAAATCTGGTTCAAGCTCATGCAGAAGTACTGCAAGAGTTGAGCTCATAATTCCTGCTCCGACTAATATTGCGTCATAAGTATTTTCAGACTCTGAGGCACTGGTATTAAACAAAATCTTTATCAAGATTACATACAGACTATCCTGCAATTAACTAAGCTAAGCAAAATTAAATTAAGAAAGCCGAAATGAGCGACGAAACTCTTGCACTGACCACAGAAAACGTTGAAAAGGTTCTTGATGAATTAAGACCATTTCTCATGGCTGATGGAGGAAATGTAGAGATAGCTGAAATAGATGGGCCAATCGTCAAAGTTAGACTTCAAGGTGCCTGCGGAAGTTGCCCGAGTAGCACAATGACTCTCAAAATGGGTATTGAAAGAAAGCTAAGGGAAATGATTCCAGAGGTTAGCGAAGTAATACAAGTTTTATAAATTAACCTTTGTTATTCCATTAAAGAACTTAATTCCCTTTTTATTGCTGATTTATAGTTAAGACAATCTAAAGGGAGTCCGTTATAAATGAGATAACTGATTGGAGCTAATAGACCAACTGTAAAAATAAGGTTAGACAATTCTAAACCTATGTTTCTTAGCAAAAAAGTTACTCCATATACTCCTAAAAGGTAAACATGCAGAATCAAAAACTCTTTACTTTTCTGGACAGGCCATCTAAAGATGGAACCTAAGAAAAACAAAACACCTTTCATCAATCTTATTTATATTTGAACGATCATACATAATCTTTAATCAATTTCACTGATAAATATGTATCTAAAGATGGAAAAAGATGTATCAATTAATTTTTGAATTTTTTTTATTTAGAGAATATTCTTTTTTAAGTTTTCTCATTCTTCTTGCCCAAATCAATGTCGCAATAACAACCCATAAAAAGAAGCCACCTAAAGCAAGAAGGCTAGCTGTGTAATTCATGAAGCAAGACTTTTAAAAAGTTAGAATCGAAGTCTTTTGAAGCCAAAATATTCCTGTCACTATTGATAGTGCTCCTATTGATCGCATCAAGAAAGGATAAAACATTTTATTCGCTTTACTCGTTGCAAAAGATATACCTAAAACAACGCATCCCATTGCGAAGACTGATCCAAGTAAATATGCAAATAAATAAGCCAACGCTCCAAGCAAAGGTAATGCCAATGCAGGAATAACTGCAACCAAATGACTAGCGCCAGCAAACCCGTGCAAAACTCCTAATCCCGTTGCGGCGTGAGTATGACTTTTATTAAGTTTATTTCCAGGTGAATGGAAATGAAAATGTTTGTGAGGCTTTTCATCTCCATGCATATGCTGATGCATGTGAATATTTACTTTCAAGGAAGTCCTTATAGCTAGGAACCCCACAATCAAAAGGCTTATACCAACAAGAAACTCTGCATAAGAAGAAATTAATTCAATTCTAATAAAATCCTTAGCTAAAATCCCAAATATTGAAAGTATTAAAACCCCTGCTGAGTGTCCAATCCCCCATGCTAATCCATCAATCAAAGCTACTCGTGGTTTTCGGATTGATGAAGGGGCCATTGCGACCATATGATCAGCTCCACTAACAACATGTACTGCCCCAGCAGCAAATCCAGTTAATGTACTGATCAACATGAGAATTGCTCAGATAATTTTTTTTTCACAAAACAAATATTTGCTGCATCCAAGGAGTTAATTTCCAACTTATTTACTCAATATTACATCCCACTAGATTAATTTTCTTAAATGAAATTCTTTAATAAATAAAGTTTTTATCAAAATTTAGGAAATGATTCTTTTTTTACGAAATTTGATCCTTTTGAAGCTTTCCAGACATCTCATAGGCCTCTGAACTTCCACCATGTCCATGAGCAATACCTAATTCATGCATTTTTGCGTGTTCATCAATGGTATCTCTGAGCTCCTTTGAGCCTGAACCGAATGTTGAATAAACACCATAGGCTACTGAGCCAGCTAGTAAAACAACTATTCCTCCTATGAGCATCAATAAGGTCGGATCAGTAGTTGAGGTTTCCATTCGCGTTAATTAATTCATCTGATTCTACTGTATGAATAAAGGCAACGAGAGCTAAAAATGGAAACTACTTAAATTGGCCCAATATAATCTTTAGTTTGGTTAATCAAAAAGTATTTATATTTAACTGATTTTTCAAATAATAAATACTTTAGAAATAAATTGATAACAAACTATATAAAGTAATTTTATTCCTATTTATATAATTAAACTGTTTTATCACTAAAGAATTAATTAGCACATTATTAGAGAGTAGAATTATAAGCTAAAAGACCAAAAAATCCTAATATTAAAAGGATGCTAGCAATCCTGCTAAAAGTTACAGGACCAAAATCAATTTTCATTGCAAGACTTAATTAGGAATAGCATCTTAATATAAAAAGCCACAGAAGGTGAAGCAGCTTAAATAGAAAGTAATTCAAAAGTTCAACAGAATATGATTTTCACTAATTTGCCCGATGGGAACAAAATCTAATCACTATTCACTCTTTTGATTGTTAACTTCCAAATGATGCTCATAAGCATCAATCTCTTTCTCACTTTTTTTTATTTGCCCATCGAACATAACCACCCATTCTTGAGCTTTGATTTTTTGTTCTTTTTTGATATTCATAAACCAATTAAAAATTAAAAGCAATCATACTTTAATAACGTACTTTATGATTTAAAATCTCTCCAGAGAATAATTATGAATGGTAGACGTTAAGGTTCACATAACTAGAAGATATAATTAAATTGGTAAGTTGGCAAAAAAAAGATATTCTTAGTTACTACAACTAAAAGATAAAACATATGTCACCAATATTTTTCAAAGATAATATGCCCGCCCTACAAAATAAAGACTATTTTAATTATGGAGGTCAGGGCCCACTCCCAACTCAATCATTAAATGCAATAACTTCGAGCTGGCAAACAATTCAAAACTTAGGTCCATTCACAAATAATGTTTGGCCATACATTACAAAAGAAGTCATAACTACTAAAAATCTTATAGCAGAGATTTGCGCTATTCATCCTAGGAGAATTGCATTTACTGAAAATGTCACCTCCGGTTGTATCTTACCTTTACTAGGACTGCCTTTTTCTGATGGTGATAATTTATTACTTAGCGATTGTGAACATCCTGGGATAGTCGCAGCATGTAAAGAGTTGGCTCGAAAAAAAAATCTAACAATCGCCATCCTACCCGTATCAAAATTATGCAATGGTAACGACAAGAAAGATGAGACGTATAAAGAAGTACTTAAATTAATAGATAAATATCTACAAAAAAATACGAAGCTCGTTGTTCTCTCACATCTCCTTTGGAATACAGGACAAATCATGCCAATTAAACATATTTCAAAAAGACTTAAAGAGCATTCAAGTAAACCTTATTTATTAGTTGATGCTGCTCAAAGTTTTTGTCATATCCCAATTAAAGATGCTTGTGACAATGCGGACATCTATGCGTTTACAGGCCATAAATGGGCTTACGGGCCTGAGGGACTGGGGGCTGTTGCTCTTTCAACAAGAGTTCTAAAAGAATCAAGCCCAACATTAATTGGTTGGAAAAGCTTAAAAGCTGAAGAAGGGATATATGTCAATAATAAAACTCCTTTTCATTCTGATGGCAGACGCTTTGAGATAGCGACTTCTTGTGTCCCTCTTTTAGCTGGTCTCCGGAGCTCTCTAATAATGTTAAAAGATGAAGGTCATGAGACCGAGCGCTTTTCTAAAATTAAAAGCCTCAGCTCTATCCTGTGGGAGAAACTAAACCAAATCAAAAATATTGAACTTGTTTTAAACAGTCCTCCACCTTCAGGAATTATAAGTTTTAATATTAAAGGAATTGATTCCCCTGAAGAGGTTGTCAACTATCTTGGTCAAGAGAATTTATGGATAAGAGTTCTCGAAGATCCTAAATGGCTTCGTGCTTGCGTTCATGTCACTACAGATTTAAAAGAGATCGATAATCTTGTTATTGGTCTAAAAAATTTTATCTCGTCTAAGTAGTCTATATAAATAATTTTTTCAAGGATAGTGCTTTTCTCGCTTGTTCACGATCATCAAAATAAATTATCTGATCTTTTAGAATTTGATAATCCTCATGACCTTTCCCTGCGATTAAAACAACGTCGTTTTTCTTGGCTTTTTCTATGGCAAGTCTAATTGCTATGGATCTCTCTGGCTCAACAAAAATTTCAGAATCAAAAGTTATACCTTTTTCAATATCTTTAATAATCTCGCTTGGGTCTTCTTTCCGAGGATTATCAGATGTCACAACTACATAATCTGCAAGCTTAGCAGCAACTTCTCCCATCTTAGATCTTTTACCTTTATCTCTATTACCACCACAACCAAAAACACAAATTAATTTTTTTTGGGTCAATGATCTCGATGCGATTAAAGCATTTTGCAAACCATCCGGTGTATGCGCGTAATCTACTATAACTAGTGGATAGCCGTCTTTGACTTTAAATCCTTCCATATTTATCGATTGCATTCTCCCTGGCACTCCAGGGAACTTGCTCAAAGCTGCCAAAAGATCATTTAATGGGAGTCCCCTTTGAACTAGAATTCCTACTGCTTGCAACATATTCATTAAATTAAAATCGCCTATTAGTGGTGAAAAAAATTTTCCCTCCCCGAAGGGCGTATGCACTTTTCCCTTGTATCCATCTTGCAAAACTTGAAGGTTACTAATATATAAATTTGGTTTCTCGCTAGTTTGAGAGTTCTCTTTTAATGAGCATGTCCAACATTTTTTGTTTAGCTCTTTTGCTAATATCGCGCCCCATTTATCGTCTATATTAACTACTGATCTTGGACCATCATCTTCTATTAGATGTGATCGGAATAAACTAGCTTTAGCCTCAAAATAAGATTCCATCGAATCGTGATAATCCAAATGGTCTCTTGAAAGATTTGTAAATATTGCCCCACTAAACTCACAGCCAGCAACTCTATTCTGAGACAAAGCATGAGAACTGACTTCCATTGCTGCATATTCAACTCCTGCCTGAACGGCCTTACTAAGTTGTGCCTGCAGAGGGACAGCAAAAGTAGTTGTATATTGTGAAGTTTCCTCATGCTTAGGCCATCGATTAATTAATGTTCCAAACAAGGCGGATGGGCGGTCAAGCGAAGTAGTCAAATATTCAATTAAAAATGATGTAGTCGTTTTACCATTTGTGCCAGTGACACCTATCAAACAAATCTCACTAGAGGGGTTACCCCAAAAATCTGCAGCTAATCTACCCATAAATAATGATACAGGATCCGGGATAATAACTACGGGGTCTTCATTAGTTGGTGGATTTAAAATAGAAGCATTTTTACTAATAATGGCCGCACAGGCACCTCTTTTAAGTGCTTTTGCCCAATAGGCCCCTCCATCAACTTGTGAACCTTCTAAGCCTAAGAACAAATCACCTTTTCTTATTTCTCTAGAATCACATGAGAGATTTTTTATTTCTGGATTCGCTAACTCCGGAGGGACTTGAAGATCAATTGCTTTCAATAAAGAGTGTAAATAACGCGACAAAACAAACCTCTGATGATGAAAAATCAATGAAGGATCATTTTAAGTATAAAAAGACCTGCATAATTTTCATCACAAAATAACTCTCCTTATAATTCAGAAATTAAAAAGAATTTTAGTTGTCAAAAAAACATAAATTATGTTTTTCTCTTTGAAATCAATACAGTAATTAAATAGAAAGAGGAATTGATTATTTTTTTAAGATAATTTGTACAAAATATTCAATTTCTTTTGTATCCAAGATAAAAGCATGTCTTCCTTTAAACGTGGAGAAACACGAGGGAATTCAATTTTTTTTAATAATCTAGTTGAGTCAAGAACTATTACTGGAACTTGATTTGTATACTTCATTTGAATATCTAAAGGCACTTTTTTGCTATCTATATCGACAATGGAAAGTACCATAGAAGGTTTTAAATTTTTTAGACATATATTAGACAATTTCTTTTCAAGTGTTTGACACAAACAGCATCCTTCTCGTGAATATAAGATCAATACTTCTGATTTCATTTTTCAGGAACGGGGTCACACCCACAAGGAGTAAAAGGATGACATTTGCTTAATCTTTTCAAAGTCAGCCAACCACCTCTCCAAGGGCCATGCTTATTAACAGCTTCTATCCCATAAGCACTACAACTAGGGATAAATCTACAACTCGGTCCAAACAATGGCGAAATCCACTTCTGATAAAAGGAAATTAAACCAACAAAGAGAAATGCAATAACTCTATTGATCTTTGTAAGCATCTTTAGATAGAATAATGAACTGCTGAAAGGGGGACTATGGATTTATGCCCAGAGTACCCTTTACCAGTAAACATTTCCTAAATTAAACCCCTATGTCTAGATACCGCGGACCTCGGCTGAGGATCACGCGTCGCTTGGGAGACCTTCCTGGTCTCACCCGGAAGGCCGCAAAAAGGTCCCATCCACCAGGTCAGCACGGCCAAGCCCGTCGCAAGCGCTCTGAATACGCGATCAGACTCGAAGAGAAGCAAAAACTTCGATTCAATTATGGAATCTCTGAACGCCAGCTTGTTCGCTATGTAAAGAAAGCTCGTGCTCAAGAGGGTTCCACTGGAACAAATCTCTTAAAGCTTTTGGAAAATAGGCTTGATAATATTTGTTTTAGACTTGGATTTGGACCCACTATCCCAGGGGCAAGGCAACTAGTAAACCACGGACATGTCACCGTTAATGGCCGGATCACTGACATTGCAAGTTTTCAATGCAAAGCTGGAGATGTTATCGCAATCCGAGATAGCAAAGCTTCTAAGCAATTGGCTCAAGCAAACTTAGAGTTTCCAGGTCTTGCGAATGTTCCTCCACACCTTGAGCTTGATAAAACTAAGCTTTCGGCAAAGATATCTGCAAAGACAGATAGGGAATGGGTTGCCATAGAAATCAATGAATTGTTAGTTGTTGAGTATTACTCAAGAAAAGTTTAGAACTAGTCTATTACTGGCTTTTCTTAACCTCAGTCCAACTTTAGTCAAACTCTTGCTGCGCTGCTTTCAGTATGGCAAGAGTTTTTTTCATGCCGAATATTGCAGAGAAATCAAAAGTTTTCGGAGGTAAAGGCGTTGTCTTGTCTTTCACAAGAGCTCCTGATGTTTTCTTGTATCGTGAACTAATCCCAGGGACTAAGAAGTACAGATAAAAAGTTATTGATGGAGCCAATACGTTAGAGGCTGCCATTGATAAGTCACTCGATGCACATAACGCATTAAGAAGTGAAATCTTAGAGCATGCGCAAGAGTTAGCGATCAGAAAAGCACAGTATGAAATCGAAAGCAATAGTCCAAGAAGACGCGCAAGAATGATTACCGAGAATATGGTTAGGTCAAAGAAAGTCAGTATTAGAAAGTGACTCAATAACTTCCTTGATGAAGAGAAAAAAAAGTAGATGCTGTTCTATTAAAAGAAAAATCTCTACAAAATAAAGCACAAGGTTAAAAACAGCTCGAGAAGTATCTCAGCTACAAAGGAATCGAGAAAACCCACCAAATAGATAACAACACTTTTCAAGAGTACATAACTTGGAGAAAAGCAAAAAAGTCGACTAGAAGAATTGAACTGGTTTACTTTAACGATTTTTTCATTGGCTACTGCAAACCAAGAGGATTATTAATCAACTCACTAGATGAAAAAGATTAATGCCAAAGATAGTCACTAAAGAATCCGAAATAGACGCCAACCCGCCTCTCATAGAAGAAGGGAACTGGAATTTAGTAGTAAAGACTTTGAAGCAGATGATTAAAAACAGAAAGACAGGAAGAGGTCCCGCTAAGTATTCAGTAAAAGGTAAAGGTGTCTACTTCAATCAGTTGTTTTATCGATGGTGTTTAATTTGTAAAAACAGTGGCTTACGTCCAAACATTAAACTGAATAAGTTGAGATGGCGTGATGTCAAAAGGGAGAACGTAGGAAGATGGAGCAAGTCCAAAGGGGAAACAGAAGATAAACGGATCGCAATTATTTATATAAAAGATACTAAGACTGGGAAACAAAGAGCCGTACCCACAAATGGAGTGGATAGTCAACTACTTGAATGGAGGAAAGAACAAAAAGAGTACTTAAGTCGATACTATCAAGATCAAAAGATTAAAGATACAGATTTAATCTTTGGCAACCCAGCTAATGAGATGAAGCAATTTCCATACTCAATGTTAAATACAATATGGATAAGGATGATCGAACTATGTGGAGACGAATTGAAACCCTATGTCTTTAGCGATAGGAACTACACCCCATACAGCTTAAGAAGCACTTTCATTTGCAATTTGATTTTGCAAGGCAAGGATATTTATGACGTCGCTAAGCTTGCGGGTCATAGCATTGCAGTCTGCGAAAGGTATTACGCAAAGCTAGATATGGGTAGAGAATCGAAGGAGCTAACAGAAATTGAATATGGAATCAAAGGACGAAGAAGGACTTTTAAAGATAGCTATCTAGAGGATTAAAAAATAAACTAATGTGTTTTCCTTGTACTAAAACCCAGTCAAGAAGTAAGTTTTTCCCAGATACCCTCTGATTCTTTAATCAATTCAATCGCATCTTCCTTTCCAAGAATCTTATGAACATCTCTCATTAGCTGTATATATCTAAGTCTTAGTTCTCCCATTTCTATTTCTCGATCTAATTCACTTAAAGAAGCCTTGTTCTTATATCGTGCATGAGAGAAATTAAGGGTAGCGTTGTGGTGACTCATTGTTCTAAATTTCAATAACTAATTAGCAATAAGAGGAAGACTGGCTTCCGATAGAACAGTCTTCCTAACTCTCGTTGGTGCTGATCCCAACGTTTAAATATTCTGGCTAAGTGATTTTACGATTGCGTTGCTTGTCTAGTACGGTTTTCCTTGTTGAAATCTGGAACGTTTAGCGTTGCAGCTTTAAGTCCTTCTGGATAGACATTCAAACAGGTAGTCCATTCACAGAATTCTTGGCTAACAGCGTAGCCATCTTCGTACCTCTTAAGGCTATCGAGATAAGAAACCCTCTGAGCCGCCCATGCAATAGTAATACGTTGGCTTATATTCATATATCTAACTTATTTAAACCCTGAAAGGACTGTGGTTATAGCTTCTTAAATGAATATGGAGAAACCAACGAACAAAGAAAGACAACCCTTCAGAGATTCGATAGAGCTTCAACCTAGCTATCCACAGATAAACAATCAAGCTATAACTACCTTTTTGAAAGAAAATGTTCAAATTAATACATTGAATACAACCTGGTTTCGGGTCTTGATAGATCCTTTTATCAGGCGACATTGATAGTTATGACCAAAAAACTCACCTACCGAGACGTAAGAATATGACCGTGTTTTGTAAATCAGAATTCATCTCAACAGTAGTCCTAACTCGCTTCTCTTAACAGAAATCTTATTTCCTTTAGGAGTTAAGAAAACCTTCTCCATTATTTTGCCATCCCTTACAACGATTTGTATTGTTTGTCCTGAGAATCTACCTCGTGTCCAATCAATATTTTCTTGATAAGAGTTAGCTCCTTTTTTAGTAGACGTTTGAGAGAAGATAGATGTTTTACTTTTTGATTTTATTTTCCTTTCAACCGATGCTGTAGATTTTGCGATCAAATCATTAAGGCTTGAACGAACGAGTTCTATTTCAGGTACTTCTCTATGAAACCTTGAGGTTACCTTCCGATGGATTAGCTCATATTTCGATTCAAATTGTTTGGCAACTTGATGATATTTTGATTCAATTTTCTTTTGCTTATCCTTCAGATACGTGGCCACAGGCATCTTCAATGTCTTCTACTAAGCTTGTTTATCGTATATGTGAATACAAAACCAGATAATAAATACTTATAGAAACACTATCAAACATTAATCAAAAACATACACATACCCCTATCACTGTGCGTCTTTTAGCTAGCTTGACCTATTTGGAAGATGACTGGGGTCAAACCTTTGAAAGAGAAGTCAAACTACATTCAACAGTCAGCCAAACGAAACTAAAACAACAATGTCAAAACTGACTAGCTGAGCTTGATGAAATTAAGCTTTTTTATATTCAATCTTATTGATGATCGTTCGGTATTCCGCTCTCGAACACTCAACACAATGATTAAAGTTAATTTTTTCTAAAAAGTCATGAATTCTGGTGCTGAACGTTTTAATGGTTTGATGGCGATGATAGGCATCGTTGCTGGAATAGGCGCTTATGCAACAACTGGTCAATTCATCCCAGGTATTTTCTAGAAATAATTAAAAATAAAAAATCAGTGAATAGACTTTAAAAATCTACTAACTGATTTTTTAATCAACCAATATTTGAGTTACTAATCAAGAAATGATTTAGCCTTGATTAGTATCTTTGGAATCTCCTAATGCGGGCGCATTCATTCCGTCATAGTCAGGTCCAACCATAAGCCCAACGATTGCAAACAAAGCAATAAAAGCAATTCCTACAATTGGAGCAGTGGGAGCTGGGGTTGATATCAAACCACCAAAAATCAAATGACTCATATCAGTAAAGTTAGGAATTATGTTTTAGCGACTTAACGTTCTGACTGTGATTCGTTTGGAAAGTTTTACTTTTTTATTTAACTTTTGTTCCTTTCATATTCTGCTCATACAATCGAAAATATTTAATTCTTCCCTATTTAAATCTTGGGTATTTAATTGAAATTGTTTTCTCTAGTGAATTGCCAAACCCAAGACGAATAGGGGTCAAACCAACCTAGACAAAGGTTGCAATAACTGAATGCTTATACCTAGGTCATGTAGGACCTAACCTCAACAATCACATAGATTGGGGTGTTCGCCAGTAGCACAATAGTTATCATGGAATGAAGTGTTTTCACAAGTACGCTCCTCTGGAACCCCTGGACCCATCGCAAATGCTTTTGGTAAGGATCCATATCCCCCTCCATGATTAGTACATGCAGTTAGCAATGCCGTTAACGATAGAAAAAATAAATTACGCAATAGTGTCGAAGATAGTTCAATCTATATAAACATCCCTTCAAGCCTTCGACCACAAGTTAACTCATTGGCATGAATAGGTAGTCGGGAGCAACATAATTAACTCCAATGAGGATGACTGCTGTACTAGAAAGCCATAGTGTCGCGACTACTGGCGCGGACTTAAACCACTTTGTACGAAAGATTTTAAACATTGTTCAAATATTTCTTAGATGCTAAGAGATCGACAATAGAAGCGAAGGTTCGGTTTTAAGTAGACGATCATGTCTTAATCGATCTCTTAAAAATAAATATTTAATTTGGCAAATCAAAAAGCCTCTCCCTTGCAATAAAAGGAGAGGCTAAAGAAAGATTGTAAATTGACTCCTAAACAATTCCAGGAACAATCCAACCTGTGAATCCATAGTTAATGACTGCAGCAAAGAAGCCCATCATCGCTAGACGACCGTTCATTTGCTCTGCTGTTTTCCAGTAGTTCGTTTCTTTATTCATTACACAAAACCTGGAATGATTTGACCTGTTGTTAAGTATGCACCAATGAGAGCTAAGCATCCAACAGAGGCAGCTAAACCATTGAGTCGTTCAGCAAACACTTTGCTTTCTTCTACTCTTGGCGTTTCAGTGGTTTGATTTTTCATTACACGAAACCTGGGATGATTTGACCTGTTGTTGCATAGGCACCGACTAGAGCAATGCATCCAAACAATGCTGCATAGCCGTTAAGTCTCTCTGCAGTTACCTTTTCAGGATCAATGTTTCTGTTGTTGTTATTTTGAGTAGTCATTAAACGACACCTGGGATAAGTTGACCGGTTGTTAGGTAAATACCTGTTAGTAGAACGAAGGCCATCATGGCTGGTCTGCCGATGCTTCTTTCTAGAATTGTTTTGTTAGATGGTTGCATGATTAATTGTTTTAGAAGATTCCAGGAATGATTTGGTGGGTTATTGAGTAGGCACCGAGTAGAGCGATCATGCCGAGCATTGCCAAGCGACCATTTGTTTTCTCGGCGTCTTCTGGTTTGAACTTCTCAACTTCGTTGATGTAGTTGCCAGATGCTGAAGGTGATTCAGAAGTCAAAAGATTCCAGGAATGATTTGACCAGTTGTAAAGTAAGAAACGAGAAGACTAAAAAAGCCAATCATCGCCCAACGACCATTTGTCTTTTCTGCTTCTTCTGGATAACTTGTGTAGTCTTCGACAAGCTGGGGCTGTGTTTCACGGCCAAAGATGTTTTGCTTGCCGTACTCAGTGATTACCTGAGAAGAAGAAGAAGAAGAAGTCATTATCAAAAATAATTATGTAAAGAAATGTAAAGCACCAGTCTTCTAGAGTAAAGATTCGGTCCGGTACGGCTTCTTCTAATCCTTAAGCGCTTTAAGCCTCAAACCCTAAATACCGCAACTAATTAGAAAGATTTTCATCCAATGATTAGATATATTGATAATCCTGATAAGTATAAATAGCCCAATTACAAGTGGGTTTACCCATCCTTGATATTTTATTTACAAGTTAGATTTTGCTTGTAAATAAAACATTTTTCATGCGTTCCGAACCTGATGATTTACAGACGTTTATCAGCAAGTGCAGAACTATGGATATTGAAGAATTAAAGTCAAATATCGACGACTGGGAAGGAAAGAATGATTTCTCTATTCAACAAGCAAACCTTGCTATTGCAAAAAGCGAACTTGAACTTAAATACAAAGTTAGAAAGGAACAAATCGATCTACTAGCTAAATCTCTTACTTCTTCATCAAGAATAGGTAGATGGATTTCTAGTTTTAAAGCATTTATCAGCGAATTTGTAGATTTCAAGAATTAAAAGCTATAAAAAAATCTTAATTGAGTCGGGAAAAGATCTCTCAAATATTTGGAGTAACTCCTACTACTTTCAGCGATGATGTAATTGAATATCTTTTTTAGTTAGTTTACTTAGATCGAGTAAACATATAGTCTTCCCATCCGTCATAGTCATGATTGCATAACGCTCTTATAGCTTGATTCTTTAAACATTCTTCGTAGTCATTGGCTTCGTCAAGAGAGTCAAATCTTGAGCCATCAAAAGCTTCGTAAATAGTAATTTCTTTGACCAATTTTTTAAATCACCCTTCTATATCTATAAACAAATAATCTATTAAAGGCAAGGCTTAGGTAAGACCTGAAAAGAAAAAATACCAAATAAAAACAATTGCATTTAAACCCAATGTAACTGAAATTACAATGATCTTGAATTTGGTTCCTACATCATCTGAATCAGAGTTTAATTTAAAATCAGCCATAAGAGACTTTTCTTTGCTTTCACTTTATGAGAAAAAGCATCATTAAATAGACCTTTAAAAAGATTATTTTCGTGACTAAGTCCCCAATCCTTGCAACTCTGGGAAAGTCATGCCATCTCCATCATTATCGTCATCATCAAAACCAGAAATCAATACCCATATACCACCCAGGGCAAGCAAACCAGCTGAACAAATAACAATTAATTGGCTAAGCATTATTAAGATTAAAATCAATTTCTAGCTGAGTAGGAGTATTAGAAGGTAATTCAACCTCCCAGAGCTCACCACGTTCACAGGCTTCGACAATTGATTCGTAAAAATCAGGAGTGTGAATTGACATTTTAATTGATTCGATCTTCTATTAGTTTCTTTTCACAATCAATATCACCTTCAGCACAAACCACCTCGACTTTGTTGGTAGATGAACTGCAGCCCATAGCATTAATAGGCAATGTACCAATAGTGGAGTAAAGAGTTGCAGATGAAAGGAATAATAACGGAATTAATTTTTTCATTGATTTATATCGAATATATATATGATCAGAGAATCAAATGAGTTTCGTGAGATTGAATCGTTCGGTTAACTATAAACATAAGACGATTATAGAATTCTTTTACCCATTGATTCCCTTTCTGCATATGAAAGCTGTTTCGCATCTTCCGGAATTGGAACTACAAAATGATTAAATGCATTTAGTTTTCTTGACCTACTCGTGTCTAGATAAGTAAGGGCAAATGAAAATAAATCTGTATAATATTAGTTAAACTTATTATGACTAACTAGGTTCTGCAGTAGACATTTGAACAATTGAGGCTGAACTAATTATTATCAAAATCCCGAATAGAATAACGTGATATGGAGTAAATATTATGGCTAACTTAATTCCATCTAAGGCAGATTTGATGATCGAAGGTTGTAGTGCAAGTACTACTTTCTATTAGGGGGTTCTACACATCTAAAGAACCTCCGAATGCCCTAAAACATAAGAGTTAAGGGAGATTTTTATGAAATTGTTTACCCCTTTCAGCATCCCTAAACCAGAGATGACTGAACTTTGCCGTATACAAAAAGCAGCAAAGAAAAAATCAAACAATCATTTTAAATTGTTCTAGCGATCCACATGAAGTCAACTACTTTCTACCTCTCATTCTTTAGTCGTAGACCATTAGAAATGAGTTTGTTTTTTATCTATTGCGGAGCTTTAGCATGCTTCGTTAGCTCAATTGGTCACTACTAATAAAATCCAATGAACTCTTCTAATGATTTATTTCAAAAACCACTAGCGATGACTCTCGCTTTTGTTGTTTGTAATTTTTTAGCTGACTCTCTATTTGGTAACTTTGTATGAAAATTCCAACTATCAGCTTAAAAAGGACTCTTGAAATAACAATGAATGATGCTTCAAAGAGACTAATGGAACTTGATGGGCTTGATCAAAAAGCTCTTAAAGAAGAGTACAAAGAATGGATTCAAGCAAGTGAGGGTAGTAAAGACCAGCCACACGTTCTTTATGCCAACCAGATAAATATTGAAGAGCTGTAGATTTTAAACAAATAAGAATCATGAGTGCGATATCAAAATTGATAGAAGTTCTTATACATACCCCTAAATCAAATCAGATCGTAGAGCTCATTAAACTAGCTGAAAACGAATCCTCTGTAGACATAACAAAGCAAATTGATCTGCTCACAGGTGTATGGGAACTTAGATGGAGTACTTCTAACTCACCTCTTTTAAGTTATTCACCGCTATTAGATAACTTACAGATACTTGAGCCAAAGAGAAGTAGAGGACTAAATTTATTAAGACCAAAAGGTTTTGCAGGAAAGCTATTTTCTACTAACATTCTTGCTAGCTTAGAAATTATTGATCAGAAACGTATAAACATTAGCTTAAAAAAAGCAGGAATAATAGGTCCAAAGTTACTAGATAAAAAGATTAGTTTCCTATCAGAAATAAAAAAGACTCAAAAAGGTTGGCTAGATACAACTGTATTATCTCCCGACTTACGTATATGCAAAGGTTACAAGGGTACAACTTTTGCTTTGTTAAAAAGAAATGATTTATCACTTACTGAGTTTTTTAATGCTTAGCCTTTGTCGTGTTAAGCGTAAAAATTTGTCGTATAAGCCTCAATCAAAAAACATGCAGATGTTTTTTGACTAATTAAATATTACTCTCTCCAAACTAGTTGTAGGTTTTTTAGTGATTGGAAAAGCTTCTTTGTAAATTTCATTTCTCGTTCTTCAAAGATTGAATCTGAGTTTGTAGATCTTTAATTCGTAGTTCAGCAGCTTTAATTCTTTCTTGTACTGTCATTTCTTACCCCTGCTTCATGTAGAGAAGAAAACCTGTCAATATGGCTAACTTTCCAACAACAAAAAGAGGAATATACTTTTTAACTTTTGATTCACTAAATCTTTCATTAAATGAAGCCATGATCATGCATGTACTGAAGAACCAATTTCGAAAGCCCCAGCCAACAAAAGGATCGCTGGGAAATTAAAAAGAACCAACAGCTTAGCAGCAGTAAATTTAGTTATTGCATGCATAGCCAATCGATTTCTAATTATTTATGTGAGGGTGAGATTAATGTAGAAGTTAGTTCTCTTTTCTCGTAGGCGGTCTATGTAGGGCTTACCAGTTCGGGTAATTTTTACCTATTAGTTTGTTTAATAAGTCAGAAAGATTAATACTTGGGTTATACAAATCTCGTAAGGGGCTTTTGCTAAATATCCTGAGCCCTTTATACAATGATTAAACACGCTTTTTTTTAAGACGCTGTACTATTAATTTTTGACCTTTCTAAACTAAGAAGAAGGATAAAGTTTTGAGACTCTCTTAACTTGTCTTGCGAGTTCTCTTCGCTTGAATTTTTTATTTGTCATTCTGGTAAATACAAAACCTGGAACGATCCATATTGATGCAATCAGAAAAGTCATCAAGACTTGATTATGAAAGATATTTTCAAATAAATTCATCGCGAATTAATCCAATTTCTTGTTCCTTCTTTAATGCTCGCGCCCGAATAAGATAATCGTGAGAACGAGTTTGTACGGATAGCCAATCAGAGCGATTTCGTGTTTATTGTGCGATCTGTGGAATAAATAGTCAAACTTAGATCCAACCTAATTTTCTTTATAATTGGTTGCTACAACTAAAATCTTGACTTATTCAAGAAAGGTATAGAGCTACACATAGATTCTTTCTCATTAAATTTCTTTATTGAGCCCCTTTTTTCAGGTGTTTTTTCATGTTTGTCTATAGCCTATAGACAAACAACTCAAAGGATATGGGATCAGTAAAAAGAGAACAGGAGTTCAGCACTGGCGTAAACACAAGAGTCATTCATCCAAAAGAAAATTTTTCTGAAGAGACTGGATCAATAATGCCTCCAATCTTCCCAACATCAACTTTCGTTCATGGCAATGAGGGTGGCTTTGACTACACTCGTTCAGGAAATCCAAATTTTCGAATTCTTGAATCAGTCTTATCTGACCTGGAAGAATGTAAGTTCGCAAGTGTATTTAGTTCTGGAGTAGCAGCAATTACAGCGATAGTTTCCTCTCTTAAAGCTGGAGACTTAATCCTTTGTGAGGAGAACCTTTATGGATGTACGGTGAGATTATTTGAACAAGTTTTCAATCGTTTTGGATTAAAAACTCAATGGATAGACTTTACCAAGCCCAATTTTCAAAAAGTCATTTCAAATCACAAACCTGCGATGATTTGGATCGAAAGTCCGACCAACCCCCTGCTTAAAATTCTTGATATTGAGGCGATTTGTAATTTCTCAAATAAAATGAAAATTCCTGTTGTTGTAGACAATACTTTTGCAACACCTCTTTTACAAAGACCTCTTAAACTTGGCGCGACCTTATCTTTAACTAGCACGACCAAGTATATCAATGGTCACTCAGACGCACTTGGAGGTGCGGTATGCACCGAGAGTACCGTATGGAGAGACAAACTAAATTTCGCCCAAAAAGCTCTTGGTTTAAATCCTTCACCTTTTGATTGCTGGCTTATTACCAGGGGGATAAAAACTCTTCCACTTCGCTTAGAAAAACAAATAAATAATGCATCTAAAATAGCTAATCAATTAGCCAGCAATCCAGCAATAAAATCAGTTCAATATCCCTTCAGGAGTGATCATCCACAGTGTAAATTAGCACAAAGGCAAATGACTCTGGGAGGAGCAATTGTTACTGCCACTATTAACGCTACTCAAGCCCAAACTTATTCATTTTGCAAAAGTCTTCATTACTTTAAGATGGCAGAAAGTCTCGGCGGAATTGAAAGCCTTGTTTGCCACCCAGCAACAATGACACACGCATCAGTTCCCAAAGAAACCAAATTAAAGATTGGAATTACTGATTCACTTATTCGATTTTCCATCGGATGTGAAGATATTAAGGACTTGAGTGCTGATTTAAATCAAGCCTTGGGAAACATCTCTTGACTGAAAGAAATTTGCTTACTGATCCTTGCTGGAGTGCTAAAGATTTAGGAGAGCCTCTACCGAATAGGCCACATGCCGTATCTGTTGCTTTACCCAGATGGGAAGATGTAATCGCCTACGAAGAGAAGGTTCCAGCCTGTATAGATTCATTAAAAGCAATTTATCCTAGATTTGGTTTTAACCCTTTTGTTGCGGAGGTGGCTCGTAAATCACTTGGATTTCATGGTGAATCACAGCAAAGTAGTTGGCCCTATCCCAATAGAGCTTCTGCCTTGAGTGCTCAAAAATATTGTCATCGAAAATTTTCTGATTGTTCTTCAAAAATAAAAGAGTTTCTTGGTATTTCATTCCTAATTGTTGACCAAAGAAGTACTCCTTCAGCAAAAGCCTTCTGGCAACACACTGGTCTTGGATTGTCATCACGTGAAGCTGCAATTGCCCTTGGGAGAGAGAGAATGCCCTCCGCTTCAGATGGGCATTACGCTCGAGGCAAACTTATTAAACGCTTAGCGAATATATATGATTGCGATAATAGCCTCATACGACTACATCGTTCAGGCATGGCTGCCTTAACGACTATTCTTTCAGCGATATATTGTATCAAAGGAGCTTCTTCGACACTTCAAATAGGCTTCCCATATGTTGACGTACTCAAGCTACCTCAGATTATTTTCCACGGGAGTGATCTCATTGTACAAACCAAATTAAGTCATATAAAAGAGGAGATCGAGAAAAAGAATCCAGCCGCGTTAATCATAGAAATACCAAGCAACCCTTTATTGCAATGTGTTGACCTCATCTCTATTTCAAAATTAGCTAAAGATAAAAATATCCCTGTCATTGTTGACGATACAATCGGATCATCTATAAATGTTCACCTAACTCCTTACGCAGATGTAATTTTTAGTTCTCTTACAAAAAGTTTTGCTGGAAGAGGAGATATTCTTGCTGGCAGCTCTGTTATTAGCCCATACTCTAAATGGAAAAAAGAATTAACTGAGATAATTCCTAAAGTTTCATTATCTACACTGTCTGATTCAGATGCTATTGAGTTGGAGTTAACTAGTAGAGACATAAAGGATCGTTTAAAAAGGTTAAATACTTCTTGCTTAAAGCTGAAAGAAAAATTAGAAACAAAAAAAGAAGTTTCAAAGGTTTTACATCCTCAACATTGTAAAAATTTTAATTCATTATTAAAGAAAGGAGGAGGTTTTGGATGTCTATTATCTTTTGAACTTAAAGGGGGGATTGAAGAATCAAAAAGAGTTTATGATTCATTAAGAGTAAACAAAGGACCAAGTTTAGGTACAAATTTTACATTGGTTTGTCCATATGTTCAGTTGGCTCACTTTAAAGAATTGAAATGGGCTGAAAGCTGTGGCGTCTCAGAACACTTATTAAGAGTGTCAGTAGGGCTAGAAAATGAAGATGAATTATGGTCAAGATTTAATTCAGTAATATAAAAAAAAAACTAATAAAGATTATCTAAATAACCAATTACCGAAATTCTTATATAGATTTAGAGTATTAGTTAATTAAGTCATTTAAAAAATGTCCAGAATCTATGAAGACAATAGTTTTGCTATTGGTCGTACACCATTAGTTAAGCTCAATTCGATTACAAAAAAAGCAAAAGCAACAGTACTTGCAAAAATAGAAGGCCGTAACCCTGCCTACAGCGTCAAATGTAGAATTGGAGCGAATATGATCTGGGATGCTGAGAAGAAAGGTTTACTCAATAAAGATAAAGTCATTATTGAACCAACATCTGGAAATACTGGTATAGCCCTTGCTTATACAGCTGCTGCTCGAGGTTACAAGTTAATTCTCACAATGCCTGAGTCCATGTCAATTGAACGTCGGAGAATGATGGCCGTTCTTGGTGCTGAATTAATACTTACTGAAGCAGCAAAAGGAATGCCTGGCGCCATTGCGAAAGCTAAGGAAATAGCAGATAGCGACCCTCAAAAATACTTCATGCCAGGACAATTTGATAATCCAGCTAATCCAGAAATACATTTCAAAACAACAGGTCCTGAAATTTGGGATGATACCGATGGTCAAATTGATGTTTTAGTCTCCGGCGTCGGGACTGGTGGAACAATAACAGGTGTTTCTCGCTTCATAAAGCAAGAAAAAAATCATTCATTATTATCTGTTGCCGTAGAGCCCACTCATAGCCCAGTAATAACACAAACTCTCAATGGAGAAGAAGTAAAACCCGGCCCTCACAAAATTCAAGGCATTGGAGCTGGATTTATTCCTAAGAATCTTGACTTATCCGTAGTCGATCAAGTTGAGCAAGTCTCTAATGATGAGTCTATTGCAATGGCATTACGTTTAGCACAAGAAGAAGGTCTACTAGTTGGCATATCATGTGGTGCCGCTGCAGCTGTGGCCTTAAGACTGGCCGAAAAAGAAGAGTTTTCAGGAAAGACAATCGTTGTAGTTCTACCTGACCTTGCCGAAAGATATATCTCATCCGTAATGTTTGAGAATGTTCCTACAGGCGTTATTAAAGATCCATCATTAGCTTGACTTTTGAGTTTATATAACTGACTCCGGAGTTATCAACATCGCGTCTCCATAAGAGAAAAATCGATATTTGTTAGAAATAGCATGTTTATAAAGTTTCAACAGACGTTTTCGACCAATTAGAGCGCTAACTAAAAGTAATAGGGAACTTTTAGGTAAGTGGAAATTAGTGAGCAATCCATCAATGACGGAAAATTTAAATCCTGGTTTAATTACTAAATCCACTTTGCCCTCATACGGCTTCAAAGTTCCTCTTCCTGAGAGGTAAGCAGCCTCAAGGGCTCTCACACTTGTAGTACCAACAGCAAAGACTTTCCCCCCATCCTCCTTGCAATTAGTTATAGCTTTGATGGCCTCTTCAGTAACCTCTATCCACTCACTATGTAAATGCAAATGAGATAGATCTTCTTTCTCTAATGGTCTAAAAGTTCCTAAGCCGACATGCAAAGTAATTTGTGCAATTCTAATACCTCTGATTTTTAAATTTTCTATAAGTTCATCACTTAGATGTAATCCCGCTGTGGGAGCAGCGATAGCTCCTGGTTTCGAAGCAAATCTAGTCTGATAGCTTTCCTCATGACCACTAGATTTATCCTTATCTATATATGGAGGCAATGGGACTTCTCCACATAAATCAAGTAAATTTTCCATCTCCATCCAACTAGTAAACTCATTTGAAAATTGAATAATTCTTCCGCCTGTTCTCTCATCCTTATCAATAACTTTTAAGATTAAAGAATTATCTGGTGACGTATCCAAGCATAATTGATCACCTCCTCTCATACGTCTAGCAGGACGAGCAAGACAAAGCCATCGGCCATTACCCCTCGGTTCCATTAGCAATAATTCACCTAAACCTCCTCTTGATAACCGAATTTTCAATCTTGCTTTAACAACTCGCGTATTATTAACAACTAAAAGATCACCAGTCTTCAAGATATCCTTTATGTCCCATACCTTTGCATGCACAAGGTTTAAAGAATCACCTAGGCCATCTTTAACAATCATCAATTTAGCATCATGCCTACTCTTGATAGGTGATTGTGCAATTAAATCATTTGGTAAATCATAGTTATATGAGCTTAAAAGACTATCTTTTTGATCTAACACATCAAATCAGATTAAAGTAAGAAAAAATCACTTGTGGTTCGACTAATTAAATCTCAAGACGAGAGGCTATAAGGTTTCTTTTCGATTAAGTATGCCAAATCCTTCAGAAATAGTGCTCCATCAGCTCCATAGATCACTCTGTGATCAGCGGTAAGATTTACTTGCATCTGTTTCTTGATTGAAATCGAACCATCTTTAGAAGCAACAACTTTAGACAAGGAAGCTCCTACCGCTAAAATTGCTCCAGTGCCTGGGGGCAGAATCGCATCAAAACGATCCACACCAAACATACCTAGATTCGAGAGTGTAAACGTACCACTGCTATATTCTTGAGGTTCTAATTGCTTATTCCTCGCACGCTTAACAAGATCAGCCCACTGTAGGGATAAATCAGCAAGACTGGTCGTATCAGCATTTTGCAGCACTGGAGTTATCAAGCCTCCATCCTCCATTGCAACCGCAACGGCTACATTTATTTGTGAAGGATAGGCAATCCCCTCAGAACTAAAAGCTGCATTAACCTGGGGGTGCCTAGCGAGGGTTAAGCCAACTGCTTTAGCAAGTAAAGCAGTCATAGTTACTCCATTAGGTTTAACTTGTTTATAAAGATCATCCAATTCATCAGTAAGAATTGAGTATCCGACTCTGAAACAAGGAGTATTTAAACTTTCCTCCATGTTCCGATTTACAGCTTGTTGAAGAGTGTTGAATGCAATTGTTTCCCCTCTGGATCCAAAACTTTTTCCTGGAGCAGGTGGCTTACCAGAGTCAACAGATTTTTTTTCTATCCGAGGCACGTCAGAAACAATTTTCGCTGGAGCATTACTTTCAGCAATCCAAGGAACGCTTATGGGTTGCCCTTTTGCACTTTGAATATCCTCAGCTTGTATACGTCCATGAGGTCCTGAGCCCCTAACAGTTGCCAAATCTACTCCCATTTGAGAAGCAAGTTTTTTAGCTCTTGGGGAAGCGACTATGCGACCATTATTTAAAAACTGATCCTGATTTACAGTGGATTCTGAGACAAGAGGTGCAGGAGGTTCCTCTGTAATTACTTTTGCTTTAGGAGAGTCAACAGAGGCATGTTTTTCTTGAACTTGAGTCGATGAATTCTCTTTTTCTTGACTAGCTGATTGAGGGGAAGGAGAAGGTGCGTTGGCTTGAGCCGCTGCGATCTCATCTGCTGTCTCAACAATCAATCCAATTGTCTCTCCAACAGGTGCAGAGCTACCAGCAGGCATCACAATCGATGCAAGAAAGCCATCTTGGAAAGACTCAACATCCATATCAGCTTTATCTGACTCAACAACTAAAACTGACTCACCTCTCTCAACTTTATCTCCAGGTTTTTTTAGCCACTCAACTATTTTGCCCTCGGTCATTGTTGAACTTAAAGCAGGCATAAAAATGTCATGAGTGGCCATAATTTGTTCCTATTTCCTTTATGGAGAGTTTGTAGCAAGGCTTCAAAATTTTCTATCTAGAAGCTTTGCAAGTATCAATACATACCAATGTTAGTTCTACATGAGTGTCCTTACAACGATAGGTTTTTTTATGTGGATTTCTTCTTAATATCAAAAATTGTTTATTGGATCAAATGTAGTTCGACCAGATTTCAAACTTGATCAATTGCCTCTACTACGCCATCTCGTACCAAAATACTCACACCCATTTTTCTGACTAAGTTATCACCAACTTTTAAATCGCAAAAACTGTCAATTTGTCCTTGCTCAACGATTTGTTCCATCTCTAACTCACGAACTTGAGATTGCTGTAACAGAAGATTTCTTTTTTGTTCTTCAAATTCTGATCTCTTAGAAGCAACTTGAGTCTGAACTTGAGCCACTTGCTCTTGAACTCTTGGATCAAGGGGATTAGAGCTCTGACGTCTAATACCATCAACAATTTGTTGTCCTTCTTTTTCTAATTCACCAAGTTGCTGATCTATTGCTGAAATTGCATTACTTAATTCGCGCTCAGCCTCCTCTTTCCATGAAGGTGTTACAACTGCTCTGACCGTTATTGAACGTTTTATAGAAATTGAGTCCACCTGATCAATAAATTATGATTAGATCCATAGGCTCTCAGTAAAAGATAGTATTGGTCAATTTAATTGGCCAAACAAACAAATTACAAACCATATATTTCATTTATAAGTTTTAAATCACGTTGAATAATTTTTTCACGTTTTTGCTTAAGAGTTTGCGTTAACAAGCCATTTTCTATTGTAAATGGCTCTACTAAAGCAATTTCAAATAATCTCTCTTCTCTTCGAGATGCAAAACGATTTGCAAGAACTTTATTCATTTCCAATCTTAGAGATTGTCTTAATTCATGATTTTCAGGGGATAGTCCAAGAACAACTTGTGCCTTCACACCTCTTTCTGCCTGCCATGCTTTGACGTAATCAATTCTTGGAACAATCAAAGCAGCAAGATGTTTTTGATCTTGACCCAGTAGCAAAGCTTGCTCAATCAATGGACTTGCAATTAAGCATTCCTCCAAAGGACCAGGCTCAATATTTTCTCCACTACTTAGCACAATCATATCTTTTGCTCTTCCAGTCAGGATTAAGGATCCATCAGCAAGCAACATCCCTAAATCTCCAGTATTAAACCAGCCGCCAGCATCTAAAACCTTCTTCGATTCTGATCGTTTTCCTAAATAACCAGCCATAATTTGAGGACCACGAGCAAGAACCAAACCTTTTTGACGCAGCTTTTTTATTTGGAAAGTTTCTGGATCTACAATCTTTATCTCAGTCTCTGGTAATGGTTGACCTGCACCTCCACGTATATTTCTCCAAGGTCTTCTACAAGTGAGGACTGGACTAGTCTCCGTCAAACCATAACCAACTAATAATTCAACACCTAAAGCTTCAAAGAAAGAATCAATATGCGGAGCAATTGCACCTCCACCACTAATTGGGAATCTCAATCTTCCTCCACAAATCTTGGTAAGGATTTTTGGCCATAAGTAAATAGAAGAAATTCTATGAATTGGATACCGTATTAGAATCTCTATAAGAGAGATGGTTTGTTCTAAATTAGAAACACTATTAATAGTTAAAGAATAAAATTTTCTTCTTGCCAATTTATATGCCTTACTATTAGAAATCGCACCTTTTATCAAAATCTTTCTCAGCCTTGGCATTTTCTCAACAGCGTCCTCAAAACCTAACTTTATTGATTCCCAAAGCCTTGGAACTGTTGCCATTACTATTGGCTTAACCCTTGGCAAATCTTCCTTTAGATGCCTTATTGATGTATAACTTTGAGTACAACCACAAGAAAAAAAATAATATTCCGCACTACGTTCATATGAATGCCAAATGGGTAAAACACTTAAGACTGGGGCCCCAGGAGAAGGGTTTGCTACGCAGGCAAGAGACCTAATTTGATGTAATAAATTAGAGTGTGTTAGTGGAACGCCTTTTGGTTTACCTGTCGTTCCAGAAGTGTATAGAATGGTAGCTATTCTTGTTGGTTTCCTCTCAATTATTTTCTCCCGGTTACTTACATTTTCTTTATTCAACCCTTTCTTCAAAAAACTCTCCCATTCAAGAACGCCTTCACTAGCTTTACCCTCAAGTTGAAGAACAAATTTCAAATTATTTATTTGATCATCATTAAGAGAAAGTCTCTCCCATACATCGAAGTTTTGAACGATCAATCCAATCGCATTTGAATCCTCAAGAATATATCTAAGCTCACTTGGCGGAGCAGTAGCACCTCTTACAGAGTCTGCTGCTCCTATTCGCATAAGACCTTGGTCTGCAATAAGCCATCTTGGACTATTTTCTGCAAAAAGAGCAACCACATCATCAGGTCCTACCCCGATCTGAGTAAAGGCAAATGCTGCCTTAGAAATATTTTCAGCAAGTTCTTCATATGTAAAACTGTCTTGGTGAAAAGTATGCGGTGAATCAACTGCTAATACATCGCCCAACTGAACTTTTAATAGTTCCCAAATCTCATCGACTTGAGTGATCTTCTCAAGATGAGATCTTCTATTAATTGCTTTTTCTTCTTTACTATTTGGAATCCAAAAAGCTAAAGCATCTTTAAGTTTGGTTTTTGTCATAGCCAAAAAATAATTTTTTATTTTTTTAGTAATGCTGAAAGGTCAATTTATATGTTTTCCCAGTGCAATTTAAAACGTCTTTTCACAGATTCCCTTAAAAGAGGCTTAACGTCACAGACTTTGATGCCAGGTATCCAATCACTCAATTTACCTAATTTCACTTTATCCAGTCCACAAGGAATTATCTTCTCAAAGCCAATAAGATCGCAATCTACATTTAGGGAAAATCCATGTTGAGTCACCCATCTTTTGCAACCAATTCCTATTGAACCAACCTTTTTATCTTCACACCAAACACCTGTTAAGCCATCTACCCTCTTCCCCTCTATTCCCAACAAGTCAAGAACGTCAATCAGCACTTGTTCCAATTCTCTCAAATACCAAGATAGATCTTTTTTATGAAGACTCAAATTTAAAACCAGGTATCCAACGATCTGACCAGGCATGTGATGCGTGACTTCACCTCCTCTCTCAATACTAAAAACAGGGAAAGGAGATTTATTTTCTTCGAATAACAAATGTTTTTTGTCGCTACCCCGACCAATAGTGAAGCAAGAAAAATGTTCAAGCAACCATACTGCTTGTGGTGAAAACGGTTCCTCAATAAGACTTTTCTGAAAATTCTTCTGCCAACCTAAGGCAGTCTCAAATGGCACAATATTTTTAGGTTCAAAAAGAAAAGCGGAAGAAAATTGTGCAAATTGAGGGGTTAGATCTAAGTTGCTATTAGGCCCTGATTCAGGCGAAACAGAATGAAGCTTCTTATTCATGGACGCAATCTTGAATTAACTCCATCACTTCGTGATTACACCAAAACAAAAATTGATAAAGCAACTCACAATTTTCAAGAAATGGTTCAAGAAGCTGATGTCCACCTCTCAGTCGCTCGAAATCCTCGCGTGCCGCAACAGACAGCAGAGGTGACTGTTTTTGCAAACGGAACAGTGATAAGAGCCCAAGAAAGAAGTGAAAATCTTTATGCAAGCATCGACCTGGTAGCAAATAAACTTGCACGACAATTACGTAAGTACAAAGAGCGACATAGCAGTCACAATGTTCATAATAATCAGTCGACGAAATCAGTCCAAAACGAAGAAACTCAAAATTTTTCTTCCTCAGATCATTCACTAATTGAAGGTAAAGAACCACATCTACCTAGCCCAGGAGTAAGACGCAAATATTTTGATATGGATCCTATGAGCATTGAGCAAGCAAGAGTACAATTAGACCTAATTGATCATGACTTCTATTTATTTAGAGAGGAAAAAGGATCAGCTTTGCGAGTCATATACAAGAGAAATCACGGAGGATATGGCGTAATCCAAGAAAAAATATAAATACTACATAAGTCAAATGAGTAAACACAGGTTGGAAGAAGCTCATGCCAATATTTCTAATGTGATTTATCAAGCAGTCTTAAATCCTCATATCGATAAAGAAATGCTTGTTCAAATTTGTGATGCATCCAAGCAAAATGGCTTTGCAGGTTTATGCACCAGCCTTTCCCATTTACCATTTACACGTGAAAGGTTAGGGATCAAAAGTACTACAAAATTAATCTCAGTAATTGCCTTCCCTTTTGGGTTTATCCCAACTTTCAACAAACTAAAAGAAGCCGAGTATGCTATCGAGAAAGGAGCAGAAGAGTTAGATCTTGTCCCAAATTATTTTGCATTAAAAGAAGGAAATGTCGAACTTTTTGCTGAGGAAATCAATCAAATAAGTGAGCTTGGTATTCCAGTAAGAGTAATCATTGATGCAAATACACTCTTAAATTCATCAAAACTTTCCATAGCAATAGATGCTTTAATTGATGCGGGGGCAATTGGGATTCAAATAGGTAATGGGTTTGGTCCATCTATCACCAAGAATCAAACTAATCATATCTCTAAAATTGTTAAAAATCGCTGCTCAATTAAAACTGTTGGAGGTATTAAAACTTTTGATCAAGCAATAGAAATCATTGAAGCAGGATCAACATATATTGGTACAAGTTTTGGTTTTGAAATTGCCGAAGAACAGAAGAAAAAGGAAGAATGAGTTTGAATCAAAGAATGAAAGGACTGTCTTTAAAAGTTGGTCCTCTTGGTGAGAATGACAGGCTTTTAACCATACTTAGTGAAGAAAATGGAATATCTCGTCTTGCTATACCAGGAGCAAGAAAACCCAAAAGTAGACTGGGGGCAACGTCACCTTTTAATTTTTTAGATTTACACATAATCGGCAAAAAAAATCTTAGACGAGTAACACAAATAAAGATTATTAAGAGTTATGGGAACCTTGGAAAAAACATCGAAACACTTTCAGCAGCACAAGCCATTTCCGAGCTAGTTATGATTATGGTTGGGAGTGAAGACCCGCAAAAAGATTTACTTAAACTAGTTTTAATCCATTTAAATAGACTAAATGAATTACATAAAAAAGATTTTAATTCATTAGAAGCCTTAGCAATAAGTGTTCAATCATGCATTCATTTATTAGCTCTAGGCGGATATTGCTTACCACTTCAAAACTGTTGTCATTCTGGCTCCAAGCTGATACCCCCTCTTGGGAAATGGAGCTGGAAGTGTAGCTTTATTCCTGAAGAAGGTTTTGCAATTGGAACAATACCTAATGCAAGAACTGAGCTAAATCCATCTGAGCTTGCTTTACTTCAAAAACTCTTACTAGAAAAAGTACCTTTCCACAGTAACGGAAAATTATTGGGTCCTAAAAAAGTCTGGTTAAAACTACTGAAAATTGTTGAAACCTGGATTGAGACTCATTTACAACGAAGAATTACATCTCTTCAAATGATGAGAGAGGTTATAATTAGTAATGATCTAAATACTAAGTAGGAAAATATATTTGAGAGAAATTATTAGTTAAAAGTTTTTATTTATAAATTATTTAACTATTACAATAGTTTGAAAAGAAATATAGGGTAGCTGCTAGTTTGAAATACCGATTTTTTTAGAGTTTGACCCATATCGCCTGGCTAGGCAAAAAAACACCTTTTTGCGGGAACGTTTGTTACGGGCTTAGCACGACTGAAGAGCTTAAGGAAAGAGGATATCAAACAAGTTTTATTCACTTTGATAACCCAACGAGAGATGGAAATAATAAAACTTCCCTACTGGCAAATGATCCTGATGTAAGTCTTCCTTATTTAATTAAATCACAGGTTTACACAATCCCTTCTTTAAATGCTCAAAGAGAGCTGAGAGAATCTCTCTCAAGACTTAAACCAGATTTAGTCCACGCAAGTCTGACTCTTTCTCCATTAGATTTTCGACTACCTGAGCTTTGTCATCAACTTAATTTACCCTTAATCGCAACTTTTCACCCTGCTTTCGATTCAAAACTCAGAAATCTTACTGCCAATACCCAGCAACTTACCTATCAACTTTATGCACCATCATTAGCTAAGTATGACAAAGTAATTGTTTTTTCAGACTTGCAAGCAGAAGTTCTCGCAAAACTAGGAGTAAAAGAGAGCAGACTCGAAGTAATCCCTAATGGGATTGACATAAAAAAATGGAACCCCATTAAACCAAGTAATTCACAAAATAAACTTCAACTTGAAATAAGAGAAAGGCTCGGTTCTGAGAGAATATTTATCTATATGGGTAGAATAGCTTCTGAAAAAAATGTTGAAGCATTACTACGTGCATGGAGGTTTGTCCAGCCAAAAGGATGTCGACTAGTAATAGTAGGAGATGGACCACTAAGACCAACACTTGAAAATCATTCAATCTTCAACAAAGAAGATAATGTGGTTTGGTGGGGATACGAAGCCGATCAAAATAAAAGAGTCGCTCTTCTTCAAATCGCTGAGGTTTTTTTACTTCCAAGTCTTGTAGAGGGATTATCTATAGCCTTGCTCGAAGCTATGGCAACTGGAACAGCATGCGTCGCGACAGATGCTGGTGCAGATGGAGAAGTGCTTGAGAATGGAGCAGGAGTCATACTTAATACTGAGGGGGTTACTTCTCAATTAAGGACCCTTTTACCTGTACTGCGCGATCAACCAGTACTTACACACGAATTAGGTAGACGTGCTCGCTTGAGAGTAGAAGAAAAATATACGCTTCAACAAAATATTGACTCACTTGAAACTCTATATGCAAACGTTCTTAGATCATCTAACTCGAAACCTCTTCAGCCAATTGACGACTCTTCTGAGCGGCCAAAACAACTGCTTCAATTAAGGCGGATCTCAAGCCCGCAAGTTCAAGGTGTCGAAGAGCACTGATTGTAGTACCTGCAGGAGAAGCAACCATATCTTTAAGTTCAGCAGGATGCAAACTCTTTTCTCTAAGTAATGATGCAGTACCTGAGAGGGTTTTGTGAGCTAATTGATTGGATAAGTGTCGTGGCAATCCTGCAGCCACAGCACCATCAGCCATTGCTTCAACCACTAAAGATATATATGCTGGCCCTGAAGAAGTTAAAGCCAAAAAAGAATCAAGCTGTTGTTCCTGCAACTCAAAAATTTCACTAATTGGTTCGAAAATCTTTCTAACAACTTCCTTTTGATCCAGTGAAATATCATCTTCCCAAGCTAAACCAGTAAGCCCCTGCCCGACGAGAGAAGGAGTGTTTGGCACTGCTCTTACACATGTGTGTCCAGGGAAAGCCTTCTTAAGGCTTTTCAATGTTATTCCAGCCAAGACTGAAATTAATAATGGTTTAGATAATTGATCTTTCGATTTGACTGATGAGACAGATTCTCTGATTTTGCTAAATTGTTGAGGCTTTACAGCCAATAGTTTTACAGGCGCCTTCCATACTTCTCCAGACAAAGAATCTTCACTAGATACGACTTTTACTTTCTTTGGAAGATCATTTAATGCAGGTGCAATACTTGAGCTACTACCAACAATTCCTAAAACATTTTGAGGATGGTATTCACCTCTTTCCAAAAGAGGTGAAACAATGGCTTTAGCCATACTGCCAAGGCCAATTATCCCAATAGAAATCTCCAATCTATTTAATGATTCAAAGAGCTGTAGCTACTGTCTCACCCCAAGCAGGCTCTGGCGCGGGAGAGCCTTCCTTGGAAATCAAATCATTACCTTTATTACTCATACTTGAAGGGGAGGCTTCCTCTTGAAATGAGTTAGTTACTGTCACGCAAGAAGGTGCAAAAAGGAAAATACTTTCTCCAACTCTTTCTTGATGTCCATCAATAGCAAACGTTCCGCCTGCGACAAAATCAACTGCTCTTTGAGCCTGATCAGGCTCCATCATTGTGAGATTTAAAATAACTGTTTTACGCTCTCGCAAAGCTTGGATCACTCTCGGCATCTCATCAAAGCTACGAGGCTCCATCAAACTAACTTCAGAATCATTTGTTGAAATCCCAGGCATACCAATAACATTTGAAGAAGTGAAACTACTCTTCCCATCAAAAGGATTGGCCTGAGAGATGGTTGCCATCTCTCCACTTCCTCCTTTGTTGCCTCTATTGAAATTCTCAAAGTCTTCACTTCTTTCGTAATCGTCGAGCTCATCAAAATCACTATCTAAAAAGTCATCACCAGCGACGACAGCACGAAGACGGGAAATTAGCGACACCAGTTAATCCTCTCGGGATAATTTGTTAAAAAGTTGGATAAGCCAACAATCGATACATCTTCAACAACATGAAAATGAACCATATACTTAAATAACGTTCCTTATCTTAAGGGGCAAGCTTTTTTATTAGTTTTTTCATATCTTCAACAATTTCTCTAAAGCTGACGTTTGCCAAACAATAGAGATCCTAAACGAATCCAAGTGGCACCACCCTCAACAGCTTCTTGCCAGTCGTTGCTCATGCCCATTGAGCAATGCTTTAATCCCAGATGATTTGCAAATTTTCTACATTCACAAAATAAATCTTTTCTTTGATATGAATTAAGCGCTATTGGTGGGATTGTCATTAGTCCAATCAAATTAATATTGTTCAAAGAAAGAATCTTGGGCCAACTTTTCAAAAGATCTTGTTTAAAAAATCCACCCTTTGTTGGATCATCTCTAAACTTTACTTGTAAAAATATATTCGGAATTTTTTGTTCTTCTTGTGAAATTCTAGAAATTCTTTCCATCAAAGATAAAGAATCAACAGAATGAATAAAGTCAAATTCTTTAATCACTTTTCTAACTTTATTTTTCTGCAATGTACCGACAAAATGCCATCGGAGTTCTTTTAAATCATTCAATTCGTATTTTTTAGAAATTGCCTCTTGTATACGACTTTCCCCAAAATCCAATTGACCATAGCCAGAAAGTTTACGTATGGATTCTTGATGATGGCCCTTGCTTACAGCAAGTAAACTAACTCCTATAGGTAAAGAATCTTTTATTGTTTTAAATTCGTTAGAGCCAATCAAAATCTATTTAAATAAAGTTACATGAAAGTTTGATTAAACAATTCATGCCAAAGCTCTATATCAGAGGATCTTTCTCTCTTACATTTTGACAAATGCATCTCCGAATAATGTCTAGCATCCATATATGGAATAACTTCAAAAGCTGCCCCCCTTGGTTGCAAAGTAACTAAAAAAAACATTTTCTGTGCATATAAAGTTGCATATACATCTCTACCATTAGTAGCTGGTGAAACTAGATATAGCATTCCAAAAGTTGGATGATTTAGATAACGTTCAGCGTTCAAATCTTAATTTTTTCACTTAAGATGTACCATACATACAACGCAACAGGATCGCCATCAAAAGCAAAAAAATCGAACTTAAGTTAATCCATAAATATCTAGAATCAACAATAAAGCAAGGTCGTAGTTCTTTCGACGATAGCCAAAGCCCCTCTCTTGACATTAAAGAATCAGCCCCTTGTTCTGCCCTCAGCAAAATGTTTAACAAAAGTCTTTCTCCTAGAGAAATAAACAAATTCAAAGCACTTTTCAGTCCCAATTTCCTATATTTTATTGCCCTAACACCAATTGAACGAAAAAGATTTTGGAGTTCCTCTTGAACTAAAGGTAAAAATCGTAAAGCCAAAAGCAGTTGAAATGAGAATTTTTCCAAAGGAAATCCTAAAAAAGTTAGAGGAGCAAAAAACCAACTAATTGCCCACACAAGGTCTTCAGGAGGGGTTGTAATTAACATCAAATTCACACTGTGTATAACAGTAAAAATCAGGGTTGAAGTTTTAATACCTAATTCTGCAGAGCGACGATCGACGATTAATGGTCCTAATGAAATACCCCCGAAGTTAAATGGCCCCAACCTGCAGATTTCCCATGATCGAGTCAAAACAATTGCTCCTGGTATTTCATTAGGTGCTCTTATAGTCAATTCGCTTGATGTTTCACTCGCAGGTAAAACAATCGATAAAAGTCCAATCATCAAAGAGAAAATTAACAAAAAAACTAGAGATCGCCACCAAATACGTGGAGGTAGAAAACTAAGAAATGTAATTAATAAAAGAACAAAAGCTGTTGAAATTCTCCAGATTGAGTTAGCTAAAATGGGAGTCAACAAAAACAACAGAATCCAGGAGAGTTTAACTCGAGGATCGATACCACGTAGCCAGCTTGATTTACCAGAGACGTATTGACCAATTGGAATCTTTTTTAGCCAATCCATAAATTAATTACTAATTTCGGCCCCCCTTCTGTTGGCGTGCCAAGTCTTTTTCAACATCGCGTTGCTGCTTCCCTCTCCAAAACAATTTTATTGGAGTCCCTTCAAAGCCTAAGCCCTCTCGGATTTGTCTCTCAATATATCTTCGATAAGTATCCCCAAACAATTTAGGTTCATTCACAAAAAGAGTAAAGCTTGGAGGATTAATAGCTACTTGGGTCCCGTAATAAAGCCGCCCCTGTTTTCCACCTCTCGTCGTAGGAGGGCTTCTCCATCTCAATGCCTCAGTTAGCACCTCATTAACAACAGAGGTACTAACCCTTCTTCTATTCTGATCAACTGCCAAAGTAGCTAAAGCAAAAATCCCTTCTACTCTTTGTCCCGTGACCGCAGATGTGAAAATCATCTCTGCCCAATCGAGAAAATATAGTTTTGAACGAATATCTTTTTCCATTGCAACCATTGTGTGACTATCTTTTTCGACAGCATCCCATTTATTAACGACAATTAAACAAGCTCTTCCTTCCTGCTCAATTCTACCTGCAAGCCTTTGATCTTGTTCTGTAACACCATCCAAAGCATCTAAAACCAACACACAGACATCACTTCTTTCTATTGCCTTAAAACTACGATTAATCCCAAAGAACTCTGGCCCATAATTAACACTTCTACGTCTACGTATTCCCGCAGTATCAACTAATTTCCATTGATTGCCCTGATAAGTTATTCGAGTATCAATCGTATCTCGAGTCGTACCCCTAATAGAACTAACAATTGCTCTTGGCTCTCCACAAATTGAATTAAGAAGACTTGACTTCCCCACATTAGGCCTTCCAATAATTGCCAATTGAATAGGAGAGTCACTTACTTCATCTAAATCTTTAGAAGGAAACAAAGTAACCACATGATCAAGTAAATCGCCAGTACCTACTCCATGTATGGCAGAGATTGCATATGGCTCACCAAGGCCAAGCTTCCAAAATTCAGCTGCCATTGCTAACCCTAGTTCGGGAGATTCACATTTATTAACCACCACAAGTGTTTTACAAGAATGAGACCTCAAAAATTCAGCTATCGATTCATCAGCTGTCGTAACTCCCTCCTGACCATCAACAATTACTAATGCAACGACTGCTTCTTCAAGCGCAAGATTAGCTTGCTCTCTTATTTCAGGAAGAAACTCACTATCGTCATCAAAAACCAATCCGCCAGTATCTACAACTTTAAAATCTCTATCCCTCCAAAATCCATCTTGATAAGTTCGATCTCTAGTAACCCCTGGCTCATCATGAACAATAGCTTCTCTGCTCTGACATAAGCGATTCACCAGTGTAGATTTGCCAACATTTGGGCGCCCAATTATTGCGACTATTGGTAGCGCCAAATTTCTCTACCTTTCATAAGATTATTTACCCTTTATAGGTCATAATTAAGTTTAATTCTTCATACTACTAGTACGAGGAAAGAGTTTGATTCCAAAATGAAAGTTAGAAATCAAACTTCCCAAACAAGATTGACCCCAAAAAGAGGTATTCATTAACTATTAAGCCATCTTTAATAGCAATCCTTCTGGTTTCGCTAGCTGTTCTGCAAGTACCAATTTCATTAGATGCATCGTTGCGTATTTCTTGCTTATTTTCTGAAACAAGCGAAACAAATAAAACTTTGTTTTTTGTAAAAACTGATATAAATCCAAGCTTACTTTAAATATGAAAGAGTTATCACCGATTTTTTTATCAGGCAATGGGACTTCTAGATCTTTAGAGTGTCCAGTTCTTCAGTCCCCACTTGCAGGCGTCAGCGATCAAATATTCAGGAAATTTGTTCGTAGATGGGCTCCAAAAGCATTACTTTTTACCGAAATGGTAAATGCAAAGAGTCTTGAATTGGGTCATGGTGATGAGAAGGTAATTGAGCTTTCAGAAGAGAGTGGACCAATTGGTGTTCAACTTTTTGACCATAGGCCAAAATCAATGATAGATGCAGCCATTAAAGCTGAATCATGTGGTGCATTTCTTTTAGATATAAATATGGGTTGTCCAGTAAAAAAAATTGCCAAAAAAGGAGGCGGAAGTGCTCTATTAAAAGAACCAGAACTTGCTCAATTAATCGTCAAAAAGGTTTCAAAAGCCATATCAATTCCAGTAACAGTAAAAATAAGGTTGGGGTGGTGTGAATCCACAAGTGATCCAGTATCTTTTGCGTTGGGATTACAGGAGGCTGGGGCACAACTCATAACTGTTCATGGGCGAACGAGAAGGCAAGGATTCTCTGGGTATGCAAACTGGGAAGCTATTTCAAAAATCAAAAAGTCATTAGATATACCTGTCATTGCTAATGGTGATATTAAAAACTCTCGAGATGCTATTGAATGCCTAAAGATTACTAATGCCGATGGGGTGATGATAGGAAGGGCAAGTATGGGCGCTCCCTGGTTGGTTGGGCAAATTGATGACGAAATCAAAAAGCAAAGTACTTTTAAACCACCTGACGCAAAGATGAAAATCAGCTTATGTTTAGAGCATCTAAAATTACTTGTTTCAAAAAAAGGTAATCATGGGCTTTTGATTGCTAGGAAACATATGAATTGGACTTGTAGAGGTTTTGAAGGCGCGTCTACTCTTCGCCATAAATTAGTTAGAGCAAGCACTCCAAAAGACGCGATACAACTACTCGAATCTGAACTTGTTAAATTCAACTAAAAAGTCTTAGGGCATTACCAAAGGCCAGCTTTGTCGAATCAAAAGTAAAGAAAAATATGGCCTAGTACCTGGGGACAAATCAGATGCACTAAGAATTTCTTGATCTGAAAATCCTATTCTTTCTGCAAATATTGACTTTTTCATAAGATCAAGTTCTTCAAGCAAAGGTTTGACCCATTCCCATTTTTTACCAAGCTTGAGCAAAACAACTACCCTTTTCTTAGACGCAGCATCAGACAACATAACCTTTAGCTCGTCATATGAGTCTGGAACAGGTGATATTAATAATTGTTCCTCTTGAAAAGCAAGAGGTAGTTTACTTTTCGCGGCAGCTGCAGAAAAAGATGTAACACCTGGAATTAGTTTAACAAGGCACTCTGAACGATATTTTTCTAACTCCTTTGAAAGATACGAGCCAGTCGAAAAAAGTGAGATATCTCCTTGAGCAAGGAAAACGACTCTTTCACCTTTCTCAACCATCTTCATTAATTCATTTCCAGCAACTCTCCATGCATTTTTTAAAGTGTTTTGATCGTCAACCATAGGAAAATGCAAAGGCAATTTTTTTTTATCTTTTGTTATCCATTTTGAAGCAATTTTTTCAGCAAGGCTGTCACCTCCCCTTGTAGAGACTGGATAAGAAACAACTGTTGATCCTTTAATAGCATCAACTGCTGCCAAAGTTAATAAAGAGGGATCACCTGGTCCAACGCCAGTAATAGTCAAAACTTTCATTTAATTAGGTGAATTTTGTCTACTTAAAAGAGATAATTAACTATGCATTCTTGGCAGATGATGCATTTCCAATAAAGCATCTGACTCAACCTTCGCTAATTCCTCTAGCCTAGAAGTAAGAAGATCTCGATCAAAACGTTCAGCTGCCAATTGCCAATAAATTCCGAAATGCCTAGCCTCGCTTTTTAACAAGTCGCCATACAACTTACGAAGTGCCATATCAGGAGAATGTATCGACAATAATTTCATTCTTTCATGACTCCTCGCCTCAATAAGCCCGGCAACTAGAAAACTATCCAACATTCGTAATGGTTCTTCTTTGCAAATGTTTTTTGCCAAAATTGCTCCATAGGGAGGTGAGGCTAATTTTTGAAGTTTTTTCCCACGCGCATTTAAAAGAGACAAAACCCTCTCAAAATGTTCAAGCTCCTCTCTTGCTAATGGGCTTAGAACCTCTGAAAGACCAGGTTCACTTACATAGCGAAACATAAGTTGCAATGCAACTCCAGCAGCCTTCCTTTCACAATGGGCATGATCCAAAAGTATTTCCATTGGATTAGAGATTGCAAGATCTATCCAAGCTTCACTAGTCTTATTTATTAGCCAGCAAATCTTTGATTGCTCAAAAATTTTAGTTTTTGAATTACTCATAAACTCCTCAGACTCTCTTTAAATAAGAAACCATCCCTTGCAAAGCAAGTTGATAACTATGTGCTCCAAAGCCACAAACCAAACCCAATGCTTTATCTGAAAGAAATGATTTATGGCGAAACTCTTCCCTAGAATAAATGTTACTTAAATGTACTTCTACATAAGGAATAGCAACTCCTAATAAAGCATCCCTAAGAGCAATAGAGGTATGTGTATAAGCACCTGCATTAATTAATATTCCGTCAATAGAACCAGCACTGTTTTGAATGCAATCAATCATCTCGCCTTCTGAATTACTTTGAAAGAATTTGAGATTTGCATCAAGTTCACTAGCTAAAGTCAATAGCTCTTCTTGAATATCTTCTAAAGTTTGCGCGCCATATATTGATGGTTCCCTTTTTCCCACAAGATTCAAATTCGGACCATTAATGAATAAAAGATCCATATTCCTTACAAATCAAACATCTTTCATGATCGTATCGATTCCCGCCACAAAGGACCAACAAATTCGAGAAAAATGGCACCATTTACTGTTAATCTCATTAGGTGGATCGGGTCGGTGCCCGAGTGGTTAATGGGGGCGGACTGTAAATCCGCTGGCTACGCCTACGTTGGTTCAAATCCAACCCGGCCCATCTTTTCCACAAGCCCTTGTAGCTCAGCGGTAGAGCACTCCCTTGGTAAGGGAGAGGTCTCGGGTTCAAGTCCCGACGAGGGCATCGTCGGAAGCTGAACCAGGGCAAGCGATCTGAGGCACTAGGATCGCAAATCTTTGAAAGTGGACGTCCGATTTCGGGTCCACTTTTGTTGTTTTTAGACCATTTTTGCTTGATGCATCTGACCTGATGCAACCCAAAAAATGGCAACGATTAGAAGAAGCGGAAGTGGCTGGCAAGCACTCATTAGAAAGAAGAAATATCAGGGCCAAACATCCAAAACTTTTAGCTCCAAAGCAGCTGCAAAACTGTGGGCAAATGCTGTTGAAAGTTCTCTTAAAACGCCAGCAAAACTTGATCTAAAACCACCTCAAATCTTACGAGAAGCAATCGATCTGTATATCCAAGGGCCACTGCAAGATCACCTCAGCGGGGCTAACGAACAATATCCATTAAAAGCATTGGCCAACAGCTGGATGGGTGGCGTTCTTTTGGAAGAACTTTCCATCAGACATTTTGCTCTCTGGCGAGATGAACGATTGATCAAGGTCAAGCCCAACACAATCATGAGAGAGCTCAGAATCTTGAGAGTTCTATTGGATTGGGCCAAAGATGAACTGGGATGCCAACTGAGCTCCAATCCAGCGAGGGAATTAAAAGTACGAGGAGTCAGCGATGCCAGATTCCCTTACTTCACACCAGCACAGAAAAAGAAATTACTAACTGCATTAGGCCAATCGAAGAACCCTAATCACAAAAGACTGACGCAATTAGCACTTGCCACAGGAATGCGTCGCTCAGAATTACTGGCCATTAAATGGAGCGATCTGGATTTAAAAAACAAATTGGTCCATCTGAGCCGCAAAGATTGCGCAGCGACAGGAAGACAAAGCAGTCAGAGATTCGTGCCACTATCACCGCAATCAATTGCACTCCTGAAGAACTATCCCAAAACCAACCCAAGAGTGATCGACTTAACTATTGGAGCAGCTCGTCATGGCTTTAATCGAGCCAGAAAAGCAGCAGGCTTGAATCATTTGCGTTTTCATGACCTGCGCCATATCGCCATTAGCAATATGTGGGCAGCAGGAATGAATGCGCTACAGATCTCAGAAGCTAGTGGCCACAAAGATCTAAGAATGTTGATGCGCTACAGCCACTATCAGCTGGGGTATGGGGGGTGAAGAGTTTCGCCCAAGACGTATAAAGCAATTCAGAGTTATCTCTCAAAAATCAGGTCAATTTGAAATCATGTTCGCAACGGCTTTATGATCCATATAATCAAGGCTTAAAGAAGAAAATGAATATCACAGAGTTAGGGCTTCGATTCAAGGAAAGCTTGGAGAAGATACCAGATCTAAATTCTGATCAAAGGATCGGATTATTAGCCAGCCTACAAGGGTCTGATGATAAGGATATTAGTATCATAAGATCAGTTATTGAAAGTGATGGATGCTTAAATCTTTTCACCTCTATCAACAAAAATAGTATAAAAAAAGAAAAGATTTTCAGAGAGATTAAACGCCTGAGTGAGATTTTTTCCGAGGAAGATGCTCAGAATTTATGTGACTTTTTCAAAGCATTTGACCCTTTATTTGAGTATGGCATAAAGCGGATTTTATCAGAGCTTGAAACACTTAAGACTGAAAAGAAGATAGAGAGGCCTAAGGGAAATAAGGATGAATCTCCTAACTTTATAAAGAAATTATTCAAAGAAGGAGGAACTCTTTATTCAATAATTAGCCTTATAATCATGTATATTTCTGCTCAATGGGTAGAATTAAATCTTCGATATCTTTTTAATATTAATTATGACGGAACATCACCTTGGACCTTTAGATTCATTGGTGCTGCTGGTTGGATCGGAGCAGGTTTAATAATAGTATCTATTCTTTTCTTTTTTGCTTATTCTCTTTCTATCGAACCTAGCAACAATAAAGATCAAAAGCTAAGACGATTTGAAGAGAGAAGAAAAAATTCTAAGCCTTGGTTAATAGGGGTATTAGTTGCATGTGTTTCGCCTCTTATTGCTTCTATTGTTTATGCAATCAGACAAAGATCATGGCAAATGGTTGCAAGTATTATCTGGATTATATTTTGCTCTAATTTCCTGATTTTTGCTCCTTTCTATCCTCGGCCCCTAGCAATCAAATTCTCCACTCAAATTATTTGCGGAGTTGCCGTTTATTTTATAGCGAGGAAGAACAAGCTAGAGTTTCAAACAAATAGATTAGAAGAAAAAAATCTATAAATGATTAAAAGAAAATTTAGAATCCCTAGAATCAATCCTTATTTAAAAATAGGTCTTTTAACTTGGCTTTCTCTAATAGTTTTTATTGCTATTGGTGGAAGTATTCTCTCTATCTTCCCCTCAAAAATCGAACGGGTATGCAAAAGTCTTTTTTCAGGGAAATTGACTGAGAGAGAAGCATCAAGAATGCTTTCAGGCTATGGAGGATGGAGAGGAGGTGGTGAAGACGCTCTTTTTTATTTTTGCGACGAAAAGCTTAACAACAATCAATCATCCATCGACTGAATCATTCAATGATTAAATTAAAATATTTTTTATATTTTGAGCAGCTTGTATGAAAAAGAATTTTATTGCTATTGCTGCTTTCTTATCCTTAGTTCAACTGAAAGGCCCACTACCAATAATCACAGGTACTGCTTTGAATAGTGCAGGGTTAATGATCTCTATTCCTGAGAAGGTTAAATCAGAAAGCATTGACAAAAACAAATCAAAGCAAAATAAACATTGGAAGGCAGGTACTGATCTTCATATCGGAAATTCTTATTTAGACAATGATTTGTTCCCTAAAGCTATTGAGAGTTTCTCAAGAGCAATAAATCGAAAGCCGCCAAAAAAAATTCTTGTGGTGGCATATTTTAACCGTGCTTTAGCAAAGTCAAACTTAAAAGATTATTCTGGTGCGATTTCTGATTTCTCCAAAGTAATCGAAATCAATCCAAAGGATGAAGAAGCATATTTCAGACGTGGAATTATCCAACATCAATTAGCTAATTATCAAAGTGCAATTAATGATTTTAGTATGCAAATTAAGAGGAATAAAAATTCAAATTCAGAGTATTCCTATCTTTCTTATTACGGTCGGGCTAATTCCAAGAGAATGATAGGTGATTATTCTGGGGCACTTTCTGATGATGAGCAATTTCAAAAGTTAGCTACAGAATTTATGGGCTTCAATTACAAGCAAGGGTTAAAAAATATTGACAATAAAGATTATAAAGATGCAATTATATCATTCAATAAAGTAATAGATATAAGAGCTAATCATTGGAATGCATATCGAGAACGTGGAAGGGCCAAATATCAATCAGGAGATTACCAAGGTGCTTTAGAAGATACATCGAAAGCAATTGAAGGTAATGCACTTGAGCAAAAAGCCTATCGCAGTAACGTTGTTGATTCAGACCTTCATAATATTCGTGGACTTTCTAATCAGAAGTTAGGAGATTTCTCAGGAGCAAAATCTGATTTCACTATCGCAATAAATGGTTGGTTTGCAGGTCCCCCTCGTCCTGAGGAGATGTATTTCAATAGAGGAATTGTAGAAGCTAAGCTAGGTAATCATGAGGAAGCAATAAATGATTTTAATAAAGCCTTAGAAATAAACTCAAACTTAGTTTCAGAATTTACTATTGGCGAGTCAAATCATATTTACTCTTCTTACGTTAATAGATCTTTTAGTAATTTAAGCATAAAGAATTATGATGCTGCTATAAACGATTTAAGCCAGGCAATTGATATTGATCCAAAAGATCCTACTGCTTATAATAATAGAGCAAAACTGTATTATTTAAATGGTAATTTCGACAGATCCTGCAAGGATTCAACGAAGGCAGCATCACTTGGAAGTAAGGAATCAATAAAGATTTTAAAAGGTCCAATAGGTAAAAAGATTTGTTATATGCCCAAAAAAGTAGTTAATGACAAAAGTATTACTTTGAAATGGAATAATCCTAATAAGAATAAAAAGGAATCCAGATTTTTAAAGGCAGAAAATTACGTAAAAGAGAAAAGGTATTCGGAAGCAATTATTGAATACAGCAGGATTATCAATAAAAACCCATCGGATTCAGAGGCATATTACCGAAGAGGCTGGAATAATGAGCAATTAGAAAATTATCCAGAAGCAATTAAAGATTTCAATAGAGCAATCGAAATTGATCCCAAATTCATATCAGCCTATTTTGCTCGTGCATGGAATAAAGGAGAATTAAAAGATTATTCCGGAGCATTAAATGATTACAGCAAAGCCATTGAAATTAATCCAAATTACCTTGAGGCATATACCAATCGAGGGATTATAAAAGCTGAACTAGGTGATAAGAAAGGTGCATGTCGAGATTATAAAAAGGCTATAGAACTTGGGAGTAAATCAGAAAAACGATGGTTGGCATCTGATAAAGCCGCTTGGTGTAGGAACATGAGATAAAACAAACCGTAAAATATAAAATAGATATATCCTCAGAAATTGTTCCTAATGGCAACTCCCAAACATCTTAAATTTTAAAGAAAAAAATGATTAAAAAAAAGGAAATTGAAGCTTTAGTAAAGAAACAAGATTAATTCAAATCAACTAAAAAGCATCTCTACAAACTCGTAATCTTGTCTTCTCCGCTTCAGTGATTTGTTGATTGATTTCATCTTTTTTTGATCGTTCCAACCCCTGCCAATTCATATATTCCCCCATTTCTAGCGCATATCTCCCAACCTTAAGGATACTAAAAAAAGAAGCATTACAATGCTCTTTTTTTCCACTTAACTGATACAGGTCCATCATTTTTTCTGACCGAGCCAAAGCGGCATCATATTTTCTTTTTATTTCTTGATAAGCCATGTCTCGTGTACTCGGCTTAGAAGAACCAAAACCAAAAGGCAACTTACTTAAAAAGCCTAGGGAGAACATAATGCCTGCACCAATAACTACAGTCGCGGCAACTCTTACAAGCCAAGTAGTTGTTTTATCCAAAAAAACTCCTATTAACTTTGCAATACAAACTACTATAGTTTTAATTATCTCCAGCAGGGATGAATGCACTACAGATCTCAGAAGCAAGTGGCCACAAAGATCTAAGAATGTTGATGAGCTACAGCCACTATCATCTGGGGTATAAGGGGTGAAGAGTTTTAGCTCAGACGTATAAACAGGCTTGAAAATCCATGCCGCATAATGACCTACTTGCAGTGCTATTCCAGAGACGGCATATTTAGAAGCCCAAGAGACGCAGCATTTTCCAAGTGAACAAAGAAGAGATAGCTGCCCAAAAGCACATCAAAGAACTAGAGGAAGAATTTTCAGATATCTCAATAGAGATTATTTCTGCTTGGGATAGCTGGCAATATCAAAAAACAATCGTAGAGGATTTAAAAAATGATCGTCAGGACACGAAAATTGCAGAAGAAGAACTAATTAAAAAAGAAGAAATTTATAACAATATAGAAATAACGAACGAAACTAGACAGCAAGAAATAGAAAGAGAAATAAAAGAAATAAATCAAAAGTTCCCTAATCTCAAAGAGGCACGGCAAAAAGAAAAAGAACAATTAAAGAAAAAGGCTAAAGAAAAGTCAATGAAAACTTCGAAAATAATTGCATCTACCGTAACCCTAATCATTACAGTTGCTAGTGTTTATGATCTTGCAAAATGGAGAAGATATGAGACCTTTTACGATCAAAATAAAATAGAAGTAAAAGAGAGAATGAGAGCTCTTGGAGTTAAGCCAAACAGCTTATTTTTTCCTAAAATATTTGATAAATATCCCAAAAGATATCCCAAGGAAATTGTTTCTATTTGGCCGATATTAGCAACAGCAGATAGGTACGATATCAATTTAGCAACTCCAAGCTTGCTCCATTTTGATATGTTAAAAGACTCCTGTTTTAGAGCTGCTTTTGTAGAGAACATTTCTTATCTAAAGATTAGCAATGAGATCAAACCAAAAGAGAATGATGGAACTACTATTACTCGTGCTTGGGGCATGAGTCAATGTTGGTGGGTGGAAGGTACTGCACCTAGTCTTTTAGGTGGGAATGATAACGTCTTGAGTCATATAATTAGCCTACCTTTCATTGACTTGATTCCATTCTTTTGGTCTATAGTTTATACTCCTAAATTCTGGTTATTGTTAATAATAATTTTACCATTACCTTTTATCTATTTATTATTTGATTAGCCACCTGTATCTATTCCAAATTCATCTTTCATGTCATAGGTCATCCATCAAAAACCAGCCACCTTATAGCCTCGATTTTCAGAACTCATGCCCTCAGATCCCTTTATCCATAAGGGCCATATTTTGATCTTTTTCTGATAGCAGCCAAGCATTTCATATCGTTTAGCTCTTTTAGAGATATCTTTTCTGAATGAGCCTCAATGTGACGTTCAACTGCTTCTCGCTCTCTCTTGGTCAGTGTTTTTCCAGAGTTAAGTAATTCGTTAATAGTTCTCATGGTTAATTCGTGATTGTGGTTAATGCGCATAAAAAAAGAGAGACCAGTCTTGGCCTCTCTTCTGCGTGAATAGTTTTAATCTCTCAGCTTTTAACGTCTTCAGGGAGGTTGGACGTAATGACTACCTTTACTCGTTATCAATTCATCAGTGGACAAGAAAAAGAAAGATCTCTCTTTTTACTCCCCCCCTATAGGTACCTAGTGCAGTCTCATGACTCGACTTCGTCGAGCTGATGAGATAGCACAAGCTCTTGATGTAGTGAATGTGAATTGATAAAGAAGGTGAATGACTCGCTTCGCTCGCCATTAAACACCTATCGATCAATGCGCTCGCTTAGTAAATACTGGGATCCCAGCCTTTTTCTTGTCTTTTGCAATAACTAATTCCAAGCTTCCCCGTGTATTATGTGGTGGTTGAATTCTTTTCCCCTCTAATAAAGCGGTCTAAGTTGATTTGCCATAGGCGATAACCTTCTATGATTTTCTTTGTCAGCTGGGTCCTCCGACCATTCTCTCGTACTCTTCAAGTTCATCGTCATCCCACCTCTCGGGTTGGACACCTTTTGAATGAAAAACAATACCTTCTTTTCTGAAAAATTTTGGTGGTTTCTCTGACGGCAAAATGTCTTGGCGCAGCATCCCTTGATCAACAGATCGATGTCTCTTTCGTTCTTCTTTGAGATAAGCCTTACGTTTTTCTTTTTGCTCTTCAGTCATCGGCGTGTAGTTCAAGATCAATGACTGAATGATGCGAGCCTTTGATTGAGCAATCGCATTTTTATGGCACTCGAGCTTTTTATATGCCGTACTAGTAATTTGATAGGTGACTTGTTTTTCTCCTTCAGTTCCTTTGTAACTGATCTTCTTATCTGTAGGAGTCAAGAGACTTTCATCCCATAAATATCGCTGCGTTGGGTTGCGACTATTAGAAAGAGAAGCATAACGAGGTAATCCAATTAGAATTATTCTCGACAACATTTCCCAGCGAGTTAACTGACAGGTCTCAGAAAGCTCTATCAACCTACTAAAAGCATCTGAGCTGATACTTACATTGATCGTTTTACGCGTAACTCGAACTCTCTTACTGCCATCGTCTTTGATCTCTTGCCGAAAATCTTTTAAACCATCCTTCTTCTTTTTTCTGTAGTGCTTCTGGTCTTTGGTGAGCTTCTTCATTCACCCATGCTAGTGAAACAATTTAAGAAGACTCAAACACAAAGAGAAAGGTCTAAAAACACGTTTAAATCTATTTTTTGTCTTAGTCGTTTTCTGAAATCGTTTCAAGGAGTCGTGTAAAAACACTTTCTCGACTCTTCAATCCCCATTCAATTTTGAGTTCATCTACAAAGTCAATCAAGTTGTTGGGCAGGTTAATCGTAACTTTCGAATAATCCTTTTTTGAAGCCTTTTGTTTGACGGCCAAAATGATGTACTTCAATCTATTTGTATCAAATGTAACTTATTTTTTAATGGATCACACCCCCTAAAAAGTGGACTAAACACAGATCACAGCACTCCCTAAAAAAGATTTGGCAAGTCGTCTCATCAGAGATATATTCGATTGGCGTCAAGCAAAGATGCCACGCTGCGTGGAAAGAAATCGGGTCGGTGCCCGAGTGGTTAATGGGGGCGGACTGTAAATCCGCTGGCTACGCCTACGTTGGTTCAAATCCAACCCGGCCCATCTTTCCACAAGCCCTTGTAGCTCAGCGGTAGAGCACTCCCTTGGTAAGGGAGAGGTCTCGGGTTCAAGTCCCGACGAGGGCATCGTCGGAAGCTTAACCAGGGCAAGTGATCTGAGGCACTAAGATCGCAAATCTTTGAAAGTGGACGTCCATTTTTGGGTCCACTTTTGTTGTTTTTAGGCCATTCACAGAAAAGGAAGCAGGTGGCAAGCACTTGTCCAATTGAAGCGACATTAAGGTCAAAAATGGAAAACTTTGCGCTTGCATGCAGCTGTTAAAAAGCTGGGAAATACTCTTCATATTTCCCTTTAGACTCCTTACAAATCAGATCTAATCCACCTCAAGCATTCAGAGAAGTAAAAGAAACCGAATTCAATAAGCGATCAAATAATGATCAACTAAAATTAGATTTTGGCTTCCAGTTCTCTGGCAATAAAGTATTATTTTGAGCAGCAGAAAGTGAATCCTTTAGGAACTGAATATATTCTTCAAAAATAGTTTCATCATTGAAAAGATATTTATTTGCCTTTTCATTTATTTGGGTTTCGATATTTTCTCTATATGATTTATCAAAAGCTAGCTTCTTGCATATTGATATATATTCATCTGGTGAATTAGCGATAGGTGCACCTTTGATATCCATTTGCTTGTATCCTGCAAATGCATGTCTAGATTTCATATGATTTGTTGGCATTGTTACTACAGGAGTATTAAAAGCCATTGCCTGATAAAAGGTGTTACCCATTCCAAAATAAAATGGATCAATTATTATATCTAACATTTTTACTATTTCTAAAAAATCGCCAAATGAGACTCGTGGGTAAAATATTGTTCGATTCAAAACTAATTTTGTAGTTTTTGCCCATCTTTCCTTTAACTTATCTGTCTGTAATTTTTTAGGACCATCTGCAAAGAAAAGAAAAGAATTTGGAATGTTTTCTAGAATTTTATCAAGGATTTTATCATAATCTGGATGAAATTTGAAAGGAGCATGAGGTATTCCAATTAAGAATGATTTTTCAGATATATTTAACTTAGATTTATTGAATGTATTTCCTTTATTTATCGGTTTAGAATAATTCACAGGTATTCTATTTAGTTTAATTAATCTTTCAGAATAAAATTCATTAGAATATTTAGTTTCATAATTATCACAAGAAATAAAATAGTCAATTTCAGGTAATCCAGACGTCATTGGATGCCCAAGGGTGGTAAATTGTACCAAAGCTAGTCTTGATAATGACAGAAGATATGTATAATTAGACATCCCAATATCAGGATAAAAAAGTATATCAATTGATTGATTTAATATTAAATCGGATGCCTCTTGTATAGATTCTGGCATCATTATTACCTCTGATGCAAGTGAATCAATCGATTGACTAAGTGAATCTACTTTGTAATAAGGAGTTCGAAATATTATGACCTCTACATCTGAAGATGCTATTTGCTTGATAATGTTTCCAAAAAACATACAAACTGAATGGTTCTTTAAATACTCAGAGCAAATACCAAGCCTAATAGAGTTTCTTCTTTGAGATTCTATTATTCCTTTTTCTTGATTAAATTTAGTATTAATTAATCCTTTTGAATTTCTTAAAACATTACCTAATAGTTTTAAAATTTCCAAGTCATCAGATGCATTATGATAAGCTAAATAAAATGCACATGTAGAAAATAAATCACCTTTGAATTCTAAGCTTTTATCTTTTTCAATTATAGCTAGTTGTTCCTTAAATTGATTCCTTTCGAAATCTGTTTGCTCCTGACTAAAAGGTATCTCTGATATATATAGCTTGCTTTTTATTCTAAATGATAGATTTTTAGGATCTAATTTAGAAGCTTTTTCGAATTCATAGGTTACCTCTTCCCCTAAACCAATTCGAATCAGACCTAAATTATAATGATAAATAGCAGATTTAGGCTCTAGATCAATAGCCTTTCTGATTGAGGACTCTGCTTCCTTTATCTTGCCAAGATCTTTTAAAACCCCCGCTAAATTATAATAAGATTCAGCAATATTCGGATTAATTTCAATAGCTTTATGGATTGATATTTCTGCTTCTTTTAATTTACTAAGCATTCTTAATATGTTAGCTAGATTAGAATGAGCTTCGGCAAGATCAGGTTGTATCTTGGTAGCTCTAAGGGCGAATACTTCCGCTTCTTGTAATTTACCAATATCTTTTAATATGTTAGCTAGATTAGAGTGTGCAATTGCAGAATCTGGATTGATTTCAATAGCTTTTCTTGTTAATGTTTCAGCCTCTTTTAATTTACCAAATTTGCCGAGTAAAGCTCCAAGTGCAGAATTGGCTTGAAAGAAGTTTGGTTTTAATTCAATAGTTTTACGAAGAGGTTCAATTGCTTCGCGAAGCTTATTTTGGTTAATCAGAATGTTTGCAAGAAGAAAATGAGAGTTAAATAGATTAGGGTTAAGTTCTATTGATTTACGACAAGCTACCGCTGCTGCTTTCACATTATCTAATTGAAAATAAGCACTTGCTAAATTCAGCCAAGCAGAAGCTAATTTAGGGTCAGATTCAGTCGCTTTAATAAGCAAAGATAATGCGACTTGTTTGTTACCAATATTAAGTTCAATACCTCCAAGATACGTTAATGCAGGAGCATAATCACTCTTGATTGAGATTGCTTTTCGATAATAATCTTTAGCTGTTATATTATCACCAGCAGCAAAATAGGTATTGGCTAGATCTTGAATTACTTCATAATCATCAGGATTAATATTTAGTAATTTATGTAAATGTATACGAGCATCTTCTATTTTTCCCAATGCAAATAAAGATTTTACGATTAGTTTTAAAGCTTCTATGGAGTTAATTTCAATGTCTAGTATATCATTACAAGCATCGATTGTTTCCTGATATTTATTTTTCTGAAAGAGTGTTTTTGCTAGATCTAATTTATAATACAAAATTTTGTATTCAATATTGATATTATACAGGATAATTGATTTCTTCTTTAGCCCATAAAAGATTTATATTTATTTTTTGAAAAACAAACTAAACGAAAAAATATCCTGACGATAAGGAAGGAATCAGGATGAGAGAGTATATAAAAAAAAAGAAGTTTACAAATAAGAAATAAAGAAGAAATTGATGTAGAAATCAGATAGATGAACATCCATTACTCATTATGAGGCACTATACCTTTTAGAGTCTGTGAGCGCTATTAGCTTGAGAAAAGGGAAAGAGAGGTTTCATTAACTTTTCATCTCCCATAAAATTGCGAGGCGAGTGGAAAAAGTAATGGAGTCTTTTATTTCTTGGATTAAGAAAACCACCTACTGCTTCAGCCGACCTTGAGGCTCATTCCTTTGCTGAAAGAATTTATTTTATTGAGGAGAAGTTGTGTTTTCTGTTCTAATCAAATCTGAGACTAGAAAAGCCCATTAAAATTACTTTTAGAAGTATTCAAAAAAACAGATGGGTAGGTCGATTGCTCTCCTTTTACTACAATTCTGAAGTAGAAATCAGAAAAATATCCTCTTAACAGCAATCAGAGATAAGACAATCACAATCAAATAAAAAATCGACGAAGGTACTTAAAACTTAAGAGCTATTAAATAATAAACACAAAAAAGCCACCTATTAAAAGGTGGCTTTTTTTAGGATCTGCAGGCAAGTGTTTCCTTGTTTCCACTGCTGGAGGATCCCAACTCCTCACAATTACAACCTAATGGGCTCAAAACAAATAACGTTGCCAAGCAGTAAAGTTTTTCAACTGTCACAGATCAAATGAATTTAAAAAGCACAGGTAGAGAAAAGACAATAATTTAGATGTAACAAGCTGAACACCAAGGAAAAGATATTTTGTTTATATTTGTTTTGTAGCAAAAACTACAAAAAACGTTCAACTCATCAAGTGATGAGCCGCAGTTTGCCTCAAGCCAAGGAACGGGGACTTGAGCATATTCCGGAGAAAGAAATGTCTTTAACCTACAGAGGTCTTAAGTACAATCAGCAAAAAGCAGTTGTAGCAAAGCAACACGTGCTACTTACTTATCGAGGTAAGTCTTACCAAAGCTAGCAAACATTTTTATATTTTATAGCCCTTGGTTTCAAGGGCTTTTTTTTTGTCGAATAAAAAATTACTTAATCATCTTAGATCTTTTATTTAAATATATATTTATCATTGCCAAGGTGAAAATTATAAAAAAAGATGCTAAAAATAGGAAAAGATAATTTCCAGAAATCATATCTAATTCGCCATTTAATACTTTTTGCAAGAAATTATTCAATCCAATATCCTTTATTTTCCTTGCAGCAAAACCACTAGCGACAAAAGGTGAATCTGAGATTATAATGCTAAAAATCAAAGCTGGTAAAAACCTTTTCAATGTTATTTTTGTTAGTCCTATTGCATAACAAACAAAATCAAAAAAGCCTGACATTAATAGAGCTGTCATAAGGAAATAATTCTTTTCTAGATAATCTTGACTAATGCTTTCAACTCTTCTCATTTGTCTTGAACCAAGTAATTTACTAATATAATTTCTTCCTAATTTTCTAGCCAATAAAAATGATATTGAACAAGATATAAAATCCGCAAAAAATATAATAACTAATCCCTGCACAAAGCCAAACTGAAAACCAGCAGCAGCTGAAAATACTGTTCCTGGTAACACTGGTATAATTATACTGATAGATCTCAATATAAATAATAGAAAGATCACTATTAAGCTAAAAAAGTTATTAGAATTTAATTTACTAACAACAGAATAAAAAAAATCAGATATATCATAGTCAAAGAAAAAAAGAGTCGTACTCAAAAAAACAGCAAAGAAAAATATTATTAGATACTTAAAATACTTACTAATGATTAACTTATTAGCCATGAATTATTTTTTCAAACCAACTCTAATTCTGTTTTAAAATTATCTTAATGAAATTATTTATATATTGCTAGAAAAATCACTAATTCTTTTCAAACTTTAAGCTGCACATTGTATTAGCTTCTGTTAAAGGCATTTCTCCAGAGTTCCATTTCTCATATACACATGTATAAAAAGGTTCATTTAGACTACTTAAATCATTTTTCTGATCTATTAATTCTCTTAGATATTTAGCTTTCGCCCTAAGATATTCTTTTTTATATGACCAGTACATCACCTCGGCAATACCTATAAAAGCCATAGCGAAAAAAAGAATGACAAACAAATGATTAATCAATCTTTCACTTCTAGGGATTAATATTTTAGTCTCAGTCTCAAAAAAAAGTAACTCGTAAATAATACTCAAAACACCTCTTCTTATTATGTTGAAAATAATGATTATTGCCTTTGATAGTTTTCATTACTATTCGTCCAAATCATAAGCACAACAGTAATGCCGTTATTGATCTCACCGAATTCAAAAGCTGAGTTAAAATACTTATCGGACTTTTTGCTAGGTCTTAACATCAACTAATGTTTTATTTTGCTAGAAGGAATAAAAATCGTAAAGACAATGTCAATAGAAAATTGCGAACTTAAACAATTACAAGATCAAGTTTTATCAGGGAAAACAAGAAATGAGCAATGGAGAAGGAACCAGCTCAAAGCTCTATCAAATTTATTAGAGAATCATAAGCAAGAGATCTTAAATGCGTTAAATCAGGATTTAGGAAAGCCTGCTACAGAAGCATTCTTTGAGATTATTGCCGTCAAACAAGAAATAAAACTGGCTCAAAAAAATTTATCCAATTGGATGAAAGTGAAGAAAATCAATGTTCCAGTTTCTCTTAGGCCTGCTCAAGCATTGGTCCAGCCAGACCCGTTGGGCTGCATTCTGATAATTGGTCCATGGAATTATCCTTTTTCACTTACTCTTCAACCACTTGTGGGAGCTTTAGCTGCTGGGAATACTGCTGTTTTAAAGCCATCAGAGCATGCACCTAATGTATCAACTCTAATAAAAAAACTCATAGAGAAATATTTTCCACCAGCGATTGCGCAAGTTTTTGAAGGAGATGGATCTATTGCTGCTAATTTAATGACTCATCAATTTGATCACGTCTTCTTTACAGGTGGAGAGAATATAGGGAAAAAAGTCATGGAAGCTGCTTCAAAAAACCTTACTCCAGTAACTTTAGAACTAGGAGGGAAAAGCCCAGCTATTGTTATCGATGGTGCAAATCTAGAAGTCACTGCAAAGAGAATTATATGGGGAAAAAGTCTAAACGCTGGTCAAACATGTATTGCTCCCGATCATTTACTAATTGAGCATAAACTTTTTGATTCTTTAGTTTCTAATTTAAAAAATTCGATTAATAATTTTTACGGAAATACGCCTTTAGAATCAAAACATCTGGGGAGCATTATCAATCAAAACCAATTTTATAGACTTAATAATTTACTAAAAGAAGCTAAAAAAAATAGCCAAATAATCTATGGGGGAGATGTCAATGAAAAAGAAAAAAAAATCAGCCCTACTCTAATCAAAATCGAGAATCGAAATGATCCACTAATGAAGGAAGAACTTTTTGGGCCATTGCTACCTATTTTGTGCATTTCAAATCTCGACCAGGCCATTTCAGACTTCAAGTTAATGCCTAAACCTCTTGCGCTATATCTTTTTGGAGGGGGTGAGAAAGAACAATCAAAAGTCCTTTCAATGACATCTTCTGGAGGTGTTTGTTTTAATGATGTTGTTTTACAGGCTGGGATACCAGAACTTCCATTTGGAGGTGTGGGAGCAAGTGGCATGGGAAAATACCACGGGAAAGCAGGGTTTGATAACTTTACTCATTATAAATCAGTCCTAAAAAGACCTTTTTGGCTGGATCTAAATTTCAGATATCCCCCGTATAATCTAGATTTATCTTTACTTGACAAATTATTAGGTTAAAATATATTTAATATCAACGAGATAAATTGATAATTCAGGCTATAGATGATTAAAAAGATAAAAATAACTTCTGGCTTGCTCTATATTAACAATATTATTTTTCTATTATCAATATTCACTTTAGCTGCTAATGCAGAAACAAAGGTTATAGCAAAAAGTGGTGATACACTTTTAAAAATAGCCAGGCAATATGGAGTTCCTTTGAAAGAGCTTATGTACAAAAATAATTTCAATAGTGCCAACAAAATAATAGAAGGAGAAGTTATATTAATACCTCTTCAAGAAAATGGTGAAATCAAAAAGAATGAACATCTTGCTTATAAAGTTATTGAAGGAGATACTCTTTATAAGATCGCAAGAGATTACAACTTAAATATAAGAGATATTATTTCTATCAACAATCTAGGAAATGATTTATCTCTTAAGATTGATCAAATTATCTTATTACCAAAGAAAGCTATATATAGCAAAGTTTCTGGTGGAGAAACAATTAAATTAGCAAGTAAAAAAGTTTTTTATCATAAAACTTCTAAGACAGAGTATCTCTCAAATATCGCAATGATTCATAAAATCTCAACAGAAGAAATTAATACTTTGAATAAACTAAATGATCCCATAAAAGTAAATCCTAATATAAAATTAAAACTAAGAAGAAATAAACCTTCAAAATGGCTAAAATACGGATCAATAATTGTCAACTGGTCAGACTGGACATATTTTGATGGCAATTATATTGCTCAAGCAAAAACAAAGAAAAATACATCTTTTTATTTAGCTCTTAGCTGCAAAAAAAGAGTATTAAATAATACATTAAAAAATGATTCTTACTGGACAGACTGGTATTTTCCTAAGACTGATTTTGAATTTAAATTAATTAATGATTTTTGTGATCAAGATTTTAAATTTTAAATTATATATTCATTTCACGAGATGGAGGTTCTAATCTTTCAGAATCTTCCTCAACAAGTTGCAATCTCAACCTTTTCCCCCCTGAAAGTTCTCCGAGAGAAACTTTTATTGTTGAACCAGTAAGCGTTTGAAGCGTGTCTAATAGCTCTCTTAAATAAGGAGTACTACTACCAGACTCGATCCATAGTCTCTCTTGCAAGCCTTCTAATCTTTTCCAAGCAGAATGAAACTTTAAGATAGAACTCTCTATGGTTTTTGCTTGACCAAAAGCATCTGAAAGTAATCCTAAAGAATCCAACCTGACAGCTTCTTGAGTAGCTTTTTCTAAATTTAAATTTTTATTTTGAAAAGCTCTTAAGGCTAGAGACGCATCTAAAGACTTGCCCATCCATTTCGCAGTATTCGTCAAATCTTTTACCGAATCAATTTCAGGTTTCTCTCTTAAAGTTTCGCAGATTTCTTCTTGCTGAATAGGCGGCAACTTAGATAATTCTCTCACCAATGGTGCAACAAACTTAGCTGGCAATAAATTTGATTGCGTTTTTTCTCTAATTTCATCAGGTAAAAGAGAGCTTGTTGCGGCCATAAATTCGTCAGTCAAACTCTTTACTTGTCGTCTCGTAATGTCCTTTCCTTCATTAGCAGCTTCAGAGATCAAATATTGAATTTCTGGCTCAGCTTGTGCGGTTTCGATAAAAGCTCTTTTAGAAAAATTATTTATACTTGATTCCTCAAGAATTCCATCAACCACAAGATTATCCGAGGAATCAGCTAATTGAATAAGAGAATATGCTTTGCTTTTACTGATTTCCATCTCCCTTAACCACTGCAAAAAGCCTGTACCTCTGCCATCCCCACCCCTCTTTTCTCTATCTCTTACAACACGTAAAATCCTTCCTCGCCAAATTTCGGTTTGCAAATCAAACTGCTCGCAAATTGACCACGCATTCTCTAGTTTCGCAATGAAATCAATATTACTTAACTCGTCTTGCTCAGGATCAGGCAAATCAAAACTAAGAGAAGAGGGGTCTAAAGATGGCTGTGATATCACAAAAAATAAAATCTTTTAAGGCTCAACACTTCAAAGTTAATAGAAAATTCGCCCTAAAATCAATATGAATTAATTTCCTCTGAAAGTAATAAATCTTTTAACAGCGATCTACTTTTCTAAAAAACCAGCGACAGTCTGTGACACAAATACAAAATATCTCCTATTCTGATAGATAATAAGAATATTAAAATAATTTAGGGGAGTCAGATGAGCTTTGCGAGAAAAGACAAGGTTCGCATTTTGCGTCAAGAATCATACTGGTTCAATCAAATTGGAGAAATAGTCTCTATCGATAAATCTCCAGCAATGAGATACCCAGTAACTGTCAAATTTGAAAAATGTGATTTCAAAGCTTTTAGTGGTGTTGATGGTGGTGCCAATACCAGTCAATTTTCAGTAAAAGAATTAGAAGCTGCAGCAAATTAGCAGTATTATTACTTTTGCCAGAATTACCTGAAGTTGAAACTGTTAGAAAAGGACTTGAGAAACTTCTAAATAATTTTTATATTAAAAAAATAGAAGTATTAAAAGAAAGATCAATTGCAAATATTGGCGGATCTGCATATTTCATAAAAAATATTAAAAATAGTTTTTTAGGTAATTGGGAAAGGCGAGGTAAATATTTAATAGGGGCCCTCCATACAAAAGAGAAAAATAGTAAAGGATTTTTAGTTGTTCATCTTAGAATGACAGGCCAATTCAAATTAATAGAGAAACAAATACTCCCATGCAAACATACAAGAGTGCGATTTATTGAAAAGGAAGGAAAAGAACTTCGTTTTATAGATATTAGAAATTTCGGACAAATGTGGTACGTACCAACGTCTAAATCAGTACCAGAAGTAGTCTCTGGAATTAAAAGATTAGGCCCTGAACCATTTAGTGCTGATTTCAATAGTTCTTATTTAAAAGAATATTTGAAGAAAAAAACGCGCTCGATTAAATCTGCTTTATTAGATCAAGAAACTGTTGCTGGTGTTGGAAATATATATGCAGATGAAACATTATTTGATGCAGGTATTAATCCAAAAACTAAAAGCAATAATTTGAATATCTCTGAATTAAAAAAGATTTGCAATAGTCTGGTCAAAATTTTAAATATAAGTATCGGAGAGGGAGGAACTACTTTTAGTGACTTTAGAGATTTAGAGGGAATTAATGGAAATTATGGTGGACAAGCCTTGGTCTATAGAAGAAGTGGTAAAAGTTGTAAGAAATGTGGAGAGAAGATATTGCGAGAAAAGATCTGTGGCAGAAGCACTCACTGGTGTCCAAATTGCCAAAAATAATTGAACATTAAAAAAGAGTCCATAAGGACCCTTTTTAAATATTTTACCTGGCATTGAGCTATTTTCTCAGGGGGCTACCCCCCAAATATCGTCGCCGCTGATGCGTTTCACAACCGAGTTCGAGATGGATCGGAGTGGTTCCACATCGCCATGAACACCAGGAAAGTGTTATTTATGAACCCTGAAGACTGCATAGAAATTATTAAAAATAATCAGAAAAAATAAAGCAATAATTTAAGTAAAAGCAAAAGAAGGTCAAGCCCTCGATCTATTAGTACTCCTCCGCTGCATCTGTTGCCAGACTTCCACGTAGAGCCTATCAACGGGTGTTCTTCCCGTGATCTTACTGGTTTAAACCATGGGAATACTCATCTTGAGGTGGGCTTCCCACTTAGATGCTTTCAGCGGTTATCCACTCCGCACATGGCTACCCAGCGTTTACCGTTGGCACGATAACTGGTACACCAGAGGTGCGTTCCTCCCGGTCCTCTCGTACTAGGGAGAAATCCTCTCAATATTCCTGCGCATACACCGGATATGGACCGAACTGTCTCACGACGTTCTGAACCCAGCTCGCGTACCGCTTTAATGGGCGAACAGCCCAACCCTTGGGACCGACTTCAGCCCCAGGTTGCGATGAGCCGACATCGAGGTGCCAAACCTCCCCGTCGATGTGAACTCTTGGGGGAGATCAGCCTGTTATCCCTAGAGTAACTTTTATCCGTTGAGCGACGGCCCTTCCACTCAGAACCGTCGGATCACTAAAACCGACTTTCGTCCCTGTTCGACTTGTAGGTCTCACAGTCAAGCTTCCTTCTGCTTTTGCACTCGACGACTGATTTCCAACCAGCCTGAGGAAACCTTTGTGCGCCTCCGTTACCTTTTAGGAGGCGACCGCCCCAGTCAAACTGCCCAGCAGATACTGTCCGTTTCCCGGATAACGGGTAAACGTTAGATCTCTAGCTCTGAAAGAGTGGTATCTCACCGTTGACTCAGTAGCACCCAAAAGCACTACATCAATGTCTCCCACCTATCCTGCGCATTCAGAGCCCGAGAACAATACCAACCTGCAGTAAAGCTTCATAGGGTCTTTCTGTCCGGGTGTATGTAGTCCGCATCTTCACAGACAATTCTATTTCGCCGAGCCTCTCTCCGAGACAGCGCCCAGATCGTTACACCTTTCGTGCGGGTCGGAACTTACCCGACAAGGAATTTCGCTACCTTAGGACCGTTATAGTTACGGCCGCCGTTCACCGGGGCTTCAGTCACCAGCTTCGCTTACGCTAACCAGCTTCCTTAACCTTCCGGCACTGGGCAGGTGTCAGCCCCCATACATCGTCTTGCGACTTAGCGGAGACCTGTGTTTTTGGTAAACAGTCGCCTGGGCCTCTTCACTGCGACCAGCTTGCGCTGGCATCCCTTCTCCCGAAGTTACGGGACCATTTTGCCGAGTTCCTTAGAGAGAGTTATCTCGCGCCCCTCGGTATTCTCTACCACCCCACCTGTGTCGGTTTCGGGTACTGGCAATTATGCCTTAACGGGTATAGGGATTTTCTTGGAAGCATGACGTCACCAACTTCGCTGCCGTAGCAGCTCGTACTCACGCCTTAGCTCAGAACGTTTTCTCCGTTCCTCAAAGCCTCGAACGCTTGAACCAGTAACCAACATCTGGATTGGCTAGCCTTCTCCGTCCCCCTTCCCAAAACATAACTGGTACAGGAATGTTGACCTGTTATCCATCGACTACGCCTTTCGGCCTGACCTTAGGACCAGACTAACCCTCCGCGGACGAGCCTGCCGGAGGAACCCTTAGGGTTTCGGGGCATGGGATTCTCACCCATGTTTTCGCTACTCAAGCCGACATTCTCACTTCTATGCAGTCCACGCCCGCTTACGCTAACGCTTCACCCCACATAGAACGCTCCCCTACCATTTATAAATAAATCCGCAGCTTCGGTACAACACTTAGCCCCGTTCATTTTCGGCGCAGGATCGCTCGACCAGTGGGCTATTACGCACTCCTTTGAGGATGGCTGCTTCTAAGCAAACCTCCTGGTTGTCTGGGCAATCCCACCTCCTTTATCACTTAGTGTTGATTTTGGGACCTTAGCTGGCGGTCTGGGCTGTTTCCCTTTCGACTATGGAGCTTATCCCCCACAGTCTGACTGCCTAGCTACACACAGGGTATTCAGAGTTCATCACGATTTGGTACCGCTCTCGCAGCCCGCACCGAAATGGTCGCTTTACCCCCCTGCTGGAGCACTAGACGCTACGCCTCAACGTATTTCGGGGAGAACCAGCTAGCTCCTGGTTCGATTGGCATTTCACCCCTAACCACAGCTCATCCGGTGACTTTTCAACGTCAGTCGGTTGGGACCTCCACTTGGTATCACCCAAGCTTCATCCTGGCCATGGTTAGATCACCAGGGTTCGGGTCTATAAACACTGACAAAACGCCCTATTCAGACTCGCTTTCGCTATGGCTCCACCATTTTCGGTTTAACCCGCCAGTGCCTATAAGTCGCCGGCTCATTCTTCAACAGGCACACGGTCACCCGATAAGTCGGGCTCCCATTGCTTGTAGGCTCATGGTTTCATGTTCTATTTCACTCCCCTCCCGGGGTTCTTTTCACCTTTCCCTCACGGTACTGTTTCACTATCGGTCACACAGGAGTACTTAGCCTTACGAGGTGGTCCTCGTAGATTCACACGGAATTCCACGTGCTCCGTGCTACTCGGGATACAGATAGGCTAACTCTCCTTTCGATTACGGGGCTTTCACCCTCTGTGGCACGCCATTCAAGCGCTTCTTCTAGGTTTGTTAGTCCACGTTTCTGTCCCACAACCCCGATAGTCGAAACTATCGGTTTGGGCTATTCCCCGTTCGCTCGCCGCTACTTAGGGAGTCGTTATTTACTTTCCTTTCCTCCAGCTACTAAGATGTTTCAGTTCGCTGGGTTGGCTCGTGCCAGCCTATATATTCAGCTGGCCGTTCTAAGGGTTGCCCCATTCGGAAATTCCCGGATCAAAGCGTGTATCCAGCTCCCCGAGACATATCGCAGGTAACCACGTCCTTCATCGCCTCTGTGTGCCAAGGTATCCGCCATGAGCCCTTTATAGCTTGACCTTAAATACAATCACAAAATCAATTGTGCTCGGCTATTACTCAAGAATTAAACATGAATTCTATTTATAGAATTTGGTTTTAATACCAATTTATATATACAGAATTATGCATCCATGAGATGCTTTATTCTTTCTAATCTATGCAGTTTTCAAGGTTCTACTGAATTCTCATGAAATAAATCCATGCGAGCCCAGCATATTATCAACTATTAGAAGATGACAAGAAGCTAGGTTCATTCATATAGACAATGTCAAGTCACATCAACAATTTTTCTCCGGAATTTAGTTACCAGGGTAGGTTTCAGTGGAGGTAAGCGGACTCGAACCGCTGACATCCTGCTTGCAAAGCAGGCGCTCTACCAACTGAGCTATACCCCCAACAACGAATGGGCCATCCTGGACTTGAACCAGGGACCTCACCCTTATCAGGGGTGCGCTCTAACCACCTGAGCTAATGGCCCAGGAGAAACCCTTGTTGGGTGTGACCTAGACAAGTTTAGGAACTGAAATTAAAGGATTAATTATAAAATTAATTCAAAAATCTGAGGTACCGATCGACCTTAAGGTGACAGGATTGCGGCCTAAGATAATTACTTAGACATCACAATCGATTAATTGTCTCCCTGTTAGGAGGTGATCCAGCCGCACCTTCCGGTACGGCTACCTTGTTACGACTTCACCCCAGTCATCAGCCCCACCTTCGGCGTCCTTCTCCACAAGGGTTAAAGTAACGACTTCGGGCGTGGCCAACTTCCATGGTGTGACGGGCGGTGTGTACAAGGCCCGGGAACGTATTCACCGCAGTATGCTGACCTGCGATTACTAGCGATTCCTACTTCACGTAGGCGAGTTGCAGCCTACGATCTGAACTGAGCCACGGTTTATGGGATTTGCTAGCTCTCGCGAGTTTGCTGCCCTTTGTCCGTAGCATTGTAGTACGTGTGTAGCCCAGGACGTAAGGGGCATGATGACTTGACGTCATCCACACCTTCCTCCGGTTTATCACCGGCGGTCTTTCTAGAGTGCCCAACTAAATGCTGGCAACTAAAAACGTGGGTTGCGCTCGTTGCGGGACTTAACCCAACATCTCACGACACGAGCTGACGACAGCCATGCACCACCTGTCACTGCGTTCCCGAAGGCACCCTCTAATTTCTTAAAGGTTCGCAGGATGTCAAGCCCTGGTAAGGTTCTTCGCGTTGCATCGAATTAAACCACATACTCCACCGCTTGTGCGGGCCCCCGTCAATTCCTTTGAGTTTCACACTTGCGTGCGTACTCCCCAGGCGGAACACTTAACGCGTTAGCTACGACACCGAAGGGGTCGATTCCCCCGACACCTAGTGTTCATCGTTTACGGCCAGGACTACAGGGGTATCTAATCCCTTTCGCTCCCCTGGCTTTCGTCCATGAGCGTCAGTAATGGCCCAGCAGAGCGCCTTCGCCACTGGTGTTCTTCCCGATATCTACGCATTTCACCGCTACACCGGGAATTCCCTCTGCCCCTACCATACTCAAGCCAATCAGTTTCCACTGCCATGATGGAGTTAAGCTCCACGCTTTAACAGCAGACTTGAAAGGCCGCCTGCGGACGCTTTACGCCCAATAATTCCGGATAACGCTTGCCACTCCCGTATTACCGCGGCTGCTGGCACGGAATTAGCCGTGGCTTATTCCTCAAGTACCGTCATATCTTCTTCCTTGAGAAAAGAGGTTTACAGCCCAGAGGCCTTCGTCCCTCACGCGGCGTTGCTCCGTCAGGCTTGCGCCCATTGCGGAAAATTCCCCACTGCTGCCTCCCGTAGGAGTCTGGGCCGTGTCTCAGTCCCAGTGTGGCTGATCATCCTCTCAGACCAGCTACTGATCGAAGCCTTGGTGAGCATTTACCTCACCAACTAGCTAATCAGACGCGGGCTCATCCTCAGGCGAAATTCATTTCACCTCTCGGCATATGGGGTATTAGCGGTCGTTTCCAACCGTTATCCCCCTCCTGAGGGCAGATTCCCACGCGTTACTCACCCGTCCGCCACTAACCCGAAGGTTCGTTCGACTTGCATGTGTTAAGCACGCCGCCAGCGTTCATCCTGAGCCAGGATCAAACTCTCCGTTGTAGTCAGGCCCTATTGTAAAAATTAATTCTACTCAGTCTGATTTGCTTCTCCCACCAATTACAGCACTGGCGTACTGATTGTGATTGTTGCCACCTTATTTTTAATAAGGGTTCTAAAGAGTGCACTTAGTTTTATCTTCGTGACTTTCCCGGATCTCAGATCCGTCGTTGCCCTAATTCTGTAACACCTAATATCAAAATGGAGCCGTGAAACTCCAATTCAAAATAGTGACAGAACTATGCAACTAATTTCTTTTGACGGGACCTCACACCTTTATCGCAAATACATCCAATTATTAAATAATTGGACGCGATAAAAGCGTCAGTTCCTAAACTTTTAAGTTGTCGAGGTGCAATGTTTTTGACTTAAAAGCCAAGAACATTTTTCGATCTTTCGACCGTTTTTCAGCTTACAACACAGAAGGGTTTAGTCTTCAATTGTTGTAAAACTCCCACTTAACTAAAAAACTTTCGTGATTTTCGCTAACTGAGTACGCTCCAGATTGACTTTCGCGCAGAAAAATATTGTAGACCCTAAACGTACTTAGATGCAACAAAGTTGCAAATGAAATGTTTTACCTTCTACTATCGATACTAAATGAGTAAGCCATAACTAGCTTTTAGCGATGGCATCAGATTATTTTAATGCCCGCACGTTTTAGCCAACAGCACCAAAGAGTTCGCCCCAACTCGAATGAAGACAAAGTTGTTGCGAGAGCTAAAGAACATTTTGAAAAAACTCTCATTGAAGTTTCAGGAAATATTGCAGGTAGTGTTGCGGCCTTAGAACATCCAACGAAAAACGATGCTCTCAATTATGGAGAGATTTTTTTAAGGGACAATGTCCCCGTAATGATTTATTTATTAACTCAAAAAAGATTTGACATAGTCAAAAAATTCCTGACAGTAAGCCTTGATTTGCAAAGTACTACCTATCAGACCAGAGGAGTTTTCCCAACAAGCTTTATAGAAGAAAAAGGAAAATTAATAGCAGATTATGGTCAGAGATCTATAGGAAGAATAACCTCTGCCGATGCAAGCCTTTGGTGGCCAATCCTATGTTGGCTTTATGTCAAAAAAAGTGGCGATCAAAGTTTTGGCACAAGTCAACAGGTTCAACGAGGTGTTCAACTTCTTCTTGATTTAGTTCTTCATCCAACTTTTGAAGGCAATCCAGTTCTGTTCGTTCCTGATTGCTCCTTTATGATCGATCGACCTATGGATGTTTGGGGCGCTCCTCTTGAAGTGGAGGTGTTGTTGCATGCATGTTTAAAAAGCTGCATTCAACTAATGGAATTAAGCAGAAAGCATCAAAAAAGTCGATTGCTTGATCAAAGGCTTGTTTTAACTCGTCAGTGGGTGCATGATCTTCGACAATTTCTTTTAAAGCACTATTGGGTAACAAGCAAAACGATGCAAGTTCTAAGAAGAAGGCCTACTGAGCAATACGGAGAAGATCAACATCAAAATGAATTCAATGTCCAGCCGCAAGTAGTCCCTTCATGGCTTCAAGATTGGCTCGAGAATAGAGGTGGATACCTAATTGGAAATATAAGAACAGGCAGACCAGATTTCCGTTTTTATAGCTTAGGAAATTCATTAGCTTGCATGTTTGGTGTATTGACAGCCCCACAACAGAGAGCATTATTTCGTCTTGTTCTTCACAACCGTGAACACCTCATGGCGCAAATGCCAATGAGGATATGTCATCCACCTATGGATATTGAAGAATGGCAAAACAAAACAGGATCAGACCCCAAAAACTGGCCATGGAGTTATCACAATGGGGGGCATTGGCCTAGTCTTTTATGGTTTTTTGGTGCCTCTATTTTGCTTCATGAAAAACGTTATCCAAAAGCTGATGTTTTACTAATGGGACAGATGAGAGCTCTTATTGAAGAATGTTATTGGAGTCAATTGAATCAACTCCCAAGACAAAAATGGGCAGAATATTTTGATGGCCCAACTGGCACATGGGTAGGACAACAATCTAGAACTTATCAAACCTGGACGATTGTTGGATTTTTATTAATGCATCATTTGCTAAGAGCTGAGCCTGATGATGTATTGATGTTGGATTTAGAGGAAAACTTCTAGAACAAACCTAACGTTAGAGATTTATCAATAGGTAGACATGCTCCAATACCGAGATACATTGTCAAAACAGTTCCAAATAAAAATAATGACATTGCAACTGGTCTTCTAAAAGGATTAGCAAATTTATTTACATTTTCAATAAAGGGAAGAATCATTAAACCTAGAGGTATCAATGTCTGTAGAGCAATACCAAGTAATTTATTAGGTACAACTCGTAAAATCTGAAAAACAGGATATAAATACCATTCAGGAAGAATCTCTAAAGGAGTAGCAAATGGATTTGCTTTATCTCCAAGGAATGCTGGATCTAAAACTGCTAAACCAACAACACATGCAATGGTCCCAAGAATAACAACAGGGAAAATATATAATAGGTCATTTGGCCATGCTGGTTCTCCGTAATAATTATGACCCATTCCTTTAGCAAGTTTTGCTCTTAATTTGGTATCGGCTAAGTCAGGTTTCTTAAGAGTAGACATAGTTTAAGAAGATTTTTGAAGATAATTAAGGCTTATTCGATAATTAATTTCAATTATAATGGTCCTGAGATCCCTTGTTTTCTAATCATTAGAAAGTGCATCAACATGAAAACGGCTAATAGCCATGGCATTACGAAAGTATGGAGACTGTAAAACCTTGTCAAAGTTGACTGCCCAACACTTTCACCGCCTCTAAGAAGTTCAACCATAAAATCTCCAATTACTGGAATAGCTGCAGGTACTCCGGAAACAATTTTAACCGCCCAGTATCCAACTTGATCCCAAGGTAATGAATAGCCAGTAACTCCAAAAGCAACTGTTATAACTGCCATGACCACGCCAGTTATCCATGTTAATTCTCTAGGCCTTTTGAATCCACCAGTTAAATAAACTCGAAAAACATGCAAAATAAGCATGAGTACCATCATTGAGGCACTCCATCTATGAACTGATCTAATCAACCAACCAAAACTCACATCTGTCATCAAATAACTAACGGAGCTATAAGCTTCAGTTACTGTAGGTTTGTAATAAAAGGTCATCGCGAATCCAGTCGCAAATTGAATCAAAAAACAAACCAGTGTTATCCCACCCAGACAATAAAAAATGTTGACATGTGGGGGAACGTATTTTGAAGTGACATCATCAGCTATGTCCTGTATCTCAAGACGTTCCTGGAACCAGTCATAAACCGGTGAAGAGTTCGCCATCCACTTATGCACTGTACTTTCAAATATCTTACTCGATGTGCCCCTTGGTCGCCGCAAAAGATCAATCCAATGCTTTCATCTGTTAAATCTTTAACTAAGCTACTGCAAAGATTTTTTGCAGTATTAATATGCTTTGGAATTTTATTTCAAGTCTTTACTCAGCCCACTTTTGCCCTCAATGATGGACAATTACTGGTTATTGAGGCCTGGAATCTAGTTAATGCAGGTTACCTAGATCCAAAGAAATTTGATGAAATTCAATGGAAAAAACTTCGCCAAAAAGCCCTAGAAAAACCAATTAATAATTCACAGCAAGCCTACTCAGCTATAGAAGCAATGCTTCTTCCTCTTGGAGATCCTTATACGCGCTTATTGAGGCCAGACGATTACGAAGCGATGAAAAAAAGCAACATAGGAAGTGAAATCAACGGTGTTGGCCTTCAGTTGGGAGCAAGAAAAGAAGATGGAGAAATAGTTGTCATATCTCCTCTTGAAGGATCCCCTTCCTCGGATGCTGGTATCACAAGTGGAACAATTTTAAAAAAAGTCAATGGGCAATCTCCAAAACAATTGGGACTTGAAGCAACAGCAGCTAAATTGAGAGGACAAACCGGAACTCAAGTAATTGTTGAGATAGAACAACCTGACAATGAAATTAAAGAAATTTCTCTAGAAAGAAGAAGTGTTGATTTAAGACCAGTTAGGACAAAGAGAATAAGAAATGAATCTCATACATTTGGTTACTTGAGAATCACACAATTTAGCGAGGGAGTTCCTGATCAAGTCAAGGAAGCATTGCAAGAATTATCGGGGAAAGATATTGATGGACTGATTTTGGACCTAAGAAATAACTCTGGAGGTCTAGTAAGTTCCGGACTTGCAGTTGCCGATGACTTCCTCAGCAATATGCCCATTGTAGAAACAAAAAAAAGAGATTCTATAAATGATCCGATCAGCTCTGGTATAGAAACTCTTTATGATGGACCCATGGTTACGCTTGTAAATGCTGGAACAGCAAGCGCTAGTGAAATTCTTGCCGGAGCTTTACAGGACAATCAGAGATCTGAGCTTATAGGTAATAACACATTTGGGAAAGGTCTAATTCAATCCTTGACGAATTTAAGTGATGGCAGTGGTTTAGCAGTCACTGTTGCTAGCTATTTAACTCCAAATGGAAGAGACATACAGAATCTTGGAATAGTTCCTGATCGCCTCTTAGAAATGCCAGAGCCACTCAATCCAGGTTCCGATGAAGACAGATGGCTTTTAGATGCAGAGCTGATCATGCAAGCCACTTTGGATAAAGAAGAAGTTTCAGAGAAATCATCAAAAGAAGTTCAAGAAAAAGAAGAACAATCTATTAGCAATTAAATTTAGTAAGTCATGTCAACAAGAACTTATTATGACCCTCTGCATAAATCAATCACACTAAACAGCTCAAAGCCCGAGGAAAAAATGGTGATGGAATTAATAGATTCATCCCCATTTCAAAGATTAAGAAGAATCAAACAATTAGGTCCTGCATATTTAACTTTTCATGGTGCTGAATCAAGCAGATTCACTCATTCTATTGGTGTATTTCACATAACAAGAAGAGCGATAAATCATTTATCTGAGTTCGATTCTAGATTAAAAAAGTACAAATTCATTCTCTATGGAGCTGCTCTTTTACATGATTTGGGTCATGGTCCATTAAGTCATACAAGTGAAGAAATTTTCAAAATAAATCATGAAATATGGACAGGAAAATTAATAAATTCAAATAAAGAAATCACTAAGATCCTTAATAAATATGGCAAAGGAAATTCAAAATCTATTTCAGATTTAATTCATTCAAGGAAAGCTCCCGAAAAATTTATAATTTCTTTAATTAGTAGTCAGCTTGATTGCGATCGACTTGATTACCTAATGAGAGATAGTTATACAACAGGGGCTAGATATGGGCAGTTAGATATTGATAGAATAATATCGGCAATGACAATTGCGCCAGATGGAGATTTAGCAATACACCCTAAGGGATTAACGGCAGTCGAGCATTATTTAGTAATAAGAAATCTAATGTATAGAAGCGTATATAACCATCGATTAAATGAAGTTTGCAATTGGTTGTTAGAGCAAATTATAAGCACAGCAAGAAAGATTGGTCCCAAAAAAATATGGGCAGATAAAAACATGTCTGAATGGCTATGGAATCACAAAGAAATGAGTCTTGAAAGTTTTCTATCCAATGATGACATAGTAACTGGATACCATATTCATCAATGGCAAGACTCTAATTCTCAAGAGTTATCTAATCTATGCAGACGTTTTATCCATAGAAATTTATTAAAAGCATTAAACATATCCTCATTGTCATTAGAGATAAGACTAGAAGCCCTAGCAAAAGCCAGAATATTATCAGAAAAATATTGCATTGAGCCAGATATCTCCTGCGGCTTAAGAGAACAAATAGTTAAAAGTTATCATCCTTACAAATATGGTCTTCGTTTATGGGATGGGGAAAGATTACAAGCTCTAGAGAAAGTTTCACCATTAGTAGAGAGATTAACAGAGCCTAATCAATCTTCATGGTTAATTTATCCAAAAGAAATAGAGATTGAATTAAAAATAGAGATTGAAAAACTAAAAATTAAAGATAACTAAAAATGTATTTTAATAATCAAAAAACAATAATCGATCTCGAGGATAGTGAATATCTAAATTGGAAATTGTGTTTAAAAAACAAATTAAAAATTCTGGAGTCAAGCAATATAGAAATCAATGCTAATAACATCGGCCTTTCATGTACAGAAATATCAGAAATAATAACAATTGCAGATCAATATAATTGTAAAATAATCAGTTTTTGCTCAACATCTTTAAAGACGATAGTAAGTTCTCAATCACTAGGAATTAAATCTCAATTTACTATTGAAAATTCTTCAAAAAATACCTTCAAGGTTAATGATAAAAATTCACCTTTTTCAAAAACTCACTTTCATCAAGGAACTGTCCGGTCAGGAGAGTATCTTGAGAGCTCTGGGGATTTACTAATCCTTGGAGATGTTAATCCAGGTGCAAAAGTTAGTGCAGCGGGAAATATAATTATCTGGGGTAGACTTCTTGGAATTGCTCATGCAGGAAGTGAAGGCAATTCTAAAGCAACTATATCCGCACTTCAACTTAGACCTGTTCAACTAAGAATCGCTAAAAAAGTTGCTAGAGGGCCTAAGGAGAAACCTCAACTTTGTATTGCAGAACAAGCAAGAATAGATTCTGAAGAAATTATAATTTCCCCACTGGAGACAACATAGAACATAGTTCGAGAAGTCAAACTAAATAGGGTTTTCAAATGAAAAGCAAGAAGAAATTACTATTTAAAACTTAAGAGATGTCTTCAAAAGCAAACCCAATTCAACCGATCTAGCAATAAAGCTTTTTTCTTCATCAAAATCGAACTAAAGTTTGTCGAATCCAAGGAGGTCCGTGGCGACAGATACCCGTGTCATTCTTATTTGCTCAGGGAAGGGCGGTGTCGGCAAGACAACCCTTACAGCAAATCTTGGCATTTCACTGGCAAGACAGGGTTTAAACACTGCTGTTTTAGACGCAGACTTTGGTCTGAGAAATTTGGATTTACTATTAGGTCTTGAAAATCGAATTGTTTATACGGCACAAGAAGTTCTTGAGGAGGAATGCAGACTTGATCAGGCCTTAGTGAAGCACAAGCAAGAATCGAATCTATCTTTACTGCCTGCGGGGAATCCAAGAATGCTTGATTGGTTAAAACCGGATGATATGAAGCGCATAGTTGAGATGTTAAAAGAACAGTTCAATTACGTTTTAATTGATTGTCCTGCAGGTGTTGAAGATGGATTTAAGAATGCTATGGCAGCCTCTCAAGAAGCGATAGTAGTTACCAATCCTGAGGTATCGGCAGTAAGAGATGCAGACAGAGTTATTGGTTTGCTTAATACAAATGCTATCAAACCAGTCCAGTTAGTTCTTAATAGAGTTAGGCCAAAGATGATGGCCAACCAAGAAATGTTGTCTATCGATGATGTTACTGATATTTTAGCCTTACCTTTACTTGGTCTTGTGCTAGAGGATGAGCAGGTAATTGTCAGTACAAACCGAGGTGAACCTCTAACTTTAAATAGCCTTAATTCCCCAGCAGCTAAATGTTATCTAAATATTGCCAAGAGATTACAAGGAGAAGATATTCCGCTTATTGATCCCGCAGAGGAGAGTTCGGGATTTGGTGCAAAATTTAGAAGACTAATGCAAACAAAAATTTTCTAAACCAATGGCAATGACACTTAGGGACATTATCAACAAGTTACTTCGTAGACAGAGGGCTAGTGCTAGCACTGCGAGAGAGAGATTGCAACTTGTTTTGGCTCATGACCGATCAGATCTCAGTACAGAACTTTTAGATCAAATGAGAAAAGAAATACTTGAGGTAGTAGCAAAGTATGTAGAGATAGATGTCGATGAAGGTGCAGTAAGTCTTGAGACAGAAGATCGCATGACTGCATTAGTGGCAAACCTCCCAATAAAAAGAACTATGACTGGTCAAATTAAACTGAAAGAGCCTAAGAATCAGTCAGAAGAAAATTCTCAAGAAACTGAAGGCACAGATCAAAATTCTTAATCAATCGAAAGATGGAATTAATTTGTTTTATGAGATTAAAAGTATTTTCAACAAATTTTTAATATGGATTAACTTTTAGTTTACTTTCTTAGGTAATATAGAAAAATTGCCGGCTTAGCTCAGCGGTAGAGCAGCGCTTTTGTAAAGCGAAGGTCATCAGTTCAAATCTGTTAGCCGGCATTTTAAAAATCCTAATCAGACAAATCTATCTAGATTCACCAGAGATAACCCAAATTAAAAACGCAATAACTAAGAGGTTGAAAAATTTTAATTGATACATCCAATCAAAACCAATTATGGGAAATCGAAAAATCCACCAAAAAATAGACTGCACTAATAAAACGATTACAAAAAGATAAATCATTCGTTGCTTTTAATTCACCACAACTGAACCTGCTCTTAACAAATTCCATTCCCCGTCCTTCCATTCAACAACTGTGCTTGCGAGACCAGAGGCCTTTGGCCAAGGGACAGGAGAAAGTATTGGAATCCCAGGGAATTTCATCGAAGCTTCTATCGCATCTTTAACAGGTTCTTCTCCAGAAATGTTTGCACTTGTAGTTGCAAGAGGACCAGTTTTAATAAGCAAATCTCTTGCAAGTCTTAGCGCGGGGACTCTAAAACCCACAGAATTAGAATTACAATTCAAATGCTCAGAAAAATTTCCTATTGTTGGCAAAACCATTGTTAAAGCTCCAGGCCAATAGATTTTTGCCAATTTCAAGCCTTCTTCCACAGCACAAGGATGAACAAATTCAAACAAATCATCCAAGCAACCTCCCATTAATATAAGTGGCTTACTTAAAGGCCTTTTCTTAATAGTCCATATTTTTTTTGAGTATTTTTGGTATGAACAAAGTGCTGGCAAAGTATCAGTAGGGAACAAAGCTAAAGATCCCTTTTTCAACTTTAAAGCCAAGTCAGAAATTCCAAATTGATTGGAGATCATTTCAATTTCTTCGACAAATTGCATAGCGCTTGATTCCACTTAAATCTTTTTCAAAAGAAACGTCTTTCATTCCAATATTCTTCATAAAACTAATTATCCTTTCACTTTGATCATAATGATGTTCAAGAATTAACCAACCTCCTTTGGCAAGTCCATCTAATGCCCCAAGGATGATTTTCCTAGAAGCATTCATTCCATCCGCTCCGCCATCCAAAGCAATAAGTGGCTCATGATTTTTAACAACTGGGTCTAGCTCTTCAATTAAATTGGAGGGTATATAAGGAGGATTACTTAAAACCAAATCAAAGCTTCCCCTCCATCTTTTCAAAGGTCCCCACCAATCACCCAAAGAAAATATCACATTCGCATTTGGCACAATAGATTTTAAATTTCTTTTTGCTATTTCTAATGCTTCCTTACTAATATCAGATGCATGTCCGTTCCAATCAGGAAGAGATTTAGCCAAAGATATTGCAATAGGTCCAGAGCCTGTACCTAGATCAGCCCATCTTCCAAAATCAATATTAGTCACTTTTTTCAAAGCAAAATCAATCAAAAATTCTGTTTCTTGTCTAGGAATCAGAGCATCTGCTGAAACCTCTAACTCAATATCTCTCCAGGGGCACTTAGAAATCAAATATTGAAGTGGGGTTTGATCTTTTAAATGAGATTCCCAAATAACTTCTAATTCTTCAGTTGAGATTGCTAAGGAGATAAAATTCTTAGGGTTCAAAATAATGCTTTGCAATTCAGCCCAAGAAACTCCAGCCGCCATATCTAAAAGCCAATCAAAATCAACTTTCCTTCCGCCTTTTAATATCATTTTTTTTCTCCATTGAAGAAAAGCCTCACCAGTAATGGATTTAAAAATCATAAATTATTCAATTTCTTAAATCTTTGGGCCTTCTTCTAGCATTAATAATATATTTTCAATTTGTACTGGTAATTCTCTTACTAACTTTATTGAGTCATTTATTTTTTTTACAACAACAAGTTCAATTTGTGCTTCTGCGCCAACATCACCATTTGATTTTAAAAATAAAGTTTTACATATAATTCGTATTTTATTTTCAAGCTTAAATTGACTCATTAAAAAAACTTTTTCTCCATGAATAAAAGATTTTTTATATTTAAGTTGGACTGAAATCACTGGTATTTCAAAACCATTTTTTGATAATTTTGAATATGAAAGTCCAACTTTATCCAAGGCATCAATTCTACCCTCTTCTAAAAAGCTCAAATAAGAACCATGCCACATAACACCAGCATGATCAGTGTGCTGTGGAAGAACCGTTTTTATTAATTTCCAATGATTATTTATTGAGCTCATCAGAAATAATGACCAAATATCTTAATTCTTTAATTGAATAAAAAAGTTTTGAAGTAATACCTTTCTAAGATAAAACCTCATTAGTAATTTAGATCTCAAGTATTTCTTGAGATCTTTGATTAGAAAAAGTCCTAAATTACTTTTTAGGCTCAGGACTCAATCTACCCTTGCTGGAATCTGAATAAAAGCTTGATTTCTCACCCTCACTGGTAGAAACAAATAAACCAATCAGAAAGATCGTTGGTACTCCAACAAATAAAAGACTTGCGGCAAAGCCAAAACTAGTGGTTTCCATAACCGAGATTTTTACTCAGAACAAATTTTACTGAAACAAACTATATATCCCTTCAGCAGAAAAACCGAGATTTAAATCACAGAGTCTGAGATTTTGTAATTTGCCGAAAAATAATCAATTGAATTCGTCTTTTTTAATTATTCGAATTTGAATAGTTTTGAAAAATTTATAAAAGTATCGATGTGAAGTGAATTTAATCCATAAATTTTCGTTTTTTTTTAACTGCTTAGATAAAAAAAACTGAAAAATTACAAAATCGATTGAAATTTGAAAAATTCTTTTTTTTCTTTTTTTTTTTATTTTTTCTTGTGCACCACTGTATTTTTGCCAATTCAAGCCGCCGAAAACGAGCCAAATGTTATCCAAGAGTGTCAAAAGTCATTTCAGGTCTCTACATCTTGTGGATTAACTCAAGCAATACCATTTACGATCATGCGAGTCTTGCTGCATTAAGCAGCTTCGTTATACGAACCTGACCCATGGGATTGCCCTGGTATCGGGTGCACACAGTCGTTATTAACGACCCTGGCCGCCTCTTGGCCGTGCACCTCATGCATACTGCTTTGTTAGCCGGCTGGGCCGGCTCTATGGCCTTATATGAATTGGCCATTTTTGATCCTTCGGATCCAGTACTTAATCCAATGTGGCGCCAAGGCATGTATGTCATGCCCTTCATGGCCCGCCTTGGAATCACAGGCAGCTGGAACGGATGGGATATCACCGGTGCAACCGGAGTTGACCCCGGTTTCTGGAGCTTCGAAGGTGTTGCTGCAGCTCATATAGTTTTCAGTGGTCTCTTGATGCTCGCTGCTGTATGGCACTGGACATACTGGGACCTTGAATTGTGGGAAGATTCCCGCACTGGAGAACCAGCTTTAGATCTTCCAAGAATCTTTGGTATCCATCTTTTCTTAGCTGGCTTGACATGCTTTGGGTTTGGCGCATTTCATTGCTCAACCGTTGGCATATGGGTTTCTGACCCATACGGCTTAACTGGTCATGTAGAAAAAGTTGCTCCAGTTTGGGGTGCAGAAGGATTTAATCCATTCAATGCTGGAGGAATTGTCGCTAATCACATTGGGGCAGGACTTTTAGGAATAATTGGTGGAATATTCCATATCACCAATAGACCTGGAGAAAGGCTTTATAGAGCTTTAAAGCTAGGTAGCCTGGAAGGCGTTCTTGCAAGTGCTCTAGCTGCTGTTCTTTTTGTATCTTTCGTAGTCGCTGGAACCATGTGGTATGGATCAGCAACAACACCAGTTGAGTTATTTGGTCCTACTAGATATCAATGGGATTCTGGGTATTTCAAAACTGAAATCAACCGCAGAGTTCAAGAATCAATGAACGATGGTGCCTCAAAAGCTGATGCATATGGAGCTATTCCTGAACAACTAGCTTTCTATGACTATGTTGGAAATAGTCCTGCGAAAGGAGGTCTCTTCAGAGTAGGAGCAATGGTTAATGGCGATGGAGTTCCAAGTGGATGGCAAGGTCACATTTCATTTACTGATAGCGATGGTAATGACTTAGAAGTAAGAAGAATTCCAAATTTCTTTGAAAACTTCCCTGTCATTCTTGAAGACAAAGATGGGAACGTTAAAGCTGACATTCCTTTCCGTCGTGCCGAAGCTAAGTACTCCATAGAACAAACTGGAGTCACAGCTACTGTTTATGGTGGCGAATTAAATGGACAAACATTTACTGATCCAGTAATAGTAAAACGTCTAGCTAGAAAGTCTCAACTTGGAGAAGCCTTCAAGTTTGATAGAGATCGCTACAAGTCAGATGGTGTATTCAGAAGCTCTCCAAGAGCATGGTTCACCTATGCACACTTATGCTTTGGCTTGTTATTCCTCTTCGGGCACTGGTGGCACGCCGCAAGAACTCTCTTTGGCGACAGATTCTCAGGTATCGATCCAGAGCTTGGGGATCAGGTTGAGTTTGGTCTCTTCAAAAAACTTGGAGACGAATCAACCCGCCGAGTTCCTGGTCGAGCCTAAATCAGGATTCTTTACCCCCTTATTCCGAGAACTTAGATGGAAGCTTTCTCCTACGTGCTAATCCTTACTTTGGCACTTGTAACGCTCTTCTTTGCTGTCGCATTTCGTGATCCTCCGAAATACGATAAGTAAAAAACATAAAAAAAGCCCTGAAATATCAGGGCTTTTTTTTATGTCTGGACCTTAATTTAAAAAAATTTATTAATTTAGTCTTCAATAAAAATATAATTTTTTATAAGTAAAAAGTATTTTTATTTAATCTACCCCTTCTCAGAAGCCAAATAAATGTTTAAAGTTAGTTAAATCATTGAAAAGGGCTGCATGCAGTGCCCATCTTGTCAAAATACAGACAGTCGAGTTCTTGAATCTCGTTCCGCAGATTCTGGAAGAAGCGTAAGAAGAAGAAGGGAGTGCTTAAATTGCGACTTCCGATTTACTACTTATGAAAGAGTTGAAACGACACCAATTATTGTTTTAAAACGAAGCGGAGCAAAAGAATTATTTAATCGAAGTAAAATAATTAATGGTTTAAGCAGAGCATGTGAAAAAACACTTATAAATGGATCAAAAATTGAATTTATTGTAAATGAAATAGAAGTAGAACTCCATCAAGGAATTCGCAAAGAAGTAAAAGCGAATGAAATTGGAGAAATGGTTCTTACACATTTAAAAGATATTAATGAAGTTGCATATATAAGATTTGCCTCTGTTTATAGACAATTTGATGGAATAAATGATTTCATGAAAACCCTTGAATCCCTTCAACCAATAAAAAAAGAACAATTGGCCTCAGTTGTTTAACTAGAAAGACCTATCAGTAAAGTAGAATCTAAACTCAATATGGTCGGCGGGCCATATTGAGTTTCTATCGCACTGTCCTCAAAAGGCAGACCGCCATTCAAGCATGTCTGAAAATCCAGCGAGCAAAGTTCAAGAAAAGAATCCTGAAAAAGAAACATCAATATCTGAAGAAAACATCTCAAATTCCGTAAATGCAGAATTTGAGGAGAATTCCATTGATGGATTAAAAGAAGAAGATATTCCAAAAAATATTCCTTCTGCTGATAACTCTTCAAGCAGAATTAATAAGAGTGATCTTGAAAGTGCAGGTTTCACTCTTGATGAATTTGCATCTTTACTAAGCAAATATGACTACAACTTTAAACCTGGCGATATAGTCAATGGTACTGTTTTTGCCCTTGAATCCAAAGGAGCAATGATTGACATTGGTGCCAAAACAGCTGCTTTTATGCCAATGCAAGAAGTATCAATAAATAGAGTTGAAGGCCTGAGTGATGTTTTACAGCCTTCTGAAATTAGAGAGTTTTTTATAATGACTGAAGAGAATGAGGATGGTCAATTATCCTTATCAATCAGAAGAATTGAATACCAACGAGCTTGGGAAAGAGTTAGACAATTACAAAAAGAAGATGCCACAATTTATTCAGAGGTTTTTGCAACGAATAGAGGTGGTGCACTTGTTCGAGTTGAGGGGCTTAGAGGCTTTATCCCTGGATCCCATATAAGCACTAGAAAGGCCAAAGAAGAGCTAGTTGCTGATTTCCTACCTTTAAAATTCTTAGAAGTTGACGAAGAAAGGAATAGGCTGGTTCTCAGTCATCGAAGGGCTCTGGTTGAAAGGAAAATGAATCGTCTTGAAGTTGGGGAAGTTGTTGTAGGAGCTGTAAGAGGAATTAAACCTTATGGAGCGTTTATTGATATCGGGGGTGTCAGTGGACTGCTTCACATTTCCGAAATAAGTCATGAGCATATTGAAACTCCTCACTCAGTTTTAAACGTCAATGACCAAATGAAGGTCATGATAATAGACCTAGATGCTGAAAGAGGAAGAATTTCCCTTTCTACAAAAGCACTTGAACCAGAACCTGGAGATATGCTGACTGACCCTCAAAAAGTTTTTGATAAAGCTGAAGAGATGGCAGCCAGGTATAAACAAATGCTCCTAGAACAAGCCGAAGAAGGCGAAGATCCTATTGCAGTAATGACTATTTGATTATTTACTTTTTTAGAAATGGCAGAGCTGTTAATAAAAAATAGTTCTGTTGGTTTTATTAAGGCAATAATATTTGATAAGGATGGAACATTATCCAATAGTGAGGAATACTTATTAGAACTGGCGAAATTCAGAGTAGATTATGCGGTTGCTAAATTTAAAAAATTAAATATAAACAATTTTAAAATTTTTTTGTTAAGGAAATTGCTTAATTCTGTTTATGGAATTAAAAATCACACTCTTTCGGCTAACGCATGTCTAGCTATAGCTTCGAAAGAGCAAAATATAATATCTACAGCAACAATATTCACGTTATTTGGTTTGGATTGGTCTAAATCACTTTCAATAAGTCAAACAATCTTCGAAGAAGTAGATATTTACATTTCTAATCATCAAGACAATATACAAAAAAAAAGGACTTTAATTTCAGGGGCATTGGAACTATTACTTGCTCTAAAAAACAATGGAGTAAGTATTGCATTAATGACAAATGATACCCAAGCCGGAATAGAAGAATTTATTAACAGCAATAAATTGGAAGGTTTATTTGATTATCTATGGAGTGCTGAGAATAAACCGTCAAAACCTAACCCAAAAGCAGTTATAGAACTTTGCAAAAGAATGAAGATAAATCCTTCAGAATGCGCACTCATTTCAGATGCGGATACTGATTTAAAAATGGCCAAAAAAGCTGATATAGCAATAATAATAGGCTTTACTGGTGGATGGAAAAATCCTCCAAGTCTTACTGAAAAACAATTCATTATCAAAAAATTAAATGAATTAAATATTCAGATAAACACCTAAAGTAGTATTCAATTCAGATTTCCAATGAGTAGATACGTTTTCACCTCTGAATCGGTAACAGAAGGACATCCTGATAAAATTTGCGATCAAATAAGTGATGCTGTTTTAGATGCTCTCTTAACTGAAGATCCAACAAGTAGAGTCGCGTGTGAAGCAGTAGTCAATACTGGCTTATGTCTAATAACTGGAGAAATAACTTCTAAAGCGGAGGTTGATTTCAATAAGCTTGTTAGAGAAGTCATAAAAAGCATTGGCTATGAAAGTGCAAGTGCGGGTGGCTTTGATGCTAATAGTTGCGCAGTACTAGTTGCACTTGATCAACAATCTTCAGATATTGCTCAAGGAGTAAATGAAGCTGAGGACCATTCAACAGATCCACTAGATCAAGTTGGTGCTGGTGATCAAGGAATTATGTTTGGATTTGCTTGTGATGAGACTCCAGAACTAATGCCATTACCTATTAGTCTTGCGCATCGATTAGCCAGACAATTAGCATTAGTTAGGCATCAAAAATCAATTGATTATCTTTTGCCTGATGGAAAAACTCAAGTAAGTGTCTCATACGAAAACGGAGTCCCCTGCTCCATAGACACGATACTGATTTCTACTCAGCACAAATCAGAAATCGACGGAATAACTCATGAAGGGGAAATCCAAAAAAGAATTGCGAAAGACCTATGGAGACTAGTTGTTGAGCCAGCCACAGAGGATCTAGCCTTAAAACCTTCATTAGAAACCACACGTTTTCTAGTTAATCCAACAGGGAAATTTGTCATTGGAGGACCTCAAGGAGATGCAGGACTCACAGGTCGAAAAATTATCGTAGATACATATGGTGGATATGCTCGCCATGGTGGTGGGGCTTTTTCTGGCAAAGATCCTACAAAAGTTGATAGATCCGCAGCTTATGCAGCAAGATTTGTGGCGAAAGCTTTGGTTGAAGCAAAACTTGCAAAAAAAGTTGAAGTTCAACTAAGTTATGCAATTGGCGTAGCCAAACCAGTATCAATACTTGTTGAGTCTTATGGCACCGGTAAAGTCTCAGACGTTGAATTAACCCAAATTGTTCAAGAACACTTTGATTTAAGACCAGGCGCAATTATTAAATCTTTTAACCTGCAAGAACTACCTAGACTACGAGGAGGACGTTTTTATAGAGATATTGCTGCTTATGGTCATTTTGGAAGAACTGATATTGCTCTTCCATGGGAAGACGTATCTCAAAAAGCAAAAGAACTAAGTTTTCTTGTATGAAAAGATTTTAATCAAAAAAATGTTAAATAATTCTCTTGTACTTGGCATAGATCTTGGTACATCAGGCGTAAGAATTGCAATCATTAATACTAAAAAAAAACTCCTCTTCACATCCTCAAGCAGATACTCTAAAGGTCTTGAGATATCAGAAGACTGGACAAATAGTCTCAAAACCTTAATACAAGAAATTCCAAAAGATCTAAAAGAAAAGTTGGTTTCTTGTGCAGTAGCGGGTACATCTGGAACACTTTTAGCATGCAAGAAAAATGGAGCACCTTTAGGAAAAGCTTTACCTTATTTTTTATCATGTTCGGAATATTCTTTCGAAATTGAAAAGCTATTTAGAAATGATTGTGCTGGCTCAAGCATAAGTGGAAGTGTTGGAAGAGCACTAAGACTTTTAGCTTTATACGGTCATGAAATAATCTTAAGGCATCAAGCAGATTGGATAAGTGGGTGGCTTATAAATAATTGGGAGTATGGTGAAGAAGGTAATAATATTAGGATGGGTTGGGAAATATCAAATAGTTCATGGCCAGAAAATTTTAAAAATTTAAAATGGTTAAAATGTCTTCCTAAAATAATTCCTTCAGGTGAAATAATGGGAATTATATGTACAAAAAAAGCCAATGAATTAAATTTACCAAAAGACCTTCAAGTCATAGCAGGAACTACAGACTCAAATGCTGGGGTTTTAGCAACTTTCCCTAAAAAAAATGATGGGGTAACAATCCTTGGCAGCACAATTGTAATTAAGAAATTTGTTAATAATGCCCTTTCAGGTAAAGGCATCTCTAATCATAGATTATTAGGAAATTGGCTATCTGGTGGAGCATCCAATGCAGGGGCTGCAATACTATTAGATTTATTTAATCTTGAATATATTGAAGAATTAAGCAAACAAATAAATCCTAATAAATCGACAGGATTAAATCTTCTTCCACTATCCAATCAAGGAGAAAGATTTCCAATAGATGATCCCAATTTAAAACCTATACTTGAACCAAGACCAGTTAGTGATTCTCTTTATCTTCATGCATTATTTGAAGGGTTGGCAAAAATAGAAGCAAGAGGCTGGCAAAAACTTAATAAATTAGGAGCTGATTTACCTAGCCAAATAATTACTATTGGAGGAGGTGCAAAAAATATTACTTGGAAAAAAATAAGAGAAAGAGAAATCGGTATACCAATAAAAATTTGCAACAGTCCCCCCGCAGCAGGAGTCGCAAGTATCGCTTTGCAAGGATTATAAAAGTAAAGCATTAAATTCTGTGTGAATTTGTTAATCTAAATTTCTTAAACTCGAACTAACTTATTCATTAGATTCTAAAGTCACTACCTTAAAAAATTTTATGAATCCCGAGCCAATCACACAAGAGTCAAGTACAAGAATTTGTAATCATATGAACCAAGATCATAAGGATGCAGTCATTGCATATGCCAAATATTATGGAAAAATTAAAGCTTTTAAATCAGCAAAAATGATTAGCTTATCTCCAGTATCTATTCAGCTTAAAATTGATGAACAGACAGTAGAAATAAAATTTGATCATATTCTCAAAGACTGTTCAGATGCTCATAAAACATTGGTAAGGATGACTAAAGCTATTCCTGCATTATGAAATTTGGCTCCAAGAAAATCAATATTAATCTAGCGCTCTATTGATTTTCAAGTCGCCTTAGCGATTGGGCAAAAAAAATTAAGGCGATTTCAATTTGTTTTTCAATAAGGTACTTACGAATTGGTAGATTATTAGAGGATAAAGCCGGGATAGCTCAGTTGGTAGAGCAGGCGACTGAAAATCGCCGTGTCCCCAGTTCAAATCTGGGTCCTGGCACCATCAATTTCAACAATTGATATCTCTAAAACCCTTGTTAATACAAGGGTTTTTTAGTGCATGGACACCACAACCAAATCAACGGAATTAGTCGGTAAGCAAGATATATTTTTAGTGCCATAATTTTCAGACCATTATCAACCAATACCTAGCGACTAAAGATCAAAGAAATGAAGAACCAAGATCGCTTTAATTGCAGTAACTTTCTAAACATTTATCAACCACACCTCCTAGTTGAGGATGTCTTTCTTTCACTTCCTGCAATTTTTTATTGCAATTGAATCTTTGTGCTATTGAATTCGTATCAGATAAATCATGCAGGGACTTTATTGCGATCAATGACCTTGCGAATGCTGGCAACGGCGAGACCTGTCTGATCTCTAATGGTTCTTAACGAATCACCTTCTTCACGTAGTCGCAAAACAAGTTTCTCCTTCTTGTCAGAAGTCTTTGGTCGTCCACCTAAGTTTCCACCTGTTGCTCTTCTGTATTCAACAGATTCTTTTGCGCGTTCCTTTATCAGCGATCTTTCCACTTCTGCCAGTCCAAATAAAAGACCAATCAATACAGGAGCGAACTTAGCCAAAGCAGATGTATTGACCAGACCGTCCAAAGTACGGACATTTATTCCTTGTGCTTGAAGTTCATGTAAACGGTTAATCACCTCAACCTGTGATCTTCCAAGTCTGTCCAATTATGAATTATGAAATCAATCTAATCTCATCTCATAATTAAAACCATATGAACCGGAAATTGACCATGACCTTAAAGACATAATTTTTTCTGAACATAATCTTGCTTCTTTTAAGTTCCCCAGATTAATCAATATGCCGCCTAAATTAGCATGCGCCTCTGCGAAATCTGATTTAAGTTCAATTGCTTTACGGTATAACAATTCTGCTTCTTTTGATTTGCCAATATCTTTCAATATGTTTCCCAGATTGTAATGCGCATCTGCGAAATCTGATTTAAGTTCAATTGCTTTACGGTATAACAATTCTGCTTCTTTTGATTTGCCAATATCTTTCAATATGTTTCCCAGATTGTAATACGCCTCTGCAAAATCAGATTTGATTTCAATTGCTTTACGGTATAACAATTCTGCTTCTTTTGATTTGCCAATATCTTTCAATATGTTTCCCAGGTTGGAATGCGCCTCTGCGTAATCAGGTTTGATTTCAATTGCTTTACGGTATAACAATTCTGCTTCTTTTGATTTGCCAATATCTTTCAATATGTTTCCCAAGTTGGAATGCGCCTCTGCGTAATCAGGTTTGATTTCAATTGCTTTTCGTAATGAGATTTCTGCTTCTTCTAATTTGCCAATATCTTTCAATATGTTTCCCAGATTGGAATGCGCCTCTGCGTAATCAGGTTTGATTTCAATTGCTTTTCGTAATGAGATTTCTGCTTCTTCTAATTTGCCAATACCTTGTAAAATTCCTGCATAATTAGAAAAAACTCGGTGATCATTAAAACCTTTATTTATACAATGCTGATAACATTTTGCTGCTTCTGAAATGTTTCCTTGTGAATGAAACCTAAATGCTTGATTAATTATTTGCTCTTTAGAGGGTGTGGCAGGAGTATTGGTATTAACAGTAATATTTTCTTTGTTTGCTTCTAAAGCATATGGAACTGGGTATGTTTTTACTTCAGTGACTTTTTGCTTTACTTCTCCTTCTTGACTAGAACCATCCATCTTCTCTTATCTTTTCTCTCTTGAGTTTGATCTGATTTTACTACTTAAATAAAGCGTATACTTGAAATTGGTTGATGTGATGAAGTTGCTTAAAAATCTATTGATTTGAATCTTTACGCAAAAACTCCAAGGCTCATGATTTAACTGGTTGCTTTTCTTTGAAAAATCTCCTTTAGTAAGACTATTTCTTATCATCCCTTCTGTTCTTGATTGTCAAATTTTTCAGTAGGTCTATTTTTTTCTCTTCTATTCTTTAGTGCTTCTCAATACTCCCCTCATTCTATATGCAATTGCGGACTCTTCTCTGGCATCACTTTGCCTATAGGAACTCAAGAACTTCTGCCATCACACTTGCAAATAGGAGGCAAAAAAATTCCTGTAAATTACTGTTACTGCGCAAAACCGGTGAAATCTCTTGCAGATGCTTGAATCATGATCAAGGTAAGAAGTAAGAAAGCTAATTTTAATTATTACAAAACTGCATAAGAGTTAATACTAGAATCTCAAAAACCAAAAGATCATTTCAATCTTGGGTTAGCATAAATGAAATTAGTAGTCATGAGATTATGAACTTTTTATTCGGAGTTCCAAGTACATTTGATCTATCCAAAGTAGATTTCTCCTCAGGCCTAGGTATAAATTCGCCTGATCTTGCTGGGATATCATTTTTAATGGTTATTTTTGCTGGGGTTTTAGCTTTGAGACTTGGAACAACTCTTAGAGACTCATAGTTTCCATCTGTACAAGAAGTTAAATATTAACTTCTTGTACTCGTGTTGAGATTTCCCAAATACTAAGATAATAATATTTTAAAATTTTTAACAAGTATTTTAATATCCTAATCTCGAGTTCTTCGAAAGAAGTTGACAATTAATATGAAAATAATAATAAGTAAGACTAAAAGATCGTTAATATCTGGCAAAGTCGATAATTGCTAACCAGACATATCTTAAACAATAATCATAATTTATGTTGGATTTCATATTATTTATCTCTAATTTAATTATTTAGCTTTCATATCAGAGATTCTACTTTAAGAGGCTTTATCGACCAAATCAAACAATGCTTAAATAAATTTAAAAGACTTAGTCTTTTTCAACCTCCCATTCAGGAGTTAAAATTACTTAAAAATTTGATTTTATTCTTATGAATTTAGAAGCAGCTAATGAAAATTTATATAATAATGCTGATAGTTTTGCAATGGCATTTGATGCGGCCTGGAAGGATTATGATCTAGGAAATGACAAAGATTTAAAAATAGATGAAAAAATTGGAATAACTTTTGAGAAGATTAAAACTCACCCTTTTCTAATGGAAAATCCAATACAATCAAAAAAAATTGCTCTATTTAGAATTAAGTTATTAGGACTTGCCTAAGTTTTAAATAATCAAAAAAATCATAGTCCTTCTTTAAAAAGTATTTTTAAAATAATCTAAATACCATTCAGAAAATAATTTAATACCATTTTCAATAGATGTTGTGGGTTTATATTCTACCCATGAATTAAGTAAGTCCATCCTTGCAGCTGTTGAAACCACGTCTCCTGGCTGAATAGGTAGCAAATTCTTTATTGCTTTCTTTCCTAAATTCATCTCTAATAGCTCTATAAAATATGTAAGATGAATTGGATGGGAGTTACCTAAATTAAAAATCCGAAAAGGTGCGGATGAAGTTGAAGGGTTTGGAATCAGCGGATTAAAGTCATCATCAATACTTGCTTTCTTGAAACAACAACGAATTATACCTTCCACCACATCATCAATGTAAGTGAAATCTCTCTGCATTTCACCTTGATTAAATACTTTAATTGGCTCATTATTTAAAATTGATCTTGCAAAAATCATAGGAGCCATATCTGGCCTTCCCCATGGACCATAAACTGTAAAGAATCGAAGTCCAGTCGTTGGTAAATCATATAAATGGCTATAGGTATGAGCCATTAATTCATTAGATTTCTTAGTCGCTGCATATAAACTAACTGGATGATTGACTGCTTGTTCTTCAGAGAAAGGGAGATTTGTATTACCACCATAAACAGAGCTGCTTGATGCATAAATTAAATGAGGAACCTTATTCTGCCTACATCCTTCAAGTACATTTGCAAAACCGACTAAATTACTTTGTATGTAAGCAGAAGGATTGGTGATTGAATAACGAACACCAGCTTGTGCAGCAAGATGAATAAGCACTTGTGGATTGTATGTATTGATGATATCTAACAATAATTTATTATCTTCTATCGAAATCTCATAAAAAAACCATTCTCCATTGTTTATAGAAACTTTCTCAATTTCAGTTAGTCTAGATCTTTTTAAAGAAGTACAATAATAATCATTTAAGTTATCAATACCAATAACTTTTAAATTCAATTCAAGAAGCGCTTTTACTAAAGCTGAGCCAATAAAACCTGCAGCACCTGTTACAAGTATTGTATCAATATTTATCTTTGAATTCATGATTTTATTATAATTTACAAAAACAAATATTTTCAATACCATTATAGCATTAAATTGATTAGCTTTTTAAATCCATACTAGTTAATTACTGTATTTATTTTTTTCAAAAGCTATTTTCTTATTAGAATATTCTCTCCCGTACTGTTAATCCTTAATTGAACATTATTTTGGGTTATCCGATTTAACTCTTATTATGCAAATTAAATTAAACATTAATAATTTCCTTTTGTAACTTGCAAAAAGTCATAAAATTGATGATTATATTTTACGTAAATCTTTATTCATTAACTCCAATAAACACATTTCAAATAGGATAATTAAATTAGGAAAGTTTTATGAGCTTATCCTCTATAGCAAGGAGTTCGATTTGAAAAAAGAAAAATTAAAGAAGTCCCTTCTTATTGCATTTTTCATAGGTGCTTTCATCTTACTTGTCTTCCTGATTCAAACCTATGGACTTGAACCATTAAGAAGTGCCGTTAAGGAAATGGGGATTTGGGCACCTCTGGGAATTCTTATACTTCGAGGAATCAGTGTGATTCTTCCAGCGTTGCCTAGTTCTGTTTATTCACTTTTAGCTGGATCATTACTTGGTTTTAAAACGGGCTATTTAACTATATTTATATCTGACCTGATTTTTTGTCAGATAGCATTTTTTATAGCAAGAAATTTCGGGCGTGTTCCTGTTCGGAAATTAGTTGGAGTAAAAGCAATGAAAAGAATTGAAGGTTTCAATCAAAATCAACTAGAGGGAAATTTCTTTCTAATGACTGGACTTCTAATGACTGGACTGTTTGATTTTTTAAGCTACGCACTAGGTATAGGGGGAACACGTTGGAGAGTCTTTACACCTGCTTTAATAATCAGTTTATTGATAAGTGATTCAATTATTGTTGCTGTTGGTGCAGGAGTAAGTCAGGGCGCTGGACTAATGCTTGGCGCCGCTTTACTTGGAATGTTTGCACTGGCAACGATAGCTGGTTTTAATAAGAAAAGAGTCTCTGCAAAACAAGAGAAAAGCTAATGCATTTGATACTAATATTAAGAAATTAAATAATATAGATAACTAAAAAGAAAAATTTTTTATATCCTCTCTTTATATTGTTAAACTTACTTAGTACTAAATATTGGTATGCTAACTATTCCATTTAAAGCTCTCAAGCTAGGAGCAGAAACTATTAATAAAAATCCAGTCAAGTATAATAAAAGTAGAATATCTAGAAGTACAAATATAACATATAATTTACATATAAGAGGAGCATCTATGCCAGGTGAAATAGAAAAATTCACAACCACATCTAAAACAAAGCCTAAGCAATTCGAAAACTTACTAAATAATACAATCATGAGCCGTTACAAACAAGATAAAATCAAAAGTTATAACTATAAAACAAAAAATAAAACCAGTGATGAAATAAATATATCTCAAATCAATGAATTTGTGCCAAATGATGATGATGCATTACTTGTAGCAATAAATGCATTATATAAAAATATCTATGGGAACTTATATTTAATGCAATCAGAGCGTCCAATTGATATTGAAAGGCGGCTTAGGAATGGTGACCTCACTATAAAAGAATTTACAAGGAGAATTTGTAAATCAAGGTCTTATCGAAATTTCTACTTTGATAGTATTAGCCAATATAAATCTATCAAGCTAAGATATAAACACATTCTTGGTAGGCCCATCAAAAGTCAAAGGGAAGTAATTGAGAGTACTAACATTATAAATAAGCAAGGCTTTGAAGCTCATATTGATTTTCTTATTGATTCTGATGAATATAATAATGTTTTTGGCGAGGATATAGTTCCATACATGAGATCATGGAATTCTCCAATTGGTTTTAAAACAAAAGTTTTTCTAGAAAGTTCATCCATAACAAAATCTTTTGCTACAAGTGACATCTGTCAAATTATTTAATTGTCTAAAAATAAATTCATCCAAATTTAAATAAAGTATATGAATATTGAAGAATTTTTCTTAAAAAGCGTTGGGGAATGGAACTCTATGAGAAGCGGACATTCACTTGCATTTCAAGAGTTTGATGAAATAAGAAGTAAAATAAAAATAGTTCCTTCTAAGAGCAACGATTCTAGAGTGATTAAATTTTTAAAAGATAATTTAATTGATTCTAAAGCTGTAAATAAAGCATTTTTAATTACTTGGGAAGCAAAAAATGAATGGGGTGAGGAGAATCAAAAAGAAAAATCTTCTGGCGAAAGTATAATCGTTCCAATAGAGATATCTAAAACAGAAGGAAAGATAATTAGGAGCGTTGGATACGCTGAAGCAGTACAAGTAGAATCATTATATAAAATTCTTGAAGATGGAACACTAATTATTTATTCAAACTATAGCTATACTTTTACAGAAGAAAGAATATGGTTTGTTTCAAACAATTTAAGGAGTAGATCTTCTGTAACAAGAGCAATAGATTCTTCAGCTATATTACAAACCTCTTATGCATCGGAAATTCGTTCTCTAAACAAATAAATTATATCTAAAAGATGAGAAAAAAAATTCTACTAGAATTTGCAAAGGTAATTTCGGGGATATTTAGCAATAAGGAACAAGCTTTAAATAATCCAAGAAACTTTGCCCATATTCAAATACATATTAGGCCGTTATTTTTTAAAACCTATAAATGTTTTGCGTTCTACTCAGAGCAGAGATATCAACACGATATATGGAATCCATATAGACAGTCTATAAATAAATTATCCTACGAAAAAGAAAGTTTTATTTTAAGTAATCATAAGATTGATAATCAAGAAAGATTCACTGGTGGTGCTTTAGATATATCACTTCTAGAGAATATATCTAAATATAAATTATATAAAAAGTCTGGATGTTCTATGCATTTTAAAGAAAGAAACCCAGGAGATTATTCAGGGACTATAGAATCAGGTTGTAAATGCTATATACAATATGGGGAAGATAAGACTTATGTAACAAGTAAAGTCAAAGTTAATAAAAATACTCTTATTACTGAAGATTGTGGATATGAATTAGAAACTGATAAAAAAATTTGGGGATCAGAATTTGGGCCATTAATATTTAAGAAAATTGATAATTTTGATTCCTTTATTGACGATAACTGGGAATAGAAATTAAATTTATCTTTAGAAAAGTAAATTAACTAAGAACTAATTTCTTTTGCCTTTAATCTTACAAATCTATGACTATCTTTCAAAAATAACTTAGCAAAATCTTTCTTTATATGAATTTGCTTATTTTCTAATACAAGCAAGGCTGTATATCTATTTTTCCAATAAGGTGTACGCCTCTCGTCTGAAAACTCATTTATATTATTATAAAATTTAGTTTCATTCACAAAACCCAATATTTGTATAGCTGAAGATTTAAATTTCATATAATTAGACCAATTATCAGATAATAGAAAATCTACTTTATCTAAAATCAATTCATCATATAATTGCTGATCTAATAGCAATTTATACATAGTAATAAAAAAGTATATCGCTCCATAATCTGATTTAGCTCTATCCCAATTATTATTTAGATAATATAAAACTTTATCTGCCGGGAATTTAAGCAACTCATTGATTGACTGATAACATCTATTAAAGTCTGTATGAAAAAGTTGCTCAATAAAAAAAATCAAATCATTATTAAAATTATTAATTTCTAAAGTATCTATCTTCCTTGGATCATCAACAATGACTGAGTCTATACAATTAAGTAGATTTATATTTTCCCAGAATAATACTTCATTAATCCAAAGAGAGTCTATTGCCTGTAATTTAAATGATGGAGAAATTGGCGCCTTAATTAAAACAGGTAAAACTGATAAATGACCAGCATTTATAATATCCTGAACTGCACAATGTCTATCATTTTGATTAGATAACCTCAAGAAATACTTCAAGTCATTCAGTTTATCTTCTTCACCAGCAATTTTGATTAATGCCGCGAAAGAGGCTCCTTTAACTCCATTGGATGATTGCTTATCTCTTGATAATGATCTGATCTTATCTATCTCTTTGCTAACCCCTAAATTAGTTAAGGTTTGTATTACTAATCTTTTATTACTAAATTGCTTATATAGTATTGAACAAATCTTATTTATAATATCAATATCATTACATTTAAGCTTACCTAATGACCAAATAGCCGTCTCAATAAGGTAATGATCACTATTATCATTATGAAGAAAGTCTGCAATAACTGGTATGGCTTTTTGACAATCGAAAATAGCCAGTATCTCTATGGCTTTTCTTTTTGCTATCTTGTACTCAAGTTGTTCATAGTCATATTTAATAAAGTCAAGAAGTGTCATTTCTGATTCTTCACAAGGAAAATTTGCTAAGTGGAATACAGCTTTGTAGTAATCTGCTAAAAGATTAAGCTCAGAAATTGGTTTTCTAAGAATATTGATAGCTTCTACTTTATTAATTTTCGGTAGATTATTAAATGGGATGGATTGCACTTTTAATATAAGGATCAGTATTTAGTACATAAGATGAGAGAATTATATTCAGCATAAAATTCATGCTGAATATAAAAGGATATTATTTATGAAAATACATGTAATAAGATTCTAGCTAATACTTTAATCTAGCCTATATAATAAGATTTCAAGTGGATAGCAAAAAGTGGATAATTACTTAAAAAAAGAACTAACAACTGAAGAAAGAAGAGAAAAAAACAAGGGAGCTAAAAAAAAAATAAAGAGTAAGAAAAAAAGAAATCAAAGCGAAATCAAGTTGTTAATCAAAGGCCTTAGTGATGAGAATGGATTAATTAGAAGAAGTCATTCGGAAGCATTAGCCCAGGTTGGCGCTGAAGCATTACCTGAGTTAATTAAAGCTCTTCTGAGTAGTAAAAACGTAATCCAGAGAAGGGCGGCAGCTAAGACTTTAAAGTTAGTTGAGGATCCAAAAGCTTTACCTCATTTAATAAAAGCACTTACCAATGATTCAGATTATGTAGTGCAATTCTCCGCAGCTGGTGCAATTGCAATTTTTGGAGAGGATGCTGTTAATCATCTAATCATGGTCTTAGAGAATCAAGAATATACAGAAATGCAATATGGTCTTGCAGCCTGGTGCTTAGAATTTATTGGCGCTAAAGCCCCTACTGCAATAAAAAAAGCAGCCAAATCAAAAAACACCAATGTAAAATCAGCTGCAATTTCAGCACTTGAGGAACACATTAGACAGTCAAAAGATCAAGAAGCAATTCAATTAGTAGAAAGTGCTATTAATGATACTGCTGAAAATGTTCAGATTGAAGCTATTAAATTAGTTGGTAAATTATCTAGAATAGATTCTTTAATTCCAACCTTAATATTAAAATTAAAAAATAAAAGTCCAGATATTCGAAAAGCTTCCGTATTGTCGTTGATGCAACTTAATATTAGCGAAGCTATAAATCCCCTTAAAGAAGTCCTTAAGATTGAAGAGGATACTAATGTTAGAACAATAATTAAATTAGCTATAAAAAAATTCAATAATTAAAAGACTTAGAATAATCTAAAATATCACATATTTCTGTCTCTTAAAATATCTTCTTTTATCATTTTATCAATATATTTATCATTTAACAATTCATCAAATAAGCTATCCACAATCTGATCTTTCATTTCCAGAAGAGCGCTAACAGAAGCTTTCGCTCTTAATAAGTCTTTATCTCTACAAGTTTTGATCAAAATATTTCGACCAGTTTTCCCTAATTGCCTCAAAAGAGAAATAACAGTCAATATTATCTCAGGAGAGCTATCTTTCAGTGCTAAATAAACTACTAACATCTCCTCTTGATCTAATTCTTCTAAATTAAAATTAACGACAACTTGGATCATCGTTTTTAGGCAGCTAACTTTAACAATTGTATTATTAGTATCTATATATAATGGAACGATTGAGTGTAAAGCTTTCTCTCCAAATCTACCCAAGGCTAATATTGATTTTCTTCTTACAAATATATCTTCTTCCTTGAGATTAGCCAAAAGATTATTCATAAATTTAAGCTCAAATTCTTTTTTTAAAATGAAAAATGCTTTAGAATTAATATTTGGATTTGGATGCAAAAAATCTTGATAAAGTTCTATATATTTATTTAAATCTAAAGAATTACTCATTATAATTTCAAATTATTATTTATAATGCTTAAAAATATTTTAATTAAATTTATTTATTTTTATGCAAGTGCGTTTATTAAATAATCCAATAGTCCTTTGAATTCAGTTTCAGCTTGCTGACTCATAACATCATTGATTTTAATTTCATCTCGAATAAAAATAAATGCTTCTATATATGCAGCTGTTGGTAATAGCTGTATACGAATAATTTCTCTCATACCTGATATTCCCCATTCATCTAAAGGACCTGTGCCGCCAGTTACTAAGCAATAATTAATAAGACGCAAGTAATGATGAATATCTCTCACGCACTTATCTTTATTAGCCTGCTCATATGAGCCATTTTGATACACAGCATCTACTGCAAGATTGGTAAATTTTTCAAGACAAGAAGCAAGTTTTTCTGCAGCCTCCAAACGAGCTTTTGCCCTATCAAACGAACCTTTCACTGACTCAAAATCGCTCATGCTAGGAAATCTTCCAGCTGCATCAGCTGCGCTAACAACGGTTGTAACTGCAGATTTCATAGTGAATAAATAAGAGTTAGTTTAAAGTAATTTGAGAAGAGGAATTAAAATTAAAGTTGAATATTCAACTCAAAGCCTCTATCACAAGATCAAAATAAGATGCTGCCTCCGACGCGATATCTTGACATTGTGCTCCTGAGCCAGAATTAATTCCCTTAAACATTTTTCTTCCTGTATTTGTTTCAGTCATAATTGCAATTGTGGCAATTTTCATTATTTCAACTGCCCGAATCGCATTAGAAGTGGGTACTCCAAGAGCCAAATAAGTTTCTTTCAAACCATTTAGGCATCTATCTTGAAGAACAGAAGCATCCCCAGCAAGAAGTGCGTAGCTTACATATCTCAAAATAATTTCTCCATCCCTTAAACAAGCTGCCATTCGACGTGTTGGATAACAATGTCCTCCTGGCTGAGTAAGTCCAGTATTTTCACAAACCATTCCTGCAACTGCATCTGCAGCGATGCAAGAAACATTTTGAGTTATTGCAAGGGTTGCATCAATTCTTTTATTTGCATCTGCTACGTACTTTCTTAAATCAGCTAGATCCTCACTTCCAATTGCTGCACCTTTGGCATCAGCACTTACAACTGTTCTTGAGAACGCATCAAGCATCTTTTAACTACCTAGGTTTTGTAAGTAAAAAATTAAATAGGTAATGATTTTCTAGTCATTACCTATTTAACTTAAGACTTACAGTCAAGTTTCATTGAAAGAGACCTATAGAACGCAATGCTTCTTAACTGTAAAAAGAATTTTTACTAAAATCATTCATAGAGTTATCTCAAAAAGCTTATAAGAAAAGGGGATATCACTAATTTGAGCTATTGTTGAATTAAAAAAATGCAAAGTCCTATAGAAGAAGAGTTAGAAGAATCAATAAAGGAACTAACCGAGTACAAAAATCGTTTAGAAAAAGAGGTGGTAACTATTTCAAACAAGTTAAAAATGCCTCAAAAAAAAATCAACGCAATTATTAATTCGCATTCAGAACTTAATCAAATTAAAATAATACTTTCCAAACTAACTAAACAAAAAAAAGAATGTGACTTCTAGTTTAATACCATAACTTTATTTTATCTACCTAAACAACATAAAATGATCTCTATTAATATTAACAAACTGAATTTAAATCAATGTATTTTCAATCTCTAAAATGAAAAAGTCAAACAATATATTTTTAAATGGATTAAACCAAGCTCAGTCTCAAGCAGTGGATCATTTTCATGGTCCATTATTAGTTATAGCAGGTGCAGGAAGTGGAAAAACTAGAGCACTTACTCATCGTATCGCGCATTTAATTATTGAATATAAAGTTGATCCAAGCTCTATTCTTGCAGTCACTTTTACCAATAAAGCTGCAAGAGAAATGAAAGATAGACTTGAATTACTTCTAGCAAAAAGGTTGGCAAATGTAAGTTACAGTAAGCCTTGGTCTGCATTACAAATAGCAGAGCAAAGACAAATTCGTAATCGTATATATCGTGAAATCAGTCGTGAATTATGGATAGGAACTTTTCACGCTTTATTTGCAAGATTATTACGCTTTGATATTGACAAGTTCAAAGACCCTGAAGGGTTAACTTGGACTAGACAGTTTTCAATATACGATGAGACAGATGCACAAAGTCTTATCAAAGAAATAGTTACACAAGACCTACAATTAGACCCTAAAAGATTTGAGCCCAAAAAAGTCCGTTGGGCAATCAGTAATGCTAAAAATCAATGCTTACTTCCTGATGATTTGTCAAAGAGTCAAGAGGGTCAGAGAGGTAAATTAGTTGGTGAAACTTATAGACTTTATAGAAAAGCTTTAGCAGCTAATAATGCATTAGATTTTGATGATCTACTATTGATACCTGTTCAATTACTACAACAAAATGAAAAGATTAGGACTTATTGGCACAATCGTTTCAAACATGTTTTAGTCGATGAATATCAAGATACTAATTGGACACAATACGAATTAATTAAACAATTAGTTACCAATGGCAAAGATCCATCTTCTTTTAAAGATTGGAATAATCGATCAGTTTTTGTTGTTGGCGATGCAGATCAAAGTATTTACAGCTTTAGAGCAGCGGACTTTAGGATACTAATGGGCTTTCAAGAGGACTTTGGGAAGAAAAGCCAAGACAATACAAATGATTCTACGCTCGTAAAACTTGAAGAAAATTATCGGTCTACCTCTACCATCCTCGAAGCAGCTAATTCACTAATTTCCAACAATAAAGAAAGAATAGATAAAGTTCTTAGAGCAACTAGAGGAGAAGGTGAGCCTATTAAATTAACTAGGTGTGACGATGAGATAGCAGAGGCAGAGGCAGTTATTCATAGGCTAAGAATTTTAGATGCCTCAAATCCAGAATTAAATTGGGGAGATATGGCTATTCTTTATAGAACTAATGCTCAATCAAGAGCAATTGAGGACTCATTGGTCCGCTGGAGTATTCCATACATTGTGGTTGGAGGATTACGTTTTTATGATCGAAGAGAGATTAAAGATCTACTTGCTTATTTAAGACTTTTAATTAATCCATCTGACAGTGTCAGTCTTCTAAGAGTTTTAAATGTCCCTAAAAGAGGTATTGGTAAAACAACAGTTCAAAGATTGAGTGATGCTGCTAGTCAATTAAAAATTCCTCTTTGGGAAGTTGTAAATGACCCCGAAGCTGTCAGATCTCTAGCTGGAAGATCAGCTAAAGGTCTTTTGATTTTTAGTGAGCTTATCAATGAATTACAAAGTCATCTTCTTTCTTCAAGCCCGGCCGAGTTAGTTCAATTAGTTTTAGAAAAAAGTGGCTACTTAAATGAATTAATAGCAACAGGAACAGATGAAGCAGAAGAAAGAAGACGCAATCTTCAAGAATTAGTTAATGCCGCTTTGCAATATCAGGAAGAAAGTGAAGATGCAAATTTAGAAGGTTTTTTATCAACTGCTGCTTTATCAAGTGATGCAGATAATAAAGATACTGCGTCAAATCGAGTCACATTAATGACTCTTCACAGCAGTAAAGGTTTGGAATTTCCTGTTGTTTGCCTTGTGGGACTGGAGCAAGGCTTATTTCCAAGCTATAGATCACTTGATGATCCATCTTCACTTGAGGAAGAAAGGCGACTTTGTTACGTAGGTCTTACTAGAGCGAAAGAAAAACTATTTCTCTTTCATGCATCTGAGAGAAGAATGTGGGGAGGAATGAGAGAACCTGCTATCGCATCTATATTCCTATCCGAGATACCAGAAGAACTTGTCAAAGGCGATATCCCATTATCTGGTGGGGCGACATTGAGAAGAGAAAAAAATCTAGATAGACTGACTAGAGTTGATCGCCAAACTAATAAAAAGTCTTTTCCTAGTGAAGCTGAAAATGCATTAAGAAAAACATATTCTGGTCCTTCCCCAGGGAAGAGATGGGCAGTTAACGATAAAGTTGAGCATTCTTCATTTGGCGAAGGACAAATCACACATGTTTTTGGTTCAGGAGAGAAAATCTCTCTAGCTGTAAAATTCTCAGGAATGGGACCAAAAATTTTAGACCCACGACTAGCTCCATTAAAATTAATTAATGAGTAAAATTTAATCTAAAAAAATATTAATTAACTAAAATCATATTTCTAATGAAATTATTTGATAAATCGACAATTGAAAAAGAGATAAAAGAATTACCTATTGGTATTCTCACTATTCTTTTAGATGCAGCTATCTCAGTTAAAATAACCTCTATTGCGATAGTTGGAGGGGTTGTAAGAGACTTAATAACAAAATCTAAAAATCAAGATTATGCAATTATCTTCAATGATCTAGATTTAATCATTGAAGGGGAGACATCTATCTATGTAAAAGAATTACAAAAAGTTCTTGGGGCAGAAAGAGTAAAAGTCATACGTGATAATGCAACTTATAAAACCTCAGAAGTAATAATTAATGGCTTAAAAGTTGATATTGCGACTGCCCGTGCAGAGACTTATCCCATGCCTGGAGAAAATCCAATAGTCGAAATATCAACAATAAAAAAAGATCTAATAAGAAGAGATTTTAATATAAATGCGATGGCAATTGAACTCAAAGATAATAGACTAATAGATTTATTTTCAGGTTCAGATGCAATTGAAAATATGGAAATGGACTTTTTGCATGAATCAAGTGTTTTAGAAGACCCTACTAGAATTATTAGAGCTTCCCGCTATTCTGCAAAGTTAGATTTTCATCTATCAAATCAAGCCTTAAAACAAATAAAAGATACAATAAATAAGTGGCCATGGAATTGGCATATTGAAGATAATACTGATTTAGCCCCTTCAGCATTATCAATAAGATTAAAAATGGAACTCGAATTGCTTTTAAAAAATAACTATTGGAAGAAAGCATTAAAAAATCTACAAGACTGGGGAGGCCTAAAAATAGTAGATTCGAAATTACAAAATGATACCAGACTCATCGAAAAAATATTGACTGCAAAGAATTCAGATATAGAGCCGCTAACTGCATTAGTTTATGAATCTAAAGACCCTATCTGTCTAGCTAAAAGATTACAATTAAATCAACAACAACAAGAAATAATAAAAGGAGCTTGTCAATTAAAAAAATTTCTAGCTAATATAATAGATAATAAGTTATATACAAATTGGTCTCCATCTAAGTGGACAACTGTTCTAGAGGAATTAGATGCTAATGAATCTTCTTTCATACTTGAAATATGTAGGGAGAATCCCCTAAAAGATTATTTATCATCTTGGCTATATAACTGGAAAGATATAGAGTCTCCAATAAAAGGAGATGATTTAATAGCTAAAGGTTGGGAACCTGGACCAGAAATAGGAATAGAAATTAAACGACAAAGAATGAAGTTAATTGATGGAAAAATTATTTCTTGAAAAAGTTAATAAGTACTTATCAAGGAATAAAGCCTATTTTAATCCAAGGCCCTTCTTGTATAAGTTTTTCAGAGTAAATGGATGAACAACTAACAACCAAAGGGCCACATGTTTGTGGGTCTAATAAAATTTTTAGCATAGTATTATAAGATGGGCTATTCGGAATAAAATTATTAGATACCAGCTCAACTTTTAAATCTTTATCTCCCTCAATATTTTTCAAAAAAATTTCATTTGAAGGGGCTAAGCTACTCTCAAAACCTATATCAAAAAGTTCTTTTACACCATCATATACGGGAATATTGTCTAGCTCAAGAATGATTTTCAAGGGTTCTGAATTCATCTTTAATTGATCTCTATTTGTAGAGTCCAACATCTCAGATAAATGACCTAACAAACCAAAGCCAGTTATATCAGTACATGCATTAATAATTTTTTGGTTTGGATTTATATTAGTTAAGTGATTAATATAATTAACAATATCATGCTGACTTTTATTCATTTCTTTTAAAACAGAATCAAGTATATAAGGTTTTACATGGCCATTCATAAACGCAGAAAAAATAATTCCAGTCCCTAAAGAACGACTAATTAGAATTTGATCTCCCTTTTTCATTCCTCCCTTAGACCAAAAATATTGTTTTTCATCAACAATTCCATTTACAGCCAGTGAGCTTTCAATTCCAAGAGAAAAAGGCTCTTCAGATATTTTTCTTGATTCTAATGTATGCCCACCTATAAGTTTTGCCCCTTGAATGGTTAAAGCAGAATTAATACCTTCCAATACTTGAAATAAAAGTTCTTGCTGTAAATTGTTTGGTAATAATGGTAAGTTCACAACAGATTGTGCCGAGATAACAGATCCTCCACATGCCCAAATATCAGAACAAGAATGAAAAGCCAAAAGCCTCCCATTTAGCCATGGATCGCTAATTAAAGAAGGGAATCCATCTACACTTTGTATTAAGGTCTTCCTAGAATTCAAGATTCCAATATCTATAGAATCATCATTTGAAGACTCTATTAAATCTAATTTTTTTAATGCTGAATTTAATGGAGTAAAAGCTAATTTTGCCGCACATCCTCTACATTTAATCATCTCTTTTTTAGACAACATTTCTGAATTTTTATCTTTAATAAGATTAAATTTTGAGATAAAATTTTTATCAATTGTTTCTTTTAATCTTGATAGAATATTAAAAGGTCCAACTATAACTTCACCCCAAGAAATAAAAGCTTTAGAAGACTTTCCTCCTGAATTTATATCTAAAAGTTGTATTGCTTTTCTTTGAGGTTTCCATTCATTAGGTTTTAGACCTTGACTTATATACTCTAAATTCTTTGCAAGTGGTTTTGCGGAACGGACTGCCCATACTCCTGAAGAAGGACGAGTATGATTATTAATAACTCCACAATCTCCTACAGCAAATAAATCAGGATTATTGAGGACTTGAAGAGTATTTTTTGTTAGCACCCTCCCATATCCATCTATAGGTAAACCACTATCTTTTATCCAATTAAATGATTTATTACCCGTACAAATTAATTTTGGATATAAAATAGATGGACTCTTTTGTGTAATCTTAATATTGAAATCATTTAAATTTTTCAATAGATTTTTATTAATCTTTCTTCCTGATTTAACTTTTAATAGAATAGCTCTTTTTGGCCATCTTTTTCTTAAAGAAAAAGCTATTTCTATCCCAGCAAATCCACCACCAACAATTACAAATGGTTTTGCAGAAGAATCATCCTTGTGGATATCTTGATCGAGAATAAACTTATATGATTCAGAAAAAGGTTTAATTGTAACAGCAAAATCATTATCCCCTCTAATTAAAGATTTAGAATTGAAGTTAGTTTTTGTTCCTATATTCAGAGACAAAGACGAATATTCAATTTCTGGGCGCCCTTTTAAAAGTAATTTTTTCTTCTTAAGTTCAAGCCCCTCAATTTCCGCCATCACAAATGAAACTCCTGCTTTTGAAGCAAGAGTCCTCAAATCAATTATTATTTCATCAATCTTGTATTTACCTGCCAGGACACCTGGAAACATCCCAGAATAAATGGTTGTACTTTCTTTATTGACTAAAGTAATCATTCCAGCAGGCTTCAATTTTGGATTCATTGCCCATCTAAGCAACACAAGGGCATGAGTATGACCACCACCAGCTAGAACGAGATGATCACTGAACATGATTTTTTAAATATTTCTGGAACACAATCAGATGCCTATGATTTCAAAAAAGCAAGATTAGGAATTATTGGAGGAAGCGGACTATATAGGATTGAAAATCTTAAAGATATAGTCGAATTAAGCTTAGACACTCCCTATGGAAAACCTTCTAATAAGTTACTAATAGGCAATCTATTTGGAATAGAGATTGTTTTTCTCGCTCGCCACGGAGAGAAACATACTTTAAATCCAAGCGAAATTCCATATAAAGCAAATATTTGGGCTATGCGCTTTCTAAACGTAAGATGGTTAATCTCGGCATCAGCTGTGGGATCGTTAAAAGAAGATATCAAACCTTGCGACATTGTTATTCCTGATCAATTTATAGATCGAACTCATCAAAGACCATTGACTTTTTTTAATGATGGAGTTGTAGCTCACATAAGCATGGCAAATCCTTTTTGTGAAACTCTTTCTCAAATACTTTCGCAAGAAATAGAAAAAATTCTAACTAAAGCAAAACAAATGCATGTTGGAGGGACATATCTTGCTATGGAAGGGCCCGCATTTTCAACAAGAGCAGAATCAAATTTATATAGAGATTGGGGATGCTCAATAATAGGGATGACAAACCATACAGAAGCTAGATTGGCAAAAGAAGCCGAAATCGCTTACTCAAGCCTATCCATGGTTACTGATTATGATTGTTGGAATCAAAATTGCGACAATGTATCTGTCGAGATGGTCATTGAGAATCTCCAGGAAAATGCAAATTTTGCAAAATCAATAATCTCTGCTGCCGCTAAAAGAATCTCATCATTAAGGCCTTCAAGCTCTTTTCATAATGCATTAAAAAATGCACTGGTTACTCCAAAAGAGCATGTATCAGATAAAACTAGAGCCAAGATCAAACTATTTACAGATAAATACTGGCTTTAAAAAAACCAACAGACAATAAATGACTGTTGGTTTTTAAGTTATTTCAAATAAATAGTATTTTTCTAGTTAAAACTAACCAGCGTTACCAATACCAGTGTATGAACCGTAAAAGAAAATACCAAGAACAAAAATAACAGCAGTGCCACCTGCAGTAGCTACTAACCATAAAGGCAGTGCTCCCTCTGTCCACCGTCTTTCCCAGGAGACTGCAGGCATACCATTTGAAAGACGATCTCCTGCTCGTCCATCAGGTCCTTTTAATTTGCTCATGATAAAGAGATTTAGTTAAAGAAGTAACTGGAAAAAAGAATTCCCATTACAAAAACAAGTAAGAGTCCAAGATAAAGACTTGTTCGGTTTAATTCAACCGGAACTTTATTTGGATTTGGATTGACTTGCATGGATAATAAAGCAATCAGATGAAATTTGGTTATTTCAGACGCGTGTCCAGTTCAGCCTTGGAATCAAAGCGCTGAACAACAACAGGAGCTTTGCTTTCTCCAGCCTGAAAATACGTATCTGGTCTAGGAGTTCCAAAAGCGTCGTAGGCAAGCCCAGAAGACACAAATAAAAATCCTGCCACGAAGATCGCAGGAAGTGCCACTGCATGGATAATCCAATAGCGGACACTAGTAATGATCTCAAAAAACGGGCGTTCCCCGGTAGAGCCGGCAGCCATAGCCTCACTTAATCAGCTCAGTGATCTTATCAAGCGAAACCAAAAGAAAGGATATCTGTTGCAAGGTGGTTACACAGAGTCATGGAAATCATCAAAAATTTATGATTTCACCCCTGCCATCGCAATAAATTCCCCCTTTCTCCAAATACAAATCCCTTAGGGCTGTCAATATTAGAATCGTCCACAAATAAAATTCTGATGAAATTTGTTGGAACAGATTCACCCACAGGGTCTTTTTTCCAAGTTTTTCCATCATCATTACTCACCAATAAAGTTCCGTTTCCTCCAGCGGCCCAAATGGACTTAGATGGATCCCAAACAAGATCTTGATAGTTATAACCGTTTACGATTGGGATGATGGGCTTAGACCAAGAGTCGATATCAGCAGGATCTGCATTAAATCTGATTTCAGCCCCTCTAGAAAGCATCCATAAATCCCCATTTGGCTGCTCACCAACACTTTGAACTCTCTTGCTACTTGCTCTTTGATGAGGGCTCCATGACTCCTCTCCTGGGCTTAGAACTGAGAAAAAGTTACCAAGGCTACTAACACTTATATAACCACCTTTATTTGTTCGTCTTAATTCTCTTATACCTCCAGAACCAGATGTATCCAAAACTATTGCTTCCCAGTTAGTTCCTGCATCAGTAGTTTTATAAATTGCTCCAGCGGTAGTGGCTAATTCAGCAGTATCAGTATCAATTGTTGTTATCAAGTATGGATCACCTGGCAAATTATTTCCAAGGTCTAGACGAGTCCAATTTTTTCCTCCATCAGATGAATGAAGAATCAATCCTGGTTGGCCTGCTATCCACCCTTCTTGCCCTTTGAAATCAATACTAATTAAACGAAAGTTCCCTTCGCTTGGAATGTCCAAATTTCTTTCTTTCCAGGTAATCCCTCCATCATTTGTTTCTAGGATCAACCTATTTGTGCCAACCAAGAATCCATTTTTGTCATCTACAAAGTCAACATCTAATGGATTTGCTTCAGTGTCTAGATCAACTAAGGACCAGGGACTTGATGATCCTATTGAAGCATTGCTAACAGTACATCCACTAAGAGCAACTCCAACTATCAAGACAAGAGTCAAATTAATGAAGTTTGAAAACAGGCGTTTCATTTCAAAGAATAAAGAGAGAGAAAACAGGCAGCTGCTAAAGCCAGACTTCCAAAAATAAGAACGTTTTTCTGGCCTGAAGGAAGTTTATTAAATCCAAAGCCATAAGTAAGGTTTTCTTCAAATCCACTAGGCTTTGACTTGGGTCCAATATCCTTGTATCCACTAAATCCTACCCGACAGACTGGACATCTAAAATTCTCTCTATCTATGTCTAAGAATGACGTTCCTGGTTCAATTTTTAGCTTTTTTATACCTTCAACAGGGTCATAAATAAAACCACAGCTCATGCACTCAAATCGATTAAATTTTGGATCAAAGTCATCAATTGAATTTTTTGGTTCAAATGAAACAACTTGATTTTGTTTTTCATCAGAATTCAAATCCTCAAAAGAGTTTGAATTAGTTTTGGTGTCTTCACTCACAGTTTTCACTTTCACATATAACAACTCTATGGCACTAATCTAGGAAATGACTGTCAGAATGATATTGAAATCAGTAATTCATTCATGTTTTCCCTTCAGGGTTATGAGTATTTTTTAGGATTTCTTCTTATTTCTGGAGCAGTTCCCATTCTTGCTCTCACAACCAATAAGCTAATAGCTCCTAAAAGCAAAGCAGGAGAGAGGCAACTTACATATGAATCAGGCATGGAGCCCATAGGAGGGGCATGGATCCAATTTAATATTCGTTACTACATGTTTGCACTTGTTTTCGTTATATTTGATGTAGAGACGGTGTTCCTTTACCCATGGGCAGTTGCATTTCACAAACTTGGGTTACTAGCATTTATAGAAGCACTTGTTTTTATCACAATACTTGTTGTGGCTTTAGCATATGCATGGAGAAAAGGTGCCCTTGAATGGAGTTAAATCCCTTGAAAAAAACTCCTTCTTCTGAAGCAGTAAGAAACCTGAGAGAAGCTTCCTGCGCCCCCGTAGGGGCTCCCACAGTCACTAATGATCTAAGCGAAAATATAATCCTAACTAGCCTTGAAGATCTTCACAATTGGGCAAGATTAAGCAGTCTATGGCCTCTTCTTTATGGGACTGCTTGTTGTTTTATTGAATTTGCAGCTCTAATTGGATCTCGATTTGATTTTGACAGATTTGGATTAGTCCCAAGAAGTTCTCCTAGACAAGCAGATCTACTTATAGTGGCTGGCACTGTCACAATGAAAATGGCACCTGCTCTTGTAAGGCTTTATGAACAAATGCCAGATCCAAAATATGTAATTGCAATGGGAGCTTGCACTATTACTGGTGGCATGTTCAGCGCAGATTCAACTACTGCAGTTAGAGGTGTGGACAAATTAATTCCTGTTGACCTCTACCTTCCTGGATGTCCTCCAAGACCAGAAGCAATCTTTGATGCTGTAATTAAATTAAGAAAAAAAGTTGCCAACGAATCAATTTCAGAGAGATCAAAGATTACTCAAACTCATAGGTATTTAACTATCCCTCATAAAATGAACAGATCTGAGTCAAAAGTAAATGGAAAATACCTAAAAGCGAAAACACAATTAATTGCTTTAAATCCCTCCTTATCAGAAGAGTTTGATCAATCGTTAAAAGAAATCCAAAAAATATCTGAGGAACTTTCAAGCGATTGAAAATCTCTTATTAAAAAACTATGAAAAATGAATCAGAAATAGTGGTTGAAGAAAAAACCTCAGCTCCAATAAGTGATTGGCTTTCAAACAAAGGATTTGAGAACCTTCCTCTTCCAGAAGACCACCTAGGTGTTGAAGTTATAAAAATCATGCCAAGCAATCTATTGCCAATAGTTGAAGCTTTAAAAAATGATGGATTTAATTATCTTCAATGCCAAGGTGGATATGATGAGGGCCCTGGTTTAAATATTGTTTGTTTTTATAATCTAATAGAAATTAGTGAAATAAAAAAAGATATTGCACCCCGCGAAGTAAGACTAAAAGTATTCCTATCTAGAGATGGGGACTTAACTATTCCTAGCTTGTATGGCCTTTACAGAGGTGCCGATTGGCAAGAACGAGAAACATTTGATATGTATGGTGTTAAATTTAAAGGTCATCCGCATCCAAAAAGGCTTTTGATGCCTGAAGATTGGAAAGGATGGCCACTTAGAAAAGACTATATTCAGCCAGATTTTTATGAAATGCAAGATGCATACTGATTTATTTACTTTTTTTATATCTTCTATAAAACCTCATTATTGCTAAAGCGAGACTCCTAGGATCATGTCTCAAAGTTGGAGTAGCCTTTGAACCCTGAAGAGAAGCTAGATACACCTTATAACCCTTCGACAGAAGATCTATTTTATTGCATTTGACTGGTTCAGCACCTTTTGATTTGTAGTAATCAACCAATGGGGATGGTTCTAACTCATCTTGAGCAAGGATTGAATTAAATATTTTCTTTGTAATTCCTCTTGATGCCAATTGAGCTTCTATAGCCCTCACATGACCAGTAACATCAAGTCCATCAGTTTCTCCTGGTTGAGTCATCAAATTACATATATACAATTTTGGGACTTTGCTCCTCTCAATCGCTTCGACTATTTCAGGGACAAGAAGATTTGGAAGGATTGAAGTATAAAGACTTCCTGGACCTATCAAAATAATTTCAGCATTTCTGATGGCTTCCAGAGCTCTTGGCAAAGCTGGGGGCGCTGAAGGATAACAACCAATTCTGATTATTGGTAAGCGAGCTTTTCCAATAGCGGATTCACCATCAATTCGGTCACCATTTTCAAGTTCTGCCCACAATCGAACGTCTACATTAGTAGCTGGTACAACTTGACCCTGAACAGAAAGAACACGACTTGAAGCAGTAATTGCAGTCTCTAAACTTCCAGTTATCGCAGTTAAGGCAGATAAGAAAAGATTCCCAAAACTATGGCCTTCAAGACCACTGCCCGAAGGAAAGCGATACTGAAAAAGACCTTTTATAAGAGGCTCTTCCGTTGCTAAAGCTGCTAAACAATTTCTTATATCTCCTGGAGGCTGAACACCCAGCTCCCTCCTAAGCACTCCACTACTTCCTCCATCATCTGCAACAGTCACTATTGCTGTAATACGGCTGCTATATCTTTTTAAGCCTTTTAACAATGAAGATAAACCTGTACCACCGCCAATAGCAACAATAGTTGGCCCCCTATTTAATCTTTGTTTAGCTCTTAACGCATCAACCAAAAAAGTATCTTTTTTTGAGCCTAAAGCCTGCTTAATAGATTCAAAACTTCTTCCTTGCCCCCAAATTAAAAGAGATATTCCTATCAAAAAAACTATTGGTCCAGAAATAGTTCTAGGTAAAAAATTAGTTATGAATCCTAAAAACAAAAAAAGTATTTCAACAACCCAATAAATTGGGCGTAGATCAGCCCAAATCGAGGCCCCAATCAAAGCAATTAATAATCCCAAACCAGATGTAATCATCCATCTTTTGACAACTAGCCCTGGCAAAAGCCATCGGATAGCTCTTTTAAAGCGAGCGTAAAGATTAAAAGACAAACTATCGCAAAAGCTTTTACGCAAAGTCGATCTTCTTAATTTTCTTTTTCTTCTTTTTTTCAATGGATTCAGGTTTGAGAAAATTACAACAAATAAAACTAGATAATTAATTCACATAAGCTCTAATTAAACTTCCCAATTCACATATCTCATACAAAATGAGATAGCCAAACAAACCTTAGGAGAGAGTGTGCCAAAAAACACTCAAGTGATGTTGATGAAAGATCTCAGTGTGCAACTGGGATCAAATAAAGTTCTCGATAAAGTCAATCTAGCCATGAGTGCTGGAGAAAGACTGGCAATTGTTGGTCCATCGGGCTCAGGCAAATCAACAATACTTCGCTTACTAGCTGGATTGCTCTTGCCTTCCGAAGGAAGCCTTCAAATATCAGGTGTTAAACAAAATTATTTAAGGCTCGATCAAAATAACCCACCCGATGTGAGATTAGTTTTTCAAAATCCAGCATTATTAGCATCATTAACTGTTAGGGAAAATGTAGGGTTTTTGCTTGAAAAACAAAAAGTCTTTTCTGAGGAGATTATTAATAAAAAAGTAATAAATTGTTTACAGAAAGTGGGCTTATTTGATGTTGCAGAAAAATTTCCAAATCAACTGAGTGGTGGAATGCAAAAAAGAGTCAGTTTTGCTCGAGCCTTAATTAGTAACTCGAAGAAAGAAAGAAACTCAATTCCACTTCTTTTATATGACGAACCAACTGCTGGATTAGATCCAATAGCTTGCACTAGAATTGAAGATCTAATTATTAAAACAACCGATACTGCAGAAGGATGCTCAATAGTAGTAAGTCACGTTTCCAGTACAATTGAAAGAACAGCTAATAGAGTTATTTTGCTTTATGATGGAAAATTTAAATGGGACGGATCCATAGATCAATTTAAACAAAGTGAAAATTCCTATGTAAAACAATTTCGAACAGGTAATCTCCAAGGACCAATGCAACCTGAGGATTTATAAATTCATGCGAAGAAGTTTACGAGATGCGTTTGTTGGATTTTCACTTTTAGGTGGATTACTTATCTTTTCAGGAGCAATGCTTTGGTTAAGAGATTTTCGTTTGGGCTCAAAAAGTTGGGAGATTTCTGCAGACTTCAAAGATGCAAGTGGTCTTGCAAAGATGTCTCCAGTTACTTATCGGGGAATCATTGTTGGCTCTGTTCAAAAGATCAATTTCACTCCAAGCACTGTTGAAACTAAAATCAAATTAAACAATAATAATCTAACTTTAACAAAACCTGTAATTGCAAAAATAGTTACAAGTTCCATGCTTGGTGGAGATGCTCAATTATCCCTAGTCTCATTAGGTAAACCATTAAATAAAAGCGAACTATTTACAGTCAGCAAAGATTGTCCTAGTAAAAGGATACTATGCAGTGGAGACAAGATTAAAGGCTTAGAAATTGTAAGCATATCAAGTCTTACAGAGGGTTTAGATGGGATTATTAATGAGGCCGATAGACAAGCAATAGTTAATAAAGTATCAGAATCTATTCAACAATTTGATCGCACTCAAGCCAATCTTGATGAACTAGTATTGTTATCTAAATCAGAACTCATAAGAGCGAAGCCTATAATTTCTGAATTGACAAAAGCTGCATTTCATTTAAACAATATTCTTGAAAGCCTTGACAATCCAAATACACTTAAAGACATCCAGGATATCGCCTCAACTTCTAGTTCTCTAACAAAGAAGATTGATAAAATGAGTTCAAATATGGGTAATATTATTGAAGATAAAGAACTTATAAATGCTCTAAAAACATTGACTATAGGTTTGAGTAAATTATTTGATGATATATATCCTTAAAGGACAAATTTTATTAGGTGACGCTATTAATTGCATCCATTGCAATTGAAGCAATAGCTTTATCGCTAGCCTTAGGTAATTGAACATATTTCCCTCCGGATGCCTCAGCTAAATCTTTACCCATGCCACTTGCTATAAACTTTCTTTCTGTATCTATTACAAGCAATTTAATCCCAAGCGCTCTATATCGAGAAGCGACATCAAGAACCTCTTGCTTCAAATCAGGGGGCTCTTCTCCCTCGAGGACCGGTTGACCTAATGAAGTACTTAATGGAACATTTCCTCTACCATCAGTAATCGCGACCACAACAACCTGACCTAGATCTCCGGTCGCCAAAGCATTTGCACCTACTCTTGCGGCTTGAGTCAAACCATGAGCAAGTGGAGATCCACCACCGCAAGGCATTGCCTCAAGTCTTCTTTTTGCCGCTGTGATTGATCTTGTCGGCGGAAGCAAGACTTCTGCTTGATCTCCTCTAAAAGGAATTAGAGAAACTTCATCTCTATTTTCATAAGCTTCTGTTAGCAAGCGAATAACTGCTCCTTTTGCACTTTGCATTCTATTTAGAGCCATAGATCCACTGGCATCGACCAAAAAAATCACTAATGCACCTGCTTTACGTTGGAGCAATTTTGCGCGCAAATCACCTTCCTCAACAATAACTTTCCTATTAGGTTCTCTTTCTCTTCTAGCTTTCTGATAAGGAGCTGCAGCTCTTAAAGTTGCATCAACTGCAATCCTTCTAACTGGACCTCTTGGAAGAATTGGTTTTACATATCTTCCTCGATTATCACTTAAAACAGCTGATCGACTTCCACTATTTCCACTCTTTGATTTAGTGGATGAAAACAATAACAAATCAGGATCAACAGCACATGCTTCTGGATCAAGCATAAATTCTTCCGGAATTGGAGGGGATGACTCTTCTTCTTGCTCCTCCTCTTGATCTTCTTCTTGATCTTCTTCTTGATCATTGTTTTCTTCAGAGTCTTCAGGAGGCGGAGGCGGTGGCTGCTGATCTTCAGGGGCTGGGGGTTCCATTTCTTCTTCTGAAGGCATTTGCATAGCCCTTGGGGCGATTACAAGTCTTACGGCAGCCTTTAAGTCTTCTGCATCCACTGAATCTCTACCGCATAAAGCAGCATGAGCCTTTGCAACTCTTACTGCATAAAGCTCTGACCTATGTCCCTCTACGCCTCCACGAATGGCCTCTAAAACTAAGTATTCAATTTGATCCTTACTGATTTGAACATCTGGGAGCCATTGTCTTGCTAGCAGTAATTGCGTTGATAGAGATTCTGTATCTTCAGACCATTTCTTAGAAAAAGCTTCACTAGATTGACCATGAGCAATAGCAGACTGGGTTATTTCAACTCTTTGTTCATTTGTAATTAATTGATCTGCAGACAACACAATTGCAAATCTGTCCAAAAGATGGTCTCTCAATGACCCCTCTTCAGGATTGTAAGTAGCAATCAAAAGAGGTCGACATGGATGACTTAGGCTCAAACCTTCTCGTTCAACTCTATTTTCACCTGCTCCAACTGAAGCCAAAAGTAGATTAACAATGCCATCATCCAACAAATTCAATTCATCTATGTACAGAACTCCTCTGTGAGCTTCAGCTAATAACCCTGGCTGAAATACTGGCGTTCCACTTGATAATGAAGCGGCAACATCAACTGCACCAACAAGCCTATCCTCGGTTACTCCTAAGGGAACCTGAATAAAAGGGGCAGGAACAACTTTCTTGGGAATACTCTCTAAGTCATTAGTATTTTCCAGACTTCCTATATTTTTTGCAAACAGCTGTTTAGTGAATTCATCCCACTCACCTGAAAAAGAAGGATCTAAATTTCTACCTACTGGAAAAATAAATGATTCTTCATCACCATTCGTATTGCTTAATTTGTCTAAATCAATTATTTCAATTGGAGGAAGAAGGGCATGCAAGCCTCTAGCTAAAACCGATTTACCAGTGCCACGACCACCAGCAATTATCACTCCTCCCAAACCTGGATCAACTGCGGCAAGCATTAAAGCAAGCTTTAAAGTTCCATGGCCTGTAATTGCAGCCAAAGGGAAAGAACGATTCGCTCTTTCTATTACTGCAATGTCTTTTGAAGCCGAAGACATTTTGTTGTTATTCAATCCGCTGGAAACCATAGGGTTGGATAAAGCAAGCAAATTTTTAAAAGTCTTTTAATATTCGCATGACTTATGCAAAACAAAAACCAGAATTGAAACTCGTCATCTCAATAGGCGCAAATATCCCTGGCATTCTTGGAGATCCCATAAGAACAATCTCTGCCATAAGGCCGCAAATAGAAAAAACCATAATTGAATGGAATGTTGCTTTAAATTGTCCAAAAATCGACTCTCAAAATATTGATAAGTCTTTATCTTTTCAATGGGCGCCGCTATTTGAGACTGATCCTTTAGGGGGACCATTTGATCAACCAAGATTTATTAATACTGTACTTGTTGTAGCGGGAGAGGATTTTGCCTCAGTAACTCCAAATAAAAAAGCAGCTATATGTTTAATGAAAAAATTTTTAGAATTAGAAAAAATTGCAGGTAGGGAAAGAGAAAAGACAGAATTTTTTTGGGGGCCAAGGTCTTTAGATATTGATTTCATTTCTTGGGGAGAACTGCAGATAAATACAGAAACCCTTATTTTGCCTCATCCAAGATTAAGTGAAAGAAACTTTGTTTTAATTCCCCTTGCAGAGGTTTTATCAAAGTCTCAAGGGAAACCGAAACGAATCATCTCAAAAAACATTTGGCCTGAATAAAACTCGTAACAAAAATCACCAACCTTTTCTAAAAAAATCAGTCATCCTATATGAATACAAAAAAATGTATGTCTATTCCAGGACCTGAACCCTCAAAAATTATTGAGACAAAAGCGTGTCTTGATGCAAAAAAAATTCGTTTTGAAATTAATAAATTTCTTTTACCCAATTCAATGGAGGGGGAATTTGGGGTTATTCGTCATCCAGGAGCTGCATTGGCAGTACCAATAACAGATTCTGGAGAAGTCGTTATTCTTCGTCAATATAGATTTGCTTGCTCGCAACGAATTCTCGAGTTTCCAGCTGGAACTTTAGAAGCAGGTGAAAGTCCACTTGAATCAATTAAAAGAGAAGTTCAAGAAGAAAGTGGATACTCTGCCAAAAGATGGGACAATCTTGGAGAAATGCTTCCTTGTCCAGGATATTCAGACGAAATAATTCATCTTTTTCTTGCAAGAGATTTAACTAAACTTAATCAGAAGCCTGAGGGCGATGCAGATGAAGATATTGAAGTCTTAAAAATTGCCCCCGAAAAATTAAATAAAATTATTGCAAGTGGAGAAGAATCACTTGATGGGAAAACCATTACTGCATGGTTCAGAGCATGCCAAATCTTGAATAAAAAATGATAACGTCTCGATCAATTTTTTGGCATAGAAGAGATTTAAGAATTGAAGACAATATAGGTCTATGTGAAGCATCTAAAAATTCAAAAAATCTCATAGGAGTATATGTTTTAGATCCCAATCTTTTAAATCTCAACAGAACTACATCTGAGGCTAAAAATTGGTTTTTGGGCGAAAGTCTTTTGGAACTCCAAAAGAATTGGGAAAGAAGAGGGAGTCGTTTATTAATATTGAATGGAGATCCTATTAAATTAATTTCTAAATTAGCGGACTTAATTCAAGCCGAATGTATTTACTGGAATGATAATATTGAGCCCTACGAAATCAATAGAGACAAAATAATTACAGAGAAACTTTCAAAAGATAAGAGAAAAATATACACATTTTTAGATCAATTAATTGTTAATCCAGCTAATATCAAAACAAACAATTATGAACCTTATAAGGTATATGGACCTTTTTATCGTAAATGGATTGATATAATCAATCAGACCAATATTGCCAATAGAAATTCAATACAAATTTCAAGAACATCTGGAAAAATTCAAGGTCTAGATGAGAAAGAATTATCATTAATTAAAAACTCAGACTTAAACTATTGCATTACTAACGAAACTAAGCCTATTTATGATTTACTTTCTTTAAATAGATTTAAAGACACTAATCTTTGTCCTTGTAAACCAGGGGAGTCTGAATCAAAAAAGCAATTAAACTTTTTCATAAATTCAGGAATTATAAATTCATATAATCAAGCAAGAGATATTCCATCGTTAGAATCAACTTCAAATCTAAGTGCTGCTTTAAGTCTAGGGACAATAAGTTGCAGGGCAGTATGGAATGGGGCTCAACAATCAAAAAATTTGGCAACAAACGAATATCAAACAAATGCTATTGATACATGGATAAAGGAACTTGCTTGGAGAGAGTTTTATCAAAATGCACTCATTAATTTTCCAGAGCTTGAGAAAGGTCCATATAGAGAAAAATGGTTAAATTTTCCATGGCAAAATAATTCTGATTGGTTTGAAGCTTGGGCAAATGGATTGACTGGTATCCCAATAGTTGATGCTGCAATGAGACAACTTAAGGATTCTGGATGGATGCATAATCGATGCAGAATGATTGTTGCTTCTTTTCTAGTAAAAGACCTTTTGATTGATTGGAGATGGGGAGAACTTTTCTTCATGAAAAGCTTAGTTGATGGTGACTTGGCATCAAACAATGGAGGTTGGCAATGGAGTGCTAGCAGTGGAATGGATCCAAAACCTATGAGAATATTCAATCCTTTTAGACAAGCTTCTAAATTTGACGAAGATGGTAATTATATCCGAAAGTGGGTTCCAGAATTATCACACATTTCGACGCCTAATTTACTTTCAGGTGAAATAATTTCTGCGGAGAGAAATAGCTATCCCAAACCTATAATAAACCATAAAATTCAAACATCAATCTTCAAAGAATTATATTCGAGTATTAAGTAGATTATTTTTTAAAAATTTCCTTTATTTTGTCAATTACATATAATTGATCAATAGATTTAAACTCCGGGAAAATAGGCAAGCTAATAACCTGACTACATACTTTTTCAGTAACAGGAAGAGAACCTTCTTTATAACCTAACTCTTTATATGCAGGCTGAAGATGTATGGGTATTGGGTAATAAATTATTGTATTTACTCCAAACCCTTGAAGTTCAGTTTTAAATAAATCTCTGCTTGGAGTATCAAGAAGGTCCTCGGAAGTAAATTTTAAATTTTTAACAAAAGAATTGTCCATTATTCTTATTACAAATTGATTCCAAGAATGATCACAATTATTGATCAAAGTATTAGAAGGTAATTTTATTCCTTCTATCATTGATAGCTTATTTATATAATTAATTGCTATTCCTTTTCTTTGCTCGATCCATTTATTTAATCGAGCCAACTTAACATTTAAGATCGCAGCTTGTAATGAATCAAGTCTACTATTATATCCAATCTTTGTATGAAAATATCTCTTTGGCATCCCATGAATAGCTAATTCCCTAATTGTTTTTGCCAGAAGAAAATCATTAGTAGTTATAGCTCCTCCATCTCCTGCCGCACCTAAGTTTTTCGTAGGGAAAAAACTAAAACAACCTACATCCCCATAACTTCCCACGGGTTTACCTCGCCAATACGTACCAGCTGCTTGCGCACAATCTTCTATAACCTTTAGTTTGTTTCCTTCAGCAATTGCCATTATTTTATCCATATCTAGTGGATGACCAAACAAATGCACCGGCAAAATAGCTTTTGTTCTAGGAGTTATTGCTTTTTCTATTAAATCTAGATCCATAAGATAATTTTCAGGATCAATATCTACAAAAATCGGTCTAGCTCCAACACTTGTAATTGCTTCTGCAGTCGCAAAAAAACTAAATGATGAGGTGATCACCTCATCACCTTGTCCAATATTTAGTGATCTTAAAGCAAGAATTAATGCATCAGTTCCACTATTGCAACTAACTGAATAAGAAGTTTCTGTAGCCAAGGCAAAAGCTTTTTCGAAGGAAGTTACCTCTTCTCCTCCAATATATTTTCCGCTTCTAAAAACCTTTAGTAAAGCTTCTTCAATCTCTTCTCCAATTTCAGAAATTTGAGCTTCAAGGCTAAAAGGAGGTATATGCATAACTATTTAAATTAAGTTGCAACGATAAATAATCAAAAAGAAACTCATTAATTCATCCAAACCAATCAGGCTCCATACCAGGATGCCATTTAATATTGCAACCAATAGAAGGTTTTTGATTAGCTGAAATATCTTCTCCATTTAATAATGATCTGAGTGCTAGACGAATATCATCTCCAGAGACAGGTATTTCATTCCCAGGTCGGCTTCCGTCCATTTGTCCCCTGTATCTCAATCTTGAGCCTCCATCTGAAGAAGGCCAAAAAATATAAAAATCAGGGGTACATGCGGCCTTAAGCGCCTTTGCTAATTTTTGATCAGAATCAAATAAATATGGAAACTTCCATCCCAGTTGGTTGGCTTGAGAGGCTAGGAATTCTGGCGCGTCTTGCGGGTGTGTTTTCACGCTATTGCTAGAAATAGCCAAAAATTGAACGTCATCACCAAAAGAATTGAATAAATTTGTGATTCCACTTTCTACATGTTTAACAAATGGACAATGAGCACATATGACCATCAAAAACAATGGTCTTTTTGTTAATTCAAAACTACTGATATGACTAAGACCACTTAAAGCATCATCGGGAGCGAGGTTCACGCCTGAAACCACACCTAAATCAAAAGAAGGCAATTGAGTTCCTAATGGAAGCATTGTTGACTCTGTTCGAACCATGATTCTTATACTTTTGTGGGTTGATGGATTAAAGAACTTTTAACTATATATTCATTTAACTATGAGTCTTAGCCCTAAATAAGGGACAATTAGTAATACTAACCAAATGAGTCCGAAAGATGCTTCTCGATCTTAGTGGCAAAAAAATCCTTGTTACAGGAATAGCAAACAACAGATCAATTGCCTGGGGCATTGCACAACAGTTAAAAGCAGCTGGAGCTGAACTAGGAATTACATACTTGCCCGATGAAAAAGGTAGATTTGAAGCAAAAGTAAAAGAACTTACTTCTCCTTTAAATCCAAGCCTATTCTTACCACTTAATGTTCAAAACTCTTCTCAAATTGAAGAAGTTTTTGAGGCCATTAAAAATCAATGGGGCCATCTTGATGGATTAGTTCATTGTCTAGCCTTTGCAGGGAAAGAAGAATTAGTAGGTAATTACAGTGCAACTTCTTCAGAGGGATTCTCAAGAGCCCTTGAAATTAGTGCTTACTCACTCGCCCCACTATGTAAATATGCAAAACCTCTTTTCAGTAAAGGTGCAGGCATAGTCACCTTGACTTATTTAGGAGCAGAAAGAGCGATTCCCAATTACAACGTAATGGGAGTTGCTAAAGCAGCTTTGGAAGCATCCGTTAGATATCTTTCGGAGGAACTTGGTCCTGAAAATCAGGTTCGAGTGAATGCTATTAGTGCTGGACCAATAAGAACTCTCGCGAGTTCAGCTATTGGAGGAATTCTGGACATGATTCATAACGTCGAAGAAAAAGCTCCCCTCAGAAGAACCGTTACTCAAATCGAGGTAGGTAATACCGCTGCTTTCTTGCTTAGCGATCTTTCGAGTGGTATATCAGGACAAACTGTTTATGTTGATGCAGGTTATTGCATAAATGGAATGTAATTTCAAGCCAACTCAAATTGCCAATCAAATATGAAAAAAACTAGAGAGGGAGAGATTAGCCGGAAAACTAAGGAAACTGATGTTTTTGTAAAAATTGATCTTGATGGTTCTGGGAAATGCAGTGCAAATACCGGGATTGGTTTTCTAGACCATATGATCCAACAATTATCTAGTCATGGCTTATTTGATATTGAAGTAAGAGCTAATGGAGATACTCACATAGATGATCATCACAGCAATGAAGATGTTGGAATTGCTATTGGACAAGCTTTGTCAAAAGCATTGGGGGATCGAGTTGGAATAAAACGCTTTGGTCATTTTTTAGCTCCGCTTGATGAAGCTCTTATTCAGGTTGTGGTTGATTGTTCCGGTCGGCCCCATTTAAGTTTTAATTTAGATATTCCCTCTCAAAAAGTGGGTACTTATGATACCGAGTTGGTTAAAGAATTTTTTGGCGCTGTTGTCAGTAATGGTGGGTTAACTCTCCACATCAGACAACTGGCGGGAAATAATACTCATCACATAATTGAGGCTACTTTCAAATCTTTTGCAAGAGCTCTTCGGATGGCTACTGAAATTGACCCTAGAAGATCAAGTCAAATTCCAAGCAGTAAAGGAGTTCTTGAACAGGCTGGTCAATAAAAACTCCTTATTTAAATAAATCATTTTGACCTTAAGCTCGCAAAAGTAAGAAGTTTAAGCGAAAATCAAGTTTCAATCTAAGCAAAATAGTGGCAGTTAGTTATTTAAAAAGAGAAACATCACCACAGCAAACAATCTTCAACCAAGAAGATTGGTCAAGCGCATATTGCAATGTTGAAAAAGAATTAGATCACGCTGAACTCAAACTAGTAAAAGGATCAATTCCTGAACAAATTTCTGGTACCTTTTATCGAAATGGGCCAGGCAGATTAGAAAGAGGCGGAAGATGGGTCCATCATCCATTTGATGGAGATGGCATGATTGCTGCCTTCAAGTTTAAAAATGGGAAAATAAGCCTAACAAATCGTTTTGTTCGCACAAAGGAATGGGCTGAAGAAGAAAAATCCCAGAAATTTTTATATAGAGGTGTATTTGGAACTCAAAAAGAAGGCGGGGTATTATCTAATGCTTTTGATGTAAGGCTAAAAAATATTGCCAATACTCACGTAATAAAACTTGGAGATGATCTACTAGCTTTATGGGAAGCATCCAGTCCATATTCACTTAATCCAAATACCCTTGAGACCAATGGTTTATCTAATTTAAAAGGAGTTTTAAAAAAAGGTGAGGCATTTAGTGCTCATCCACGATTTGACCCTGGCCATCATAAAAGTCAAAGAATGGTCACTTTTGGTGTGTCTACAGGTCCTAAAAGCACAATTAGATTGATGGAATTTTCCACAGAGGGAGAAAATATTGGTTCTCTTTTAAGTGATAGAAAAGATTCTTTTAATGGATTTGCGTTCTTGCATGATTTTGCCATAACTCCAAACTGGGCAATATTTCTGCAAAATGCTATTAATTTTAATCCTCTCCCTTTCCTGCTTGGACAAAAAGGAGCCGCACAATGTTTAGCTTCCAAACCCTATGGGACTCCAAAATTTTTATTAATACCAAGGGATGCTGGCAAATTTGCTGGTCAACCTCCAAAATCAGTTGATGCTCCCAAGGGTTTTGTTTTTCATCATCTAAATGCATGGGAAGATAATGAAAAAATCAACATTGAAAGTATTTTTTATGACAATTTCCCTAGTATTGGTCCTGAAGATAATTTCAGAGAAATTGATTTTGATCTTTTACCAGAGGGAATTTTGAAAAGAAGTGAAATCGATCCAATAGAAAATACATTTACATGTTCAACCATAAGCAACCAATGTTGTGAATTTGCAATGGTTAATCCTCATTTCGAAGGATTAAAGGCCCGGTTCAGTTGGATGGCAACTGCAGAAGAAAAAGAAGGGAATGGGCCACTACAAGCAATAAAAAAAATCGATTTATCTAATAATAAAGAGATAAGTTGGAGTGCTGCTCCAAGAGGTTTTGTAAGTGAACCTATATTTATTCCATCCCAAGAATCAAAATCTGAAGAAGACAAAGGATGGGTTGTTGCATTGGTTTGGAATAGTATTAGATCAGGAACTGATTTAATACTCCTTGATTCTCAAGATCTGACTGAAAAAGCTATTCTTGAAGTTCCAATTTCAATCCCACATGGATTACACGGAAGCTGGGTTGAAAATTAAAAACTAATAGTTTTGCAAGAGAAAAAAACTACTTTTATATTGAAACCAATAGTTTTTTCAATTCTGGCACGAGCAATTTGAATGCATTCCCCCTGTGACCAATATGCTTCTTTTTTTCTTGGTCCATTTCCGCATAAGTCTCACCTAATCCTGAAACTTCAAAAATCGGATCATAACCAAACCCATTTTTCCCTTTCGGGGAAAAAGTTATTAGACCTTCGCAAAAGCCTGAAACTTCTATCAACACTTTTGCCCCACTAGCTATACATAATGCACATTCAAATTTAGCTTTTCTATTTGGAAAAGGTTTTAGCTCTGCTAATAGTTTTTCAATTCGTTCGTTATCTGAGTTTGCATACCTAGAAGAATAAATACCTGGAGCACCTCCAAGAGCCTCAACACTTAACCCAGAGTCGTCAGCCAGAGACAAATTACCTGTTGCTTGACTGACAGCAAGGGCTTTGATTCTTGCATTTTCCATAAATGTATTTCCTGTTTCCTCAATCTCAAATCCAACAGGTTGAGTCAATAAATCAAATGGAAAATCGTCCAAAAGTTTTTTAAATTCTCCGATTTTACCTTTATTGCCACTAGCAATTACTAGAGGGAGATTATCCAAAACTATTATCTATAAGTTGCTTTGCATAATACAAAGTTGAAGTAACTTCCGCATTGGATGGAGCTTCACAATAAATTCTTAAAAGAGGCTCTGTTCCAGAGAAGCGGAACATAAGCCAATGACTTTTATCAAGTACAAGTTTTATTCCATCAGTTGCAATAACCTCTAAAACTGATTTATGACCTATTGAAGAAGGAGTTTTCTGCTTCAAAAAATTTTCCAAGTTCCTTCTCATTTCCATATCTTTGAGAGTTAAATCAATACGTTCAAAATGACTCTCGCCAAAACGAGCATGAAGAGAATCTATTTTCTCTCCTAAACATTTATTATCAGCAACTATTGACTCCATCAAAAGCAAAGCGGTAAACAAAGCATCACGTTCTGGCAAATGATGTCCAAATCCAACTCCCCCTGACTCCTCTCCTCCAATAAGAACTTCTCTTGAAAGCATTTCTTCAGCAATATATTTAAACCCAACTGGCTTCTCGAGCACTTCTCTCCCCAAGTCCTCCGCAACCAATCGCATCAAGTCCGAACCACTTACAGTTTTAACAACACAACCTGCCATATTTTTGAATCTTGCTAGATGATCTATCAAAACAGGCATTAACAACTGTGTATTGCAATATCTACCTTTTTCATCTATTGCCGCAATTCGATCTCCATCTCCATCAAAAACTATGCCCATGGACAACTTACCGTCTTTGAACGAATCCTTAACTTCTTCTATTAATTGAGATAGGTAAGCCTTCATAGGTTCTGGTGGGTTCCCGCCAAAACAAGGATCTCTTTTTGTTCTTAATTCATAAATAAGCTCATCACCATCAGAGCCAAATAATTCAGACATGCAGCCCGCAGCAGATCCATGCATTGAATCAACAAATATTTTCACACCTAAGTTTCTCAAGCCATTAGAAATCAAAGGTATGTCAAATTTCTGACTAATCTTCAATAGATGTTGTTTTCGAAAATCAACTCTCTCGGTTACGTCTTCGATTGGAATTGATATCCCTCCAGCATCTAATCTTTTTTGTACGGAATCGGTGAAAGAGCTATCAACTGAGCCTCCAAAAGGACCTTTTATTTTCAAACCCAACCATTCGCATGGGTTATGACTTGCTGTAATCACAAGTGCGCCAAGGGCATTTTCTTCAACTATTGCACAGCTACAAGAAGGAGTTGGCAGCGCAGAAGAAGACAACAAAGGTACTAAATCCACTCCTCTAACTGCAGATGCAACCGCCTCAGCCATCTCCTCTGCGAGAAAACGTCGGTCATAACCAATGATTATTTTATTATTTTTTTTCTCCTTCACATAAGCAAGCTCTTGAGCTGCTGCTGCTGCAACTTTAAGTAATCTTTCCAAAGTGAAATCAACGCCTAATATCCCTCTCCATCCATCTGTTCCGAAAGAAATTTCCTCTTTAGTGAGATTCAACTTTTTCTTTTTCATCTTTATGTTGGCGAAACTTTGTTATTAAAGAAATTCAGATTAATCTCTAAGTATGAAATGTAATAAATCCAAACCGATTAATGATCACCTTTTAAGGAGTTGGATTCGATGCAGAAGAAAAGCGTGGCTAGAAATTTATGGTGATAAACAAAAAAAGTTGTGGACCGCTCATAGCACACTTCAATTAAATCATCAAATCGACTGCTTTCATAATCTCTCACAAAAAAGTTATGGGATAGGAATTCAAGCTTGTGAAGAGGGGAAAAATATCGCCTATGGGCTCAGACTTAAATATCCGCTACTAAAAAATATAATAATCAAAGGAAATTTACCGATTCTAAGAAAGAGCTTAGGAGAGAGTATTTGGGGTAATTTTTCTTATCAACCTGTGTTGGCAAGACAAGGTAAAAAAGTCACAAGAGAGCACAAGTTAATACTTGCAATGAACGGTTTATTAATAACTAATTTACAAAAATATCAGGTCCAGAAAGGCTTAATACTACACAAAGAGAATGAAGTTGTGAAAGTCGAAAAAATAAGATTAACCGATAATATGAATAAAGAATTAATAGATTCATTATTAACTCTAGAGAAAGATATTCAATCTAAAGTGCCTCCACCAATCACTTCTAACAGAAAGAAATGTACCATATGTTCATGGAAAAGAAATTGTGATGCTGAAGCGATCAAAGAAGGACATCTAAGTGAAATTAGTGGAATTGGAGCGAAAAGAGAAATTTTATTAAATAAAATTGGGATAAATAATATAGAGGAATTAGCCAAGGTTAATCATTATACGTTAAAGACAAAACTTGAAGCATTTGGGACACAGCATGGTGATATTTCCAAACAAATAATTTTACAATCTCAATCTCAATCAACAAATAAGGCCATCAAGCTCAATCCGAAAATATCTTTGAATAATCTAAAAAAAGCAAGAGGTTTATTAATTTATGATATTGAATCTGACCCAGATATTAAGCATGACTTTTTACATGGATTTATTCGATTACCAAAAAATATTAAAAACGAAATAAGTTTAGAAAAAACTAAATATTCACCATTGCTTAATCTTGAAAAGGATACAGAAAGTTACCTATGGAAAAGAATAAAGAGAAAATTAGATCATCATAAAGATCTCCCAATTCTCCATTATGGTGAAACAGAACCCATATCTTTACTAAAGCTAGGCTTAAGACAAGGGGCAAGTTCTCTTGAAATTGATGAATTAAGAAAAAGATTTATTGACATACATTTATTAATTAGAGAATACTGGTGCCTTCCAGTAAGAAATTATGGTCTTAAATCAATCTCCGAATTCATAGGATTTGAATGGGAACAATCTAATTCTGACGGAGCTAGAGCTCTTTTATGGTGGAGACAATGGAAAAAATCTCGCAAATCAAATAACATTTACTCAAAAAATTTAAATTCAATCTTTAAATATAATCGTGATGATTGTATTGCTACCTTAATGATCGCAAAGTGGCTAATAGATCAAAAGTGAAACTATCTTATTAGATTAAAAAGGCAAAGCAAATGAGATTGGCTTTTTCATAGTTATAGTTTCATCTTTTTGAGAAAAACAAATACTCTTATTAATAAAATTGTTTTTGATCAATGCAAGTCCATAAAAAAAATTATCGTTAATTTTAATTGAAGATGTAACAACTCCTACTTTCTTTTTCAATTCGTTATCTTGATTAGTATTAAAAAATTTTTTACCAATATCAAAATCATCAGCTTTCCCATAAGCCTCCCAATAACGTAGTTGATATTTTAAAGATTTAGATCTAAAGAATCTTGCAATTGATTCTTGTCCTAAATAACAACCTTTATCAAGATTTATAATATCTCCTAAACCTAATTCGTAAGGATTTGTTTCTCCATTTATTTCTCTATCAAATCTTGGTATTCCCTGTCTTATTTTCCATATTTCCAACTCTTCTTTAGTTACTTGAGCAAAGTCAGAAATTTCATTTTGAATTAAATCACTATTAGCTATCCAAATTGGAGAAAACTCTTTCCATGATTGATATTTATTTATTTTTTGTATTCTTCTAATTGGTTTAATCACTTCTAACTTTACTTTATCGGCTGGAAATATTACTGATTCAAATCCATCAACTATAGAATTAATTTCACCACTGATTATGACTATTTCAGCCATATTACTTGAAAGTCGAATTTCCAACAAAGCTTTTAAACTTCCCTTAGTTGATAACCAACAGCTCAAGAAAATTCTTTCTAGTTGTTTTTGAGCAAAAATATCAGCAGTCGTTTGACCATGTAAAAAAGCAGCAGTTCCCTCACCTTTTAGAAGTAATGAAGGGAATGTTTCATCCCAAATCAATGGTTTATCTTTTGACATTACAAGCTTTTAGCCCTTTCAACAATCTCTTTTAAAAAGAAAAGACTATTTAAATCCAAATCAGCTTTGGACATTGCATCTACTCCTCCTTCTTCTCTATCTACTATTGCTAGCACTTTGTTAACTAAATAACCTTGAGTTCTAAGTCTTTCAACAGCTTTTAAAGAAGAGCCACCAGTAGTAACCACATCCTCTAGGACAGTAATAACAGAACCCTTGGGAGGCAGAGGCCCTTCCAACCATGCTCCAGTTCCATAACCTTTAGCTTCTTTCCTTACTATTAAACCGCTTAAATCAATGCCTGATTGAGATGCCAGCATTACAACGCCACTAACTAGAGGGTCAGCCCCCAAAGTCAAGCCTGCAACTGCACTATCACCTTCATTTATTTGTTTCAAGAATAGTGAGCTTATCAAGAATAGACCTGAACCTGAGAGAGATACTGGCTTGCAATTTACGTAATGAGAACTTTTCTTTCCAGAAGCCAAAGAAAAATCTCCATACCTATAAGCTTTTTGAGCTAACAATGTTAAAAGATTTTCTTTCGCAGCAACTAATGAAGGATTCAATGGGTTCATATCTTTATATGCAAGTTTAATTATTAAACATCTTGGTGGGATTAGATATATATTTACTTTAGGCAAACTAATTAACTATTATCAAAAAAAGTTTTAGTTCTGCTTTTTTGGGGGTGTAGCAATCTGGTGAATGCAGCGAACTCATAATTCGCCTTAGGCGAGTTCGATCCTCGCCACCCCCATAGAAAAATTATTAATGAGTTTATTACTTCTTTGTATATTGCTTGTAATACCTGCATTTTTTAATGCAGGTCAGTTTGCTATTTTGCGACTTCGTTCAACTAAGGTTCAAAGACTAGTAGAAGATGGACTTCCTGGTTCCAATTCCATAATTCGCCTGCAGAAAAGGCTAAGAAGAACACTTTTAATAGCAGAGTTAGGAATCACTATTTCATTAATTTCAATTGGTTGGATCTGCAAAAATTTTGCAAGTCAATTGTGGGGAAACAATGCTTCAATTAATTATTTATTAGATCTAGCACTTTTTATTATTGTTGTACTTTTAGCAACTCTGATATCTGGTCTTCTTCCAAAAGCACTTGTTCTTAATCAACCAGAGACTTCTGCTCTTAAATTATCGCCCCTAATTGAAGCAGCAATAAAATGGATGTCACCATTCCTTTCTTTACTAGAAGGACTGTCTTTATTAATTCTTAGATTATTTGGACTTAATACTCAATCAGAAAGTCTTACGACAGCTGCATTTTCTGCAGGAGAATTAGAGAAGTTAATTGAAACTGGTGGAGTAACAGGCTTAAAACCTGATGAAAGGAACATACTTGAAGGTGTTTTTGCTTTAAGGGATACACAAGTCAGAGAGGTAATGGTTCCGAGGTCAGGGATGGTTACTCTTCCAAGAGAGGTTTCCTTCACTCAAATGATGGAAGAAGTTCATAAAACTCGTCACGCAAGATACTTAGTAATTGATGATTCACTTGATAATGTTCTTGGAGTTTTAGATTTAAGGCAACTTGCTGATCCAATAGCAAAAGGAGAAATGCAAGCCAACTCATTATTAGAACCTTATATCAAACCAGTTGTTCGTGTTTTAGAAACTTCTACTTTGGCCGAATTACTTCCCGTAATAAAAAATGGGAACCCGCTTCTGTTGGTTGTTGACGAATATGGAGGCACTGAAGGATTAATAACATCGGCAGACTTAACAGGTGAAATTGTTGGTGATGAGATTCAATTTGACAATAAAGAATCTGAGCTAAGACCTATTGATGACTTAAAAAAAATATGGATTACTTCTGGAGAAATAGAAGTAATAGAACTAAATAGAGAACTTAAATTAGAATTGCCAGAAGCTGATGATCATTACACTCTTGCTGGATTTGTTTTGGAAAAACTCCAAGAAATTCCCAACTCCGGAGAAACATTCATTCATAATGAAATTATCTTTGAAATTCTTTCTATGAAAGGTCCAAGAATAAACAAAGTAAAAATAATACTTCCTAAATAATAATTAATAACAAAGTAAACATGAAAAAAATTTCCAAGATCAACGAAAATATTATTCCTGTAAAAGTTGGGGTAATAGGAATTGGAAATATGGGTTGGCATCACGCTAGAGTACTTAGTCTTCTCAAAGATGCTGAGTTGGTAGGAGTTGCAGATTTAGACGAAGAAAGAGGGAAATTAGCTATGGAGCAATTTAATTGTAATTGGTACAAAAATTACAAGGACTTATTACATCAAGCAGAGGCTGTATGTGTTGCTGTACCTACAATGTTTCACCATGAAGTAGGTCTAGAATGTTTAAACGCCGGGAAACATGTGTTAATTGAAAAACCCATAGCAGCAAATAAAGAAGAAGCATCATCGTTGATTAATGCATCAAACAAAGCAAAAAAGTTATTACAAGTTGGCCATATAGAAAGATTTAATCCGGCTTTTAGAGAATTAACAAAAGTAGTTGCTAATGAAGAAGTTGTAGTTCTTGAGGCCAGAAGGCATAGTCCTCATCCTGAGAGAGCTAATGATGTGTCAGTCGTATTGGACTTAATGATTCACGATATTGACTTAGTTATTGAACTTGCAAATTCAAAAGTGATAAGGCTTGCTGCAGTTGGAGGATGTAGTGGAGATGGTCCTATGGATTATGTTAACGCGACACTGGGATTTCAAAATGGAGTGGTTGCAAGTCTGACAGCAAGCAAAATGAGTCACAAAAAAATAAGAAGTTTGAGCGCTCATTGCAAACAAAGTCTTATAGAAACAGATTTTCTAAATCACAATATTCACATCCATAGGAAAGCTCATGAATGGTATTCAGCTGATCACGGCGAGCTGCTTTATAGAAACGATGGGTTTATTGAAGAAGTAAGTACAACATCAATCGAACCTCTATATGCAGAGCTGGAGCATTTCCTGCAATGTGTTAGAGGCAAGGAGAAGCCTGCAGTTGGAGGTCTTCAAGCATCTAGAGCATTACACCTTGCTGATTTAATTGAGAAGGCAGTATCAATGCCAAGTGAAGACATTTTGCTTAAAAAAGGAATTTAAATAAGCCAGATCAACTAACTAAAAAAAATAAAATTTCTGCCCGATTTCTTAATTCGGGCAGAAATTTTATTTTGTTAAGAATCTCTAATAGATTGCTTAAATTGTAAAAAAACCAGAAGAAAAAACTTCTCTTTTAACGAAAGCCAACTGCCGCTTGCCAAACAAAAACAAGCAGAAAGAAGAAAAGAGGTATAAGCGGAAGTACATCCACTGTTGGTGCAAAAGCCTGGTAAGCAACCGGAAGTTCAGCAAGCAAGTCGAGATTAATCAGTGCCATCCCTAAGAAATAATGGACGTATTAAGCACGCACGCTACCACGTATGACGCGCTTTAGAGTCACTCTGCCACGGAGCGAAATCCTCTGAAAAACAACCTTCCAGAATTGCTTGCCTCATAGCACCTGTAAAACGGATCAAATGAGTGAGATTATGCAAACTCAAAAGCGTGAGACCTAGCAACTCTTTGTTGCGAATCAAGTGATGAATATATGCTCTTGTGTATCCAGTACAAGCTTCACAGGGGCAAGATGAATCCAGCGGCTTGTAATCGTCTTTAAAACGCGTATTTCTTAAGTTGAATGTATCTCCGTTAACCAAAGCGCTCCCATGCCTTCCTAAACGCGTAGGGATTACACAGTCGAACAGATCTACTCCATTGGCCACAGCTACGGCCATTTCTCGTAATGTTCCTATTCCCATAAGATATCTTGGTCGGTCTTCAGGTAATAGAGGGCAGGTCTCTCGTACAATTTTATGCACTTGACTTATGGGTTCGCCTACACTCACCCCTCCTATAGCGATCCCTGGCAAATCAAATCCTGAGACGATTTTTGCGCTAATTTTCCTTAAATTTGGGAAGCAACCCCCTTGAACTATGCCAAAAACTGCTTGATCGTCTTTGTTATGAGCATTTAGACATCTCTCAAGCCAATGGTGTGTTCTTTTACAAGCCTCTTCAACTTCTGACTCACTGGCTGGGTAAGGAGGGCAATGATCAAAAGCCATTGCGATATCAGACCCTAAAGCCATTTGAATTTCAATGGCTTTTTCAGGAGTCAAAAAAATCTGTTTACCATCCCTTGGGCTTTGAAACGAAACTCCTGCATCATCAATTTTATTTAACTTTGCCAAACTAAATACTTGAAAACCTCCTGAGTCAGTGAGTATTGGTTTCTTCCAGTTCATAAATTCATGTAGTCCGCCTGCGTCTTGAACTATTCTTTCTCCTGGTTGAAGATGAAGATGAAAAGTATTTGCAAGAATCATTTCAGCTCCTGTTTTCTCTAGTTGATTAGAGGTAACACCCTTGACTGTTCCTAAAGTACCTACAGGCATAAATCTTGGAGTATTTACAATTCCATTTGGCGTTTTAATAGAACAGGCTCTAGCTAATGTCGATTTACATCTACTGTCTATTTGGAAATCGAAGAAAGGCTTTTTCAATTATTCCTAAATATTCGATAATTTAAACTACTTATATAACTAATTTGAGAACTAAGAAACAGTTGAGGTTGTAATTCTGATTTTTAAAAACTGGCTAGGAGACCTTGCAGGTGCATGGGTGTTTTACACTATTTTGCCTCAATGGCCATTAATCAAGCCTCGATTCAAAAGAATTGCTCGTTTTGCCCCTTTGATAGGAGTTTTAATTGGCTTTTTACAATCATTTTCTTGGCTTTTATTGAAATTCTTTAATTGGCCAAATATTTCTATCGCCTTAATATCGATTGCAATTAGCATTTTAATCACTGGTGGACTTCATATTGATGGGTTAATGGATACGGCTGATGGAATAGGAGCAGGTCCATCGAAGCGAATTGAAGCAATGAAAGACAGCAGAGTTGGTGCAATAGGCGTGCAAAGTTTGGCAATCATATTGATTCTTCAAATAGCCGCAATAATGAAACTAAGTTTTTATGCTCCTCTTGCATTCCCATTAGCTGCATTTTGGGGGAGAACATCTCAAATTTTCGCAATTGAAAATCATGAATACATTTTTAAAAAAAAATACAGCTCCATTCATCATCAAAACTGGAAAGGAATATCTAATGAGATAAGACCGTCAGTGATAATAATTTCTATAGGAATAATAGTTTTTCTAATTTCAACTAATTTAAATATATATAATGCTTTATTATTAATCTATTGCATTTTATCAGGTTTAATAACTTCAATTCTAATCCCAAACTTAATCAATAAATCCTTAGGTGGACATAGTGGTGATAGCTATGGAGCAAGTTTAGTAATAACAGAAACAACTTATTTATTACTATTAAGTATCATTTTGGCTCCAAATTAAAAACAAAAGCATTACCTGACTCAGGTAAAGAATTTTTAAATTTACTCGGATTAACAACCAACTTAAGATCTCCGCCTAATTGTCTAGCCAAATCTCTAGCAAGAGCAAGACCTATTCCACTACCAGACATTTTCAAACCACTTTCACCTCTAAAACCTTTCTCAAAAATCTTTTCTCTTTCATCCTCATTTATAGGGATGCCTTCATCCCAAATGCATATACCTTCTTCTACTAATTCTATTCCGATAGATGATTGAGGAGGGCTATAACGAAATGCATTTTCCAAGAGATTCGCAACAATTTCAGCAATAACCCCCTCTGAAATAGATCTTGATTCCATCCATGCTGGCCATTCTGAAGGACTAAACCATTTTCTGCCTTGCAAATTAGCTCTCGCTTTAGCTCTTTCAATCAATGGCTCTATTAAGCTTTTTACGCTGATATTTGTCTCGGTTGGCAATAATGGAGGCAAGAGCAATCTATTTGATCCATCATCTGCTTGAGGTAGTTTCACTTGACTAAGTTGATCTAGTGCCGAAAGATATTTATTAACTTGAACTTGTTCTGATATTAATCCTTTTACAAGGTTTTCATGTTCACTATCAGGGCCTATTTTTCTCAAAAGAAGTTTTGCATATGTTCCAAGAGCAGCTAATGGATTTCTTAATTGATGAACCATTAATGATATCTGCTCCTTTTGATCATCCAATTGATCTAACAACCTTTTTCTATCAAGTTCAGAGGCAAGAGAGTTCGCCAATAAGATTGACATTGATTGCAAGCGCTGATCAAGGTATTCAGGCCATTCTTCATCAGAGGCAATTCGCTCCGCACGAATAACACCCAATAATATTGATCCCTCTTGTAATGGGTACCATCTTCTATTTGACGAGGGTGTACGAAGAGCAATATCAGTTTCTACTGGCTGTAATATTTTTTCTGATTTAGGCCACTGTCCAACAACTTCTAAAGTGGGCGAACCACTATCTCCAGATCTAGCTACATAAACAACAACATGCTCCAATTGTTGATCAGCTTGAAAGCTCATCAACTGTTGTTGAACAAAATTCAAAAATCGTTCTGAATACTGCATTGAGGTCATTATGCAATCTTAGACAAGGAGAAAGAAGTATTCAAAAACTTGAAAAATTTGAAAAAAGTATTAAGATGTAAATAAAGATTTTAGATCCCTAACAGGAGGTTATCTCAAATTCAATTAAAAAGTGAGCACTTTGAGTGACTTTGAGTCTGCGGAAAAGATTGATGGGAAACCTCCGTAGACCACTTTAAATTATTTGAGAATAACTTTCCATCTCAATTTCAAATCTAATTTTTCTAAAAAAACTTTAGCTTCAGCAAGAGCTAAAAATGAAAGTCCCTATTTCACTCACCCCCAATAAAGGTATTTTTTTTCATGTCTAAGAAGCGTAAAAGAATTAGCAGACGCAGACTTGCAGGTCAGCGAGTAATGTCTCATGTCCCTATTTTTCATTTAGGAACAGGTCAACATAAGCCTGTAACGGCGGCAAGACGCTTCATCGCTGAAGAGGGACTATACGCGCCAGCGATACTAAATGTGCGACGTAATGAACACACTACTGATCGCTTCTTCTGGGGAGAGAAAGGTTTGTTTAGTGCTCAGTACGCTGAGGAGAATCACTTTCTTTTTCCTTCCCTGAGAGTAATTGTTGAATTTCTTGGTGAAGACAAAATTTTTGCTGGTTTAGAACTTACTGCAGATGATTGGGAAGAAATCGAAGAGTATGAATACGCTTTTGTTTAACTAAGAAATTGTTGTTTAATTTTTCCACGGCAATGGTCAATTAGATCATTTGTTATTTCATGGCCTCCCTCAAAAAAATATAATTCTGATTTAACTCCATTTTTTACCAACTTATCAAAGCTTCTCTCAGAAGCCTCTTTAGGGACTACTTGATCTATATTTCCATGGCAAAGAAAAACAGGTGACATACCTTTTAAAGGTTTCCACTCTGGATGTGGATAAGAGCTAAATGCAAAAACTGCCTTAAATTTATTTCTTGTTGCAAGCTCTAAGGCCATTGCACCGCCTTGAGAAAAACCTAATAGCAATGTTTTATTCAAGGGTATGTTATTAAAGCAAAAATTATTTAAACGCTTTTCAAGATCTAATACTGCTTTTGGAACCTGTTCCCATTCATGTGGGTACAACGGATACCATTGCCTACCTGATCCGCTTGGATGAGGCTGAGGAGCGGAGAAAGAAACTATTTCAAAACGATCTTTTAACCCCTCAGTTAATAATTTCCCAACAGGTAGTAGATCATTTGCATCAGCCCCCCAACCATGGAGTAAAACCAATCTATTTGTTGCGGATTCAGAATTTAATAAGACTTGTTCAGTCATGTTGAATGCAATATGCCTCTTTGATGCGTAGGTTATCGAGAACAATCGATTTCAAACAATAAATGTCACCCATAGCTCTGCTAAGTGTCTCTGACAAAACTGGCTTAATTCCTCTAGCTAAAGCCTTAGTTAATGAATTGGGCTTCACAATCATTTCCAGTGGAGGGACTGCAAAGTTAATTGAGAGTGAAAATCTTCCTGTTACACGAGTCGCAGATTACACAGGATTTCCAGAAATTCTTGAAGGAAGAGTGAAAACACTAAATCCTAAAATCCATGGAGGAATATTAGCTAGACGAGATAAACAATCTCATCTAGATGATTTAGATAAACAAAATATCAATCCAATAGACTTGGTAGTTGTTAACTTATATCCATTTGAAAAAACAATTTCAAAAGAGAATGTGTCTTGGGAAGAAGCTATCGAAAATATTGATATTGGCGGACCAACAATGATCCGAGCAGCAGCAAAAAATCATCAAGATGTTCTTGTAGTGACTGATCCAAGTCAATACTCAAACTTAATTGATGCCTATAAATCAAAAAAGATCACTACTGAATTAAGAAGAAACTATTCTCAAAAAGCTTTTGAGCATACTGCCATCTATGACCAAACAATAAGTAAATGGATTGCCAACAAAAATACCAAAAAAAAGGCTTATTGGTTGCAAAGCTTGCCATTGAAACAAGAACTTAGATATGGAGAAAATCCTCATCAAAAGGCCTCATGGTATGGAGAGCCTGGGAAAGGATGGAGTGGAGCTAATCAATTACAAGGGAAAGAATTGAGTACAAATAATCTTCTCGATCTGGAGGCTGCTTTATCTACTCTTCGTGAATTTGGATATGAAAATACTATTAGTAGCCCTTCATATCAAAAAGCAGTGGTAGTTATTAAACATACAAATCCTTGTGGAGTCGCAATTGGAGAATCTCCATACTTAGCTCTTAAAAGAGCATTAGATGGGGATAGAGTAAGTGCTTTTGGGGGGATTATTGCTATCAATTGCCCTGTTGATGAAGCTGCAGCTAAAGAACTTGAAAATATATTTATTGAATGTGTTATTGCTCCATATTTTGATAATAATGCAAAAGAAATACTTTCAAAAAAGAAAAATCTAAGACTACTAGAGTTAAAAGCTGAGTCTATTCAAAAAGCAGATAAAAATCACATCAGAAGCATACTTGGTGGTTTATTAGTTCAAGATTTAGATGAACCAAATGTTGATCAAACAGAATGGGAAAATGTTACTAAACTAATACCAACAGAAGAAGAAATAAATGACTTATCTTTTGCGTGGAAAATTGTCAAACATATACGATCAAACGCAATAGCGGTAGCATCTAATCTGCAGAGTCTAGGAATTGGAGCTGGTCAAATGAATAGAGTAGGTTCAGCAAAACTTGCATTAGAAGCTGCTGGCAATAAAGCAAAAGGTGCAGTTTTGGCTAGTGATGGTTTTTTCCCATTCGACGATACTGTAAAAATGGCCGCTGATTACGGTATTAGTTCAATTATTCAGCCAGGGGGAAGTATCAGAGATACAGATTCTATTAACGCATGCAATGAATTAGGAATAAAAATGGTCCTCACTGGGAAAAGACATTTTTTACATTAATATTAATTATGATTAATTTTTAATTTTGTTATCTAAGCTGAAAAATTAATCTTAATTTATGTACCTTTAGGGTAATAAGTTATTTTATTTGATTTCCTAAAGAGTGAAAGCCTTCCAGGACCAGCGCATAAAAAATAAAATGATATTGCTGCATAGATTGCTGACAATTCAAATATATAATTGTGATTTTCTACTACCGCGAAAGGGAATCCTTCTAAACCAGTGTCTATAAAGTGGAAATATAAGGCAAATACCATAGTTGATAACAAGCCCAATGAGGATAATCTTGCCAAAACCCCAGTAGCCAAACCAATTGGACAAACTATTTGAGTTACAGCGGCCATATATGTCCAAATCACAGGATCACCAGGAAGAAAACTGAAGTATTTACCCACAACAAATTCAGCAAATCCTCCTGGATCATTTAATTTCTCCAAGCCGTGATGAACCATCAACAAACTAAAACTAACTCTAAGAACTAATATTGAAAGTTCTCCAAAAATATTCACTTCCCCTTCAGGGCTCTGTACAACGACTTCAACCTTTTGTGAGTCAGAATCTTTAATATTAGAACTTGTAGGTTGAGCCATCTTCAACAAATATTGATAATCTATCCTACGAGAAATTTGGTCAAAATTGTGATTTATCCTAATTAATTTTTTTCACTTATTTTCATAAGCTTATGGATAACATGCTCAACCACTCGATCTGGAGTAGAGGCGCCGGAGGTAATACCAACTTTAATATTGCCAGTTGGAAGAAATTCCCTTTCAGTAATCAATTCTCCTTCAAGTGGCATATGAGTAATAGTATTAGTCTCTTCTCCAATTCTCTCTGGAGTATCAATATGAAAAGAGCGAATACCCCTGCTAACAGCAATTTCTTGAAGATGGGTAGTGTTTGACGAGTTATAACCACCAATAACAACCATTAGATCAAGGGGTTCATCAACTAGAGAAAACATTGCTCCTTGTCTTTCTTCAGTGGCATCACAAATAGTATTGAAAGCTAGAAAGTGTTCATTTAAATCAGCTGGACCGTATTGTTTTAACATCGTTTTTTCGAATAATTTACCTATCTCTTCTGTTTCACTTTTAAGCATGGTTGTCTGATTTGCGACCCCAATTCTTTTCAAATCTTTATCTGGATCAAACCCAGTAGAAGATGCTTTAGCAAAACGCTTTAAGAATTCCTCTCTATTTCCATTACCAAGAATATATTCAGCTACATAATTGGCTTCATCTAAGTCAAATACAACTAGATAAGTTCCTGCAAATGAGCTAGTAGCAAGTGTTTCTTCATGTTTGTATTTCCCATGAATTATGGAAGTAAATGTATGTTTTTTATGCTTTTCAACTGTATGCCAAACTTTTGAAACCCATGGACAAGTGGTGTCAATAATATGACAGCCTCTATCATGAAGCATTTTCATATCTTGCACAGTTGCACCAAATGCAGGAAGGATTACAACATCTCCATCTTTTACACCTGAAAAATCTTTGATTCCTTTCTCCTCAGTAATAAAAAGGACATCCATTTTCCTAAGCTGATCGTTGACTGAAGGATTATGAATAATTTCATTAGTAATCCATATCTTTTCATTCGGATAATGCTTTCTAGTCTCATAAGCCATTGCTACAGCCCTTTCTACTCCCCAACAAAAACCAAAAGCCTCTGCAATTTTAACTTTGAGTCGACCATGCTTCAATTCATTTCCGTTATCTCTAATTGATCCAATCAATCCACTTTGATAAGCCTCTGCTAAGGCCTGAGCTCGTTTATTCGCAGAGCCAAATCCTCTCCTGTTGTATCTATCTGATTTATGAAGAGTTTGCTTAAATGCTTGAGTATCCATTTCAATTAAATAGTTATAAACAAATTGATAGGATTCACATCACTATTAAACCACACTAAAAAAGCCCGGAATAGATCCGGGCTTTTTTGAGTTTAATGTTAGAGAATTAAACAAGTGAACTAACTAGAAGCAAAGTCTGGATAAGCTTCCATTCCATGCTCTCCAATGTCAAGACCCTGTGTCTCTTCTGCTTCGCTAACTCTGATGCCACCGAAGAAGCCACCAATAATTTGCCAAGCAATCCAGCATGTAACCACAGTCCAGATACCATAAGCAGCTGCACCTAAGGCTTGAATAAAGAATTGATTAATTCCTCCTCCATTCAGGAGACCGATTCCTACAGCACCTGGGTCCATGCCATCAACGCCCCAAAGGCCAATAACAACAGTGCCCCAAACCCCACAAACACCGTGAACTGAGAAGGCACCAACTGGATCATCAATACCTGCAGAATCTAAAGCAGCTACTGCAACTACAACGATTAATCCACCCACTGCGCCAGCGAGCCAAGATCCAGCAAAAGTCATATTGCCACAACCAGCAGTGATACTTACTAATCCAGCAAGAATACCGTTGATGATCATTGTCAGATCAGGCTTCCCAGAAGTAATAGTAGATAGAACTGTAGCTGCGATTGCTCCACCAGCTGCTGCCAAAGTTGTTGTTACCGCTACATAAGCAACATATTGATCCATTGCTAATTCGGAGCCAGGATTAAATCCATACCAACCAATCCAAAGAATTAGGGCTCCTAAAGTTGCAATAGCCATATTGTGACCAGGCATAGCTTGAGCTTTGCCATCTACAAATTTGCCAATACGTGGGCCAAGAAGCATAGCTCCAACAAGACCTGCCCATCCTCCAACAGAGTGAACGATAGATGAACCTGCAAAATCAATAAAACCAAGTTCAGCAAGCCATCCTCCATTCCACTGCCAGCTTCCAGCAATTGGGTAGATGAAAGCAGTTAAAACAACAGAGAAAACGACAAACTCACCAAACTTGACTCTTTCAGCTACGAGTCCAGAAACGATAGTTGCTGCAGTACCAGCAAAAGCAGACTGAAAAAGGAAATCAACTGCTGGAACAAGACAACCAGTGTCACCAGCAGCTGCACACTCTAGTGCACCTGAAGGATCAGGATCAACAAATAAGCCTTGGAAATAAAGCCATCCATCAATTACTGAACCGCCATACATTAGGGAATAACCAATTACCCAATAGGCCGTAACGGCAAGAGCAAAAACAAATAAGTTTTTAGCTAATATGTTCACCGCATTTTTTTGGCGACACATACCAGCTTCAACCATTGCAAATCCTGCGTTCATAAAAATCACGAGGATTGTGGCTATAAATAACCAAAGGTTATCTGCCAAGAATGCAGCAGCTTGAGGTCCAGTTAAATCTGAAAGTGCAACCTCAGCTCTAGCAGAGAAAGTGAAAACACCTAATCCTAAAAGTGCCAATGGGACAGATGCTAGCCATGCCCAAGATTGACTTCTTCTAAAACCTTTAATGCTTCTTAGAAGAAGCATTGGCCCGTTCAAAAGACTTGCGTCTTGAAGACGAGAAGTACTTCGCCTTGGAGGCGATTGCAAAGCAGTGGTCATAAATGATGCTTACTTCGAAAAAAGAAATGGATAATTAATCCAAAATTTATACACTTATTAATATGAATGCAACTGATACTGACAAGATGTAGGTGTTGATACAAAAAAAGAGTTTGGTGCTACAGATATGTTTTTATTTACACATTTTGTGTGTGAGTTGACTAAATTTTCAAATTGAATTAAATCCTAAAATTAAAAATCAAAATCAAAATCTAGCTCAAATAGTTAAAATAGATCTTCCAAAGTATTTTTTCTAGATTTTTATTTTTGTGAAATCTGAAAGGGTTTAACACCTTCCCAAGTTATGTGGTCTGAAAAATAACCAAACGCACATGGAATAACCTCTACTCCCACAGATATTGCCTCTCTAAATAATTTCCCATATAAAGGATCTGCTAAATCACAAGGTGCAAAAATTTCCATATCACTTCTACTTATGCACGGAATCAATACCGCTCTTGAATTAGTACAAATACTCATTAGTTCTCTCAAATGTTTTTGACCTCTTGTAGTAACCGTATCCGGGAACAAAGCCAAGGTTTTTTCACACCAAGTCGTATTTTTAACCTCTACATATATATTCCTATTATCCGCATTGCTAGTTTCAGGCATAAGTAATAAATCAATTCGACTTTTACCTTCTAAACCATATTTAACTTCAGGCTTGATATTAGCAATTAAACCCAATTGCTTCTCTAAGCCATTCGCCTCAATCAAATTCCTAATTAATTTATTAGGTAAAGATGTATTTATACCAACCCAGCATCTATTCATCTCATTATGACTTGGCACCTCAGCTTGCTCCCAAGACCAATCTAATTTACGTTTAGGAGAAGGAGAGTACTTAAGTCTGACTCGACCACCAGGCCAAAGAACCCCTTTCATTGGTCCTGTATTTGCACAATGAGCGGTAACAATTTGACCATCAGCCAACTCAACATCAGCCAAAAATCTCTTATATCTCTTAATTAAAATTCCCTCTTCAAGCGGGGGAAACTTAATAATGGTTTTTCCAATCTCAATCACTTAATTAATATCCAGTTAAAACAAGAACTAAAAATATTCTAGAAAAATGAAAGCTCTTTTTTTCAAATCTAACATGCCGAAATCGATCAAAGAAATTGCTTTCGTCGTAAGTTTAGGAACTTTACTAAGCAAATTTGGAGGGATGGCAAGGCAATTAGTTATTGCTGGTACTTTTGGAATTGGTGCTGCATATGATGCATATAATTATGCTTATATTATACCTGGATTTTTCTTAGTTCTTTTAGGAGGTATTAATGGGCCATTGCATAACTCAATGGTTACACTATTGGCAGAGAAAAACAAGCTTGAAAGTAGATTATTTATAAGTTCAATCAATAATATTTTATCTCTCATATTATTAATCATAAGTTTTTTTATTTTCTTTTCATCCGATTTATTAATTCATTTAGTTGGACCGAGTTTAACCCCTGAGATTAAAGAAATAGCATCTTATCAATTAAAAATAATGTCTCCTATTATATTCTTATCTGGACTACTAGGAATAAGTCTTGGATCTCTAAATGCAAAAAAAAATTTTTTCATCCCTTCTATATCTCCATTACTCTCAAGTCTAATAATTATAATGGCTGTATCAAACTTTTGGATAAATAAAGAAAATTCAGCTGATATATATGAATTAAATCTTAGAGGAGGAATTATTCTTGCAAGGGCAACATTTATAGGAGCTCTATCTCAATACTTAGTTCAAATACCTTTTCTAATTAAAAAAGGAATATTTACTATAAGTTTTTCAATCAAAACAAAATATTCAGAGGTAAAAAGAGCTTGGAGAATGATTGTCCCTGCTTCACTTTCTTCAGGAATGATGCAAGTCAATGTTCTTATTGATTTATTCTTTGCATCAAAAATAGTTGGAGCGGCAGCTGCTCTAAGTTACGCAAACTTTTTAGTTCAAGCTCCTCTTGGAATAATATCAAATTCTATTTTACTTCCATTATTGCCAGTTTTTGTAAGTTTAAGAGCTCGCGAAAATCATCTAAAATTGATCAAGAAAATCCATCAAGGAATAATTATTTCCTCTTCTTCGATGGTATTTCTAGGTTCGATATTTATTTCACTATCTGCTCCAATAGTAATATTAATCTATGGTAGAGGTTCATTTAATCAAAATGCCATAGATATTGTAAGTCAACTATTAATTGCATATGGAATAGGTATGCCTTTTTATCTATTAAGAGATCTATTAGTTAGAGTATTTTATGGTATTGAAGATTCGAAAACACCATTTAGAATATCAATTATAGCAATATTATTAAATTTATTTTTTGACTGGTTTTTAATAGGGGGGAAAAGTCCATGGGGGGAACTATCTCCAATCGACTTAGGAGTAAATGGTTTAGTATATTCTACTACATTTGTTAATTTCTTTGCTTGCATACTGTTACTATTGAAATTAAATAATAAACTAAATAATCTGAAATTATCAAAAATAGTATCTCAGAATTTTAAAATTATTTTAATTGGTTGCATTACTGGTATTAGCTCACTTTTTATTTTTAAAATTATATATTTACCCTATGGTTTCATTAATTTATTATTGAGAATATTAATATCATCTGGGATTAGTCTTCTTATCTTTTATTATCTAGCAATTATTCTTAAAATTGATGATATTGATAATTTTAAAAAGTTTTTAAAAGAGAAATTTATTCGTCTTTAAGAAAAACATCTTTTTCTGATCTAACTTTAAGTGGAATTTCCAAGCAATTCATTTCATCAGTTTTTACTCCACTTACTGAGAGAATTCTCGCTTCGATACCAAACTCTTGAAAAGCTATTTCCATCTCTTTCATTAATTCCTTTTCAACCTGTGCATCAGCATCAGCAACTTTCCCTATAAGTCTCTCTCCTAAGCGACCAATGCGCTGCCTTACAACCTCTCTGGCATTAGTCACCTGAATGATTAGCAAAGATAACAAAGCAATTGATCAAATCTTATCTGCAATAGGGTTCTAAAATCTCTTCAAGGTCAAAAAATTGATTTGATGGAATTAATTTTGACAATGGCAATCTCGTTTGGCCTCCGCCAAGTTTTACTTGAATTGCTTCAAGACCTTTTCTAGCTGCAACATATGCACCTTGATCAAAGTTAGCCTGACATTCAATAGCTAAGTCCTTTGCAAAGCCAGCATCGCCTAGATAAAGGTTCCAATTTCCAACTTGAATAAATAATCTGTCAGCTATTGATGCAGCTAGCTCATTAATTTGCGATGAATCTATAGAGTTGGTCATAAAAACATAGTTTTTTCTTTTGTTCGTGACCTTAGATAGAGATTGGTGACTATCTAAAATTAAAAAAATTAATCGAACAATAAGTTTTTAGGTTTCAAGATCGCATTTTACTTGATCTTTTAGGCATAGATACAAACATATTTTCCTATTGTTTGGGAGTCAATCTGATATTGTTTTTTTATGCGCCTGTAGCTCAGCGGATTAGAGCATCTGACTACGGATCAGAGGGTCGGGAGTTCGAATCTCTCCAGGCGCGTTTAAAAAATTTGTAAATCCTTATATAACCAAAAAATAAGAGAAAGTTTTCTCTCATTAGAGCAAACATATGCCTACTATCACATCATAAATAAAAGAATAAAGTGACTATTAAATCTTCTTTGATGGAATGTGATCCAATTATTGCGAAATTAATAAACAATGAATTATCAAGACAAGAAACTCATTTAGAACTTATTGCAAGCGAGAATTTTGCCTCTAAGGCAGTAATGGAGGCTCAAGGATCAGTCCTAACCAATAAATATGCGGAAGGTCTTCCTAGCAAACGTTATTACGGAGGGTGTGAACATATTGATGAAATTGAACAGCTAGCGATTGATAGAGCAAAAACCCTTTTTGGCGCTAAATGGGCAAATGTCCAACCACACAGCGGAGCACAAGCTAACTTTGCAGTTTTCTTAAGCCTTCTAAAGCCTGGTGACACAATCATGGGAATGGACCTATCCCATGGGGGACACCTCACACATGGTTCGCCTGTAAATGTGAGTGGTAAGTGGTTTAAGACGTGCCACTACGAAGTTGACAAAACAACCGAAATGCTCGATATGGATGCAATCAGAGAAAAAGCAATTGAAAATCAACCTAAACTAATCATTTGTGGATTCTCTGCATATCCACGAAAAATTGACTTCCAAGCTTTTAGATCAATAGCTGATGAGGTAAATGCGTATTTATTAGCTGATATTGCACACATTGCTGGTTTAGTTGCAAGTGGTCTTCACCCAAGTCCAATCCCATATTGTGATGTAGTCACAACAACCACTCACAAAACTCTTAGAGGGCCAAGAGGAGGACTAATTCTCTCAAAAGATGAAGAACTAGGGAAAAAAATTGATAAGGCAGTATTTCCAGGTACCCAAGGAGGTCCTTTAGAACATGTAATCGCAGCGAAAGCTGTGGCATTCAAAGAAGCTTCTGAATCCGAATTCAAGCTCTACTGCCAAAGAGTGATCTCAAATGCCAACGCTCTTTCTGATCAACTTCAAAAAAGAGGAATTTCAATTGTGAGCAATGGAACTGAAAATCACATAGTTCTTCTTGATCTAAGAAGTATTGGTATGACAGGTAAAATTGCCGATAAATTAGTTAGTGATATCAAAATAACTGCCAACAAAAATACCGTACCTTTTGACCCCGAGTCCCCATTTGTTACTAGTGGGCTAAGACTAGGTTCAGCAGCACTAACCACTAGAGGTTTTGATGAACAAGCCTTTAAGGATGTTGGGGATGTTATTGCAGATAGACTGCTTAACCCTGAAGATGAAGAAATAAAAGAAAAATCAATCAAAAAAGTTTCTGACCTTTGCAATAAGTTTCCTTTATATAGTGAAAACATTTAAAGAAATTAATATTAACAATACAAATCCTCTTGGAGCAGAGGTTTTATGCATTGGCAGTGAAATACTTCTAGGAAATATTGTTAATACTAATTCTCAATGGATAGCAGAGCAATTAGCAGTTTTAGGAATTCCACATTTTAGACAAACTGTGGTAGGAGATAACCCTAAAAGATTAAAAGAAGCGATACTTGAAGCGTCAAACCGATCTAAAATTCTAATAACAACGGGTGGTCTAGGGCCAACACCAGATGATATAACAACGAAGATAATTGCTGATACTTTTAACACACCAATGGAACAAAGAAATGATATTTTGATTGACCTAAAAAATAAGTTAAAAGATAAAGATAGTCAATTATCTGAAAGTCAAAAGAAGCAATCCTTAGTCCCAAAAGGTTCTAAAATCATAAACAATTACTCAGGAACAGCGCCAGGCATCATATGGAGTCCGAAGGATAACTTTACAATACTTACTTTCCCTGGAGTTCCAAGTGAATTAAAAGAAATGTGGACTAAAGAAGCTGCAAAATGGTTAATTAATAATAATTTCTCAACCAAAATTATCTCTAGCAAAGTTTTACACTTTGCAGGTATAAGTGAATCATTATTAGCAGATAAAATTCCACATTTACTTCAAGTAAATAACCCTACTGTTGCAACTTATGCAAGTGTTGGTGAAGTCAAGGTGCGAATAACAGCAAAAGGGAGTAATTTAGAAGAAACTAATAGATTAATAAAGCCTATTGAAAAAGAATTAATTCAAATCACTGGATTAAAATGCTTTGGTAAAGATAATGAAACTCTTGAAGAATTAGTATTTAAATTATTACTGAAAAGAAAAGAAACAATTGCTGTTGCAGAATCCTGCACTGGAGGTGGAATAGGTTCTAAACTTACAAAAGTCCCTGGATCTTCGAAAATTTTCCATGGCGGAATCATCGCATACAACAATTCAATTAAGCAAAGAATATTAGGTGTCCCTGAGGAATTAATTAATACCTATGGTGCCGTATCAAAGCCAGTAGTTGAATCAATGGCAGAAGGTGTCAAAAAAAAATTCAAAGTTAACTGGGCAATATCTGTCAGTGGAATTGCAGGGCCTACTGGAGGAAATAAATTAAAACCAGTTGGTCTAGTCAATTTTTGTATCAAAGGTCCAAAGAGCCTCATTACATGGGAGGAAAGATTTGGATCTAATAAGACAAGAGAAGATATTCAAAAATTAAGCGTTTTAAATGCTCTTGATAGATTACGTTTGTCTATAATCATGGACAAATAAGTCCCAATTGTTGGATTTGACAGTTGAGTTCTGGAACCCTCTACGACAAAGTTTGGAACTTCCATCAGGTAAAAGAATTACCGGGAGGATCAACGCAACTTTTTGTTGGTCTTCATTTGATTCACGAAGTTACAAGTCCACAAGCTTTTTCTGCTCTTAATGAAAAAAATCTTGAAGTCAAATTTCCCAATCTTACAGTTGCTACTGTCGATCATATAGTTCCAACATTAAACCAACAGCGTCCTTTTAGTGATCCTCTTGCAGAGGAAATGCTGGCTACTTTAGAAAAAAATTGCACAACGCATGGCATAAAATTTCACGGGATTGGAAGCAATTCTCAAGGCGTAGTACATGTTATGGCTCCAGAATTAGGACTAACCCAACCTGGGATGACGGTAGCCTGCGGAGATTCACATACATCAACGCATGGAGCATTTGGAGCAATTGCATTTGGTATTGGAACAAGTCAAGTTCGAGATGTTTTAGCCAGCCAAAGTTTGGCGATGAAAAAATTAAAAGTAAGAAGAATATGGGTAGATGGTTCATTGCAAAAAGGAGTTTATGCCAAAGACCTTATTCTTCATATCATCCGTTTGCTTGGCGTCAAAGGAGGGGTTGGATTTGCCTATGAATTTGCTGGTCCTGCAATAGCATCACTTTCAATGGAAGGAAGAATGACCATATGCAATATGGCTATTGAAGGGGGTGCAAGGTGTGGATATATCAATCCAGATGAAACTACTTTTGAATATCTTAAAGGGAAAGAATATTCTCCCAAAGGTAAAGAATGGGATAAAGCGATTGATTGGTGGAAAAGTTTAGTAAGTGATTCAGAGGCTAAATTTGATGATGAGATTAAATTGGATGGATCATCTATAGAACCCACAGTTACCTGGGGTATAACTCCTGGTCAAGGTATTTCAATTAAAGAAAAAATTCCAAATCCTGAAGAACTACCAAAAAATGAACAACAAATAGCTAAAGATGCATGCAAATATATGAATCTTGAGGCAGACCAACCCATAGAAGGAACTTCAATTGATGTTTGCTTTATAGGTAGCTGCACGAATGGAAGATTAAGTGATCTCCAAGAGGCATCAAAAATTGTTAAAGGTAGGAAAGTCTCTGCTGGAATTAGAGCTTTTGTTGTACCTGGTTCTCAAAAGGTTGCGAAAGAAGCCAAAAAAAAAGGAATAGATAAGATATTCCTTACTGCAGGTTTTGAATGGAGAGAACCAGGTTGCTCAATGTGCTTAGCAATGAATCCAGACAAGTTAGAAGGAAGACAAATAAGTGCTAGCTCAAGCAATCGCAATTTCAAAGGGAGACAAGGGTCTGCAAATGGAAGAACCTTATTGATGAGTCCAGCTATGGTTGCTGCTGCTGCGATCAATGGGAAGGTTACGGATGTAAGAAAATTACTCCGACAATAAAACTACAAATAACGTTACTAATCAATGAAACAGGAATTCCCAAAAGGAAAAATCAACGTAATTAGAGGCCGCAGCTTAGTAATCAAAGGCGATGATATTGATACTGACAGAATTATTCCAGCAAGATTTCTAAAATGTGTAAGTTTTTCAGCATTAGGCGAACAAGTCTTTGCAGATGACAGAAAAGAACTTCATGGCAATCACCCCTTTGATCTCGACCAGCATCACGGAAGCAATATTCTTATTGTTAATGATAATTTTGGCTGTGGCTCAAGTCGCGAGCATGCTCCACAGGCTCTTATGAGATGGGGGATAAGATTAATTATCGGGGAAAGCTTTGCTGAAATTTTCTTTGGAAATTGTCTTGCACTTGGCATACCTTGTATGACAGCTTCAAAACAAGAAATTAATAAATTACAAAACCTAGTAATTGAGAACTCCAATCAAATTTGGGATTTTAATCTTAAAGAACTTTCAATTTCTAATCAAAAAGAAAGCTTTAGACTCGAACTGGAAGGAGGAGCATACAAAATGCTTTATTCAGGGAAATGGGATGCTACTTCTCAACTATTGGATGCAGAGGAAAAAATCAATCATACAGTCAAAAATCTACCTTATCTAAATAATTTCAAACAATAAATCTAAAATTCTGCTTTAACAGAATCACCAAATTTAAATCCATTTAAACGAAAATATAATCCTGCCTCATCATTATTAGGATGAAAGTACATTCCAAATTCGTAAGATCTTTTTTGCCACAAAAGGCCTAACTTTGTATCATAATAATCTCCATATTTTTTTGAACTACTATCAATATTTAAATTAGAGATAACATCAAACATTAAAGGTCCATATATTTGTTGTATTAAACTTATATTTAGTGTTTTTAAATCAATAGCGTTATCAAATTTAAATGGACTATTTCCAAACTTAATTTTCACTCCTGGCATAAGCGAAAGTTTTGTATAATCAAGAAAATTTTTCTCTAAATTACCTAGTCTAATTTCAGGGCCAAGACTCAGTTTGAGAAAGCCTTGATCAATTGAATTTATATATTTATAATAGGCTGACGTAATATTAGTTCTGAAGACTAGTTCAGGAGTGATTGAAACAGGAGATAAAAGCTTCTCATTCTTTTTATCAAGATTGTTTGTATTATTCTTCCAGATTGTATATTCACTATCTAAAGAAGCAAAAAGACTCGAACGCCAAAGACTTATCACTTCGCTGCTTGTCAATTTTTCTGATTCATATTTAGCGGTTCCTATCCGAATGTTTAAGTTATTTTTTACTTCACCATTGGTAAAATACTTCGTCTTTTCAATAAAGCTTCCAAGTGCAGATTTAATCTCAGTCTCTCCAATACTTCCATTCCAAGCTCTGGATCTATAAGTAGTAAAAATATTAAAACTTGAGTCTTCCATAACAGGCATTCGAAAGTACTTTCGAAAAGAGGTTGAATGCCTTAATCCACTGAAAATTCTAGCTATATTTAATGTGCTTAAATCGTTTAAACTCTCGAAGCTCCAATCCCCCTCACTTGCTGTAACTTTTACATTTAAACCAAATAAGTCAGAAAAATTAATATTTTCATCATGACTATTTTTGTAACTATAAGTTTTACCTAAAATAGCTCTATTAATTAAAAACTGAGGCTGTAATTCAAGTTTTATATTATTATTAATATTTTTTGTATTACTTCTTCTTACTAAGACTAATCCATCACGATCTTTAGTATCATATATGAACTGAAATTTATTTTTCTTTTTCTTTTTACCTCCAAATATTCTTTTACCTATAAAAATTTTATTTCTGTTTTCTAGAATTAAACTTGTTTTAGAGCTAGTAATAAGTAAGTTACCATCTTCTTCTTCTTCTGCAATAACATCTACGCCCTCAAAGGAAATTTGATTAGGATCAAATGGGTCATTAGTAAAAATAATCTTATTAGATTTCCAGCCTTTTTGATCAATAGTAATTGAATTCGATTTAAATCTCCAATTATTAATTAAACCTATTGATTTATTAGATCTAGTGATTTTATTTTCTGGTAATTCAATATTTCCTAATGCAAATTCTATTCCATCATTGTAACTATTTTCCCTTTTAGATAATGATCTTTCTTTTAATAGTATTTCTTCTGAATCAGAGTCAAGTTTCAAGTCATTCAATACATTCTTTATATCTATGATTCCGTATACATCTTTAATAATTCCTTCTTTATTTAATAAATTAAATTGAAATTCTTTACCTTTAAAATATTGCCCTCCTTTTCTAAATCTAATATTGCCCTTAGCAGATAAATTACCAGTTGATTTTTCATAACTGAGCGAGTCTGATCTTAATATGCCACCATTTATTATTGCTTTGACATTACCCTCAGCTAGATAAATATTTTGATCATAATCATATTGCTTATCAGCAAAAATCTTTAAAGTTAAAAAAATACTTTCTTCATTTTCTACTTTTAATTTTTCTAAAGGCGAACTCTTAGGGTTTTCAACTAACTTACCTACAGAATAACTATGGCTTTTCTCTTGAGATGAATTTTCAAGTAAATACTCCTTTGCTTTAGAAGTCTCAAATAAATACAAGAAAATACTAAACCCTAGAATTCCAAGGTTTAAAGACAATAGATATTTTTTCTTCGTCGCCAAATGAATTAAGCCGACGAAAAGATAATACCTAATAAAATAACTACAGGAGCTTGTTTAGACCAGTAATTAGCGTGTCATTTCTAGTCTTGAGGACTTTCCAAATCCTTTCTATTGGGCGTCCTTGTTGGATCACTTGCCAAGAAACCAAACAAAAAGATCCCGACAAAGAAAAAGACGACCGTATATACGGAAATCTTGAGGGCAAGCATGAATCCGAACCAACTAAATAGAGATTAAACCTATCCTATGAAGTCAATAACTCCAATGAAAAAACCAAAGGTGTTACAGACTTTTGGAAATGAAAAAAATTCTTTTTCGTTGTCCAAGCCCAAAAAGCCAATCATCGCAAGGGAAATAAATAGAAAGATCAATTTTTCTTTCTCATATGAATTCCTAAAATCTTTAATTTCCTTTTTTCTTTTGTAATTTTTCTCGTTTTTTAACTTATTTGATACCAAATTATCAAATATCGTATTTTTTTGGTTCATTCCATCACAAGTTTCTACAGTCTCTTCTTCTTTTGGACAAGTTCTCATACAATATCTTGACTTATACAAATCTGAGCTAAGAGAAACGACATGGGACAAAAAACAGCACTTGGATCTTTGCTTAAATCCATTGGCAATTCTGGACAAGGAAAAGTTGTCCCAGGTTGGGGAGCAGTCCCCGTAATGGCTTTCATAGGAGTTTTACTACTGGTTTTTCTAGTGATTATGCTCCAAATTTATAATCAATCACTTCTTTTACAAGGTTTTTCTGTCGACTGGAACGGTTGAATTGATTAAATTCTGAGAAGTTGAGATTCGCCCATGAATATTTTTGGGGTTGGTTTACCCGAAATAGCTGTTATTGCTGGTTTGGCACTAGTTATTTTCGGTCCAAAACGTCTTCCTGAACTTGGGCGAACAATAGGAAAAACCCTCAAAGGGCTGCAAAGCGCCTCTACGGAATTTGAGCGTGAAATAAAAAATGCCATGACTGAAGAAGAGTCTTCAAACGAAAACATTGTGGACAAAGAAAATTAATCTCCCCAAAACTATCTAGATATTAAACAATTAGAATCAACAACGATTATTTCCAATTGGTATGTTGTCCGATGACTTGAAATTATTAGTTGGCTTAGGCAATCCTGGGGCTAAATACAATAAAACTCGGCACAATGTTGGATTTATGGTTTTAGAGGAAATTGCAAGAAAAAATAATTGTAGTTTTCTTGAAAACAAAAAACTATTAGGTAGGACCTGCGAATACGGCACAGGTATCGAAAAAACAAGGCTTTTAATGCCTAGCACATATATGAATGAAAGTGGAAAATCAGTAAGATCAGCAAAAGATTGGTTTAATTATGAAAATCATCAATTAATAGTCTTGGTAGATGACATGGATCTTCCCCTGGGGAAAATAAGAGTTCGCTCAAAAGGCAGCTCAGGAGGGCATAATGGGTTAAGAAGCATTATTAACCATCTAGGTACTGATGAATTTAAGCGATTAAAGATTGGGATAGGCCCGCCAAGTCACGATCAAAAAGATAGAAAATCTAAAACTATTTCGCACGTTTTAGGAAGATTTACAAATGAAGAATTTATCATATTAAATTTCATCATTGAGGAAATTATTAGTTGTATTGAATCAATCGCATCTAATAATTGGGAAAAGATAACTACTCGGCTAAATTCTTATAAACCTGACAATAAATAACTTTAGGAAAATGTATAACAAACCATCAACTACTGCATATCTGCAAATTCATAAGCAATGCTTTAATCAAAAAAAAGTTGAGGGGATTGTCCGTGCGGGAAATTTTGAATGGAGTTTTATTTGGGCCTTCAACCAGGGACAACTTTTTGTCGAACCACCACTAGGTAGGGCGCTGATAAAAGATGCATTAGAGAGATATTTAGTAAAATCTGATTATAAACTTGAATCTGGTGGAGATTATATTTTTACAGTTAGAGCCAAATTTTAATGCTTACTTTATCTGGCCAATCAAATGTATAATTTAAAAAATCTTCTAATAAAATCAACGCGACAATTGCATCAAGATTTTCAGGAGGGAAAAGAATTTCTTTCGGCATCCAACGGATGAGAAAATTTGGAGGCCAAATCTCCCAATATCTAAACCTTGCTCTTAATGTTGAGCCTCTTTCATTAACATAGTTTATATTTGTAAGTTTATTTTTTTTTAATTGATTTACTATATTCTTACAATTAGTTCCATCACCAATTATTATCTTACAAATTTGATAATCTTCATTCCACAACGAAACCAAATCAGAACATTTATTGAATGAAGCTATACCTGCCTCAAGAACTTTTCCGGATTTAATATCGGCCAATAATAAACCGCATTTTTTCATCCCTGGATCTATAGATATATATAAACTCATTTAACTTTTATTTATTATAGATTTTTCTAAATATTTTAATTCCAATGAAATCGAGACTTTATCTGCACTTTGACTACTATCAATAGACCGAGCAATAATTTGAAAATCTTCATTTTTTTTACTAATCAAATATTTTCCTAAATTGTTAATTTGATTAGGATTAAATTTTAACTCAGAACTTAATGAACCTCTTCGCCTAACCTCAGCCAAAGTAGAAGCCATTAAAAGATTAATCTTCTTACTGATTGATTCAGAATCAGAATTTGATAAAGATATATTTTCTTGAGCAATAATTTCTCCTTTTTTCGTAATGATTTTATTTAATGTAACTTCAGGAAATGCATAAACATAATTTTCACCTCTAAGTATATTCCCTGCTGATTTAATCCTAACGACCCAACTTCTATTATCAGCTATTTTATTTTCAAGCTTCTCAATATCATCTTTACGAACTAATAGTATTCTTCGATATTTAGATTGATTTGTTTTTACTAAATTAAAAGCATAAAAATTTGCTTGCTGCAAAATACTCTCTATAATTTTTTTTGTATCACTATTTTTATTTAATCTAATAGTTTTAGTCACTAAAGTTTGCCCACTACTTATTACTACATTTCCACTTCTAAAAGCAAATAGATTTTTTTCTAATTTTCTTAATTCTTTTTCACTCTCTAGAATCTTTTCTCGAATATCCTCTAATTGAAATAATCCAATCCTTAAATCCCTATCAAATGCAACCATAGTTGCGAATGAAATAGCGCTAATAATACTTCCTGTAATAACAGTTATTAAAACAGCTGTACTTTTTGGTCTTAATTTAAAAATGCTTAAACGCGCTTTGCCAACTCTAGTACCCAAGCGATCTCCCAGAGTAGAAAGTATTCCACCTAAGATTAATAACAAAAGAATTTTAAGCCAGACTGTCACAGAGAGAAAGAAGGATAAGTAATCAGACCTCCTAAACCTTAGTATGTAATGGACTTTAATTAAATCTTTTTGCTAAAGCTATTGGATCAAATATAGTTATTTTTTTTCTATCTATTGCTAATAATGAGGAGCTTTTCAACTCACCAAGTAGTCGTGTAATAGTTACTCTCGTCGAACCTATTGCTTCAGCAATAGCTTGATGAGAAAGTCTTAAGTCAATTGTTACTCCTTTTTCGCCAGGCACTCCAAAGTCCCTACACAAAACCAGCAAAAAGCTTGCAAGACGGGAGGACATATCTCTATGAGTTAATGTTTCAATCATCGTTTCAGTTTGAAGTACTCGACTTGATAAACCTTGTAAAAGAAGCAAACCAACAGAAGCATCTTCTTCAATTGCATTCCTTACTGATGTGGCCGGAGCAGAAACTAGTTCAACTCGAGTAAAAGCAACAGCATGATAAAAACGATCTGATCTATGTCCAGTCAATAAAGATAAAACTCCAAAAAGACTATTTTCTCTCAATAACGCAACTGTAATTTCTTCACCTGTTTCATAAACCCTGCTCAATCGAACTGCACCACGCCTTATTAAATAAACCCTTTCAGCAGGGTCGCCAGGAAAAAAAATGGTCTTTGACCTATCAACAACTTCAGTAGAAACACCCTCCAAAGATTTAATTACATCTAAGAGAGTTTTGTTGGGTGGCAAAGAAGATGATGAATTGCCACCCATCTGGCTATTTCTTTGTTGGTTGAAACGAGTAAAGCCACGATAAGAAGTGACCATATTTAATTTAATGTTCAGAGAAGGTTAATAAGTTGAGAAAAAACGATATGTAGCCATGGCGACTTTTTTGAAGCTAAGTTCCTAAAACCAAGCGTATGGTTACTTATAAATTCTATCTTTTAACCCTCAAAGGCTAAAAATGCTATCAAAAAGTATTAAAAGATACATTTTCTTCTTTGAATCACTTTTGCGATTTCAACTGTTATGACAACCAAGAATTATCATTTTATACACCACAGATAGTGTTGAGTTGGTTGATTAGAAATTTAATACCGCTAGATTGTCTTAAAGACATTCTTATAAGATCGAGATGAATGCACGAGTTAGCATTAATGCTGAACAGAGGGGTTCATCGCCGTCAAAAGAGAATTCTCTAAGGCCTATACCCATTAGAAAGCCTTTACAACTAGTTGCGACACAAGGTCAAGTTCAAATCCACACTTCTACTTTTAGAGGCAGTTTTTCTATTGTTCTAAGTGAAGCACTTAGATCTGCAGGGTTGGGAAGCCAGGTTTTAATAGCTCAATTCTTGAGAGGTGGAGTCAATCAAGGACCAAATGGGGCAATAAATCTTTGTGGGCGACTTGAGTGGCTAAGACCAGCAATTGAAACATGCTTACCAGAGCAAATATCGGAAGAACACTTATCTTTGAAAAGAAAGTATGAAGAAAAAGCTATCAAGGACCTTTGGGATTTTTGTAACGTGCGTTTAACCGAAAAAAAAATAGATAAAATAGTTCTTGATGAAATAGGAATGGCTATTAGCCTTGGTTTCATTGAAGAAAATGATTTAATTCTAATGATAAATAATCGACCATCATTCACAGATATTATTCTTACAGGACCATCAATCCCTCCTAAAGTAATTGAAATGGCTGATCAAATCACTGAATTACGCTGCAATTAAATGTTAAAAAACGATCGTTGGATTTCTGAACAGGCTTCATTAGGAATGCTTGAACCTTTTCAAGAAAAGTTAATAAGACATCTTGAGCCAGAGTCAGAAAAATCTCCTGTTTTAAGCTTTGGTTGTTCATCATATGGATATGATTTGCGTCTCTCCTCTAAAGAGTTTTTGATCTTCAGGCATGTCCCTGGAACAGTAATGAATCCGAAAAAATTTAATCCTGCCAATTTAGAACCTACAGATTTAAAAGAAGACGAGGATGGTAAATATTTTATTTTGCCTGCCCATTCTTACGGCCTTGGTGTTGCATTAGAAAAAATGAAAGTACCGCCAAATATTACTGTTATTTGCCTTGGGAAAAGCACCTACGCCCGTTTAGGAATAATAGTAAATACGACTCCTGCTGAAGCAAGCTGGGAAGGTCATTTAACCCTTGAATTCAGTAATAGCTCTGGCGCAGATTGCAGGATTTATGCTGATGAAGGAATCTGCCAATTGCTTTTCTTTGAAGGAGATCCTTGTGAAACAACTTACAGTGATAGAAAAGGCAAATATCAATACCAAAAAGAAAGAGTAACCCTAGCAAAAGTTTAAAAATGAGTTGTGTTCAATTAATAACTTCTACACCTGACGCTGAAAAAAGCATGGCGTACATCGCCAGAGTTAGCAATCCAAAGAATCAAGACAATGATGACTTTACTAAATTAATTGCATATTGCATTAAGAATGAACATTGGAGCGTATTTGAGCAAGCTTATATGACTTTGCAAATAGAAACTACTCGAGGAATTGCTGCCCAAATTTTAAGACATCGATCATTTACTTTTCAAGAGTTTTCGCAACGCTATGCGGACAGCAGACAATTAGGAGAAATTCCCATACCAGAATTAAGAAGGCAAGATAATAAAAATAGACAAAATTCTATTTCAGACTTATCGGAACAAATTATTAATACATTTAACAAAAAAATCAAAAGTCAATTTGATCAAAATAAAAAACTTTATGAAGAGATGCTAGAAGCTGGAATCGCCAAAGAATGTGCAAGATTTGTACTTCCACTTGCTACCCCAACCAGAATTTACATGACAGGATCATGCCGATCCTGGATTCATTACATCAATCTAAGAACTGGTCATGGAACACAAAAAGAGCATATGAATATTGCAAAAGAATGTAAAAATATTTTTTCAAAGGAATATCCTGTCGTTTCATCCGCTTTGAATTGGCTAAACTAACCATGATCTCTGGGTTCTTTTAATCTAATATTATTTTTAGAAATTAATTGAGTTGAATTTGATAAGTTAGTAAAAGATGGTAATTCAGATTTATTAATTAAAGCAAGAAAGATTTCATTAAGTTCATTGTATTTTCTAACTCCTAATGAAAATCCTTTAAATTCACCTTTATCATCAAAAAAAATTAATTTAGGAATACCGTTAACATCATATTTATCAATCAAATCAAACCACCTAGAATTATCAACATTAAGCAAAACTATATCTATCATATCTGAATTTAATTTTTCAGCATTAACCATATCTGGAGCCATTTCCTTGCAAGCTTCGCACCAATCCGCATAAAATTCAAATACAGTAGGTTTTCCATTTGACAAAGCTATATCTGGTTCAAGTGAGTTCTTAGCCAATTGGTCAAGCATTACATTAGCTTTAAACCCATCGCGAAAGAGGAACAATGAAACAACTAATAAAAGGCTGAGAAAAACTAAAAAAATTTTTTGAATGGAGCCTATTTCATTAGCTTCATTGGTTTTATCAATCATCAGAATTAATACTTTATACTTTTAATTATATGCATAAACTTTGAATTAAAACATATCCTATATCTTAATAATAAATTTACTTAATCAATGAATAATAGACTATTCCTAATATACATTACTCTGTAAATTGGAAAATTTTTCTTTAGAGAGAATAATTCTCTATCTGTATTAACATTATAAGGGTTCTTATCAATAAAGCTAAGATCTCCTAGATCTTTTCTATTAAAGTATCTACTTTTATCAATCGTATTAGTCATAGACTCAAAAAGTTTTAAAATATCACTTTGAATAAATATTTCACCATCCTTAATCATAGATTTAGCAATTGAGTTGATAAGATTTTTTTGTAAAACTCTCCTTTTGAAGTGTTTTCTTTTAAACCACGGGTCTGGAAATTGTATTGAAACTCTTTTTAATTGGCCATAGTCTAAATCTGATAACCATTCATCTAGACTGACATTCACATTACAAAATAGGAATTTTAAATTGTTTAAGTTTAATTTTATTCTTTTTTTTTCAGATAATCTAACAAGAGGTTCTCTTATCTCAAGCCCAACAAAATTCCAGTCAGAGTTTTTTATTGCTAATTCCATAAGGAATTCACCTTTCGCAGATCCAATATCTAAATGAATTGGATTATGAGATTTCTTAAAAAGAACATTCTTACTTGGAAGTGATAATGGTAACTGAAAAAATTGACTTAGAGGATTTACATGTTGTCTCACAGAATTGAACTGGATATCAATAAATCAGTTTCTTATATTAGCAAGTTAATTGATCTTTTCAAAACAGAGTATAAACACCAACCAATTTATAAATTTTTTACTTAGAGTCTAATAATTAATTGACTTGAGTAGATAGATAATCATTAATCAATCTATGAGCTGAATTGGATGCAAAGACTAAGAAGGTCTTCAAATATATAGAAAACACTTTAATCATTAAGATTAATCATAAAAAGAATACATTAAGGTTGATAATACATCTGAATGTGATTTTTTTTTGACTGAAACTCAATTCCAAATTTTAGTTTGGCTCTCATATCGAATTGCGGCTACCTTCGCATTTGGACTCCCATTATACCTATTGATTTGGGCAAAAATTTCGAATTTAAGATCTATTGATCGACTTTTATCAATTTACTGGAAAGTTTCTAGTCTTTATGCGATAAACCTTTTATTCCTTAGTGTTGAAAGCCAGTTGGGGCAATTAATCTCATTCATTGCACCAATACTGATGGTCGGTTCTATTTGGTTTTGGTTTGATCTCAATGAAGAAATTGATGAAATGCCTTCTTATAAACCCATTGCTTTAACTACACGAATTTGGCGATGGACTTTATCTTTTTGGTCCCTATTAAATACTGGACTACATCTATTTAGTTGGAGATGCTTAAATTCAATTAATGAGAGCTATTGTGATACTTGGAGAGAAATTCCATTTCATTCTTTCATGACAACAAAAACAATAATAAAATTTGTTTTAGACGGTAATTGGAGCATAGGATTTGCTACATTTTTTGCATATTTAGCTCTTATATTATATTTAATAGGTTTACTTCAATGGTTAATTATCCAATTGCCAAAGAATGGTCGTTTCGCCGGTAAATTTTAAAACTCATAACTTTAATATTAAATGTTAATTCCTATTTAAATAGCTAAAACTATTTTTTCGCACCTTTTACAAATATTAGGATGTTGTTTATTATTGCTCATCTCAATTTCATAATGCCAGCATCTTTCACATTTAAATCCTTTAGCTTTAGCAATGTCGACGGAAGCGATATCATTATCCTCACTAACTAAAACTTCAGCCCAAGGCTCACCACCAATTTGGAGAGATGAAACAAGGAACCAATCTCTCAAGACATCAACCTTATTAGATTCTCCTTGAGATAACCATTCGATAGCATCTTTCACTTTTTCATCAGAGGTATCAACTCTTACTGAGGCTTCTAAAGAAGAACCTAGTTCCTGATTATTTCGACAGCTCTCCAACATACGATTAATAACTGTTCTAAGTTTGCGGAGTTCAGCTACATGAACATTAAGACTATTATTTCGCCATAATTCCGAAACCTTAGGCCATCCTCTTTGAAAGACTGAGTCTTCCTCTAAGCTATATGGAATATTTTGCCAAATATCCTCTGCCATATGACATAAAACAGGTGCAATTAATCCAGATATTTTCTCAATAAGCAAGGATAAAACCGTCTGACAACTTCTTCTCCTGAATTCAGATCTAGAGCTCACATACAACCTATCTTTTGCAATATCTAAGTAAAAATTGGATAGGTCAACTACACAAAAATTCTGAATTGTTTGGAAGAATTTCGAGAATTCAAAATTAGAGTATGCATCTGTTATTTCATCTATTACTTCAGCTGTTCTATTCAACATCCATTTATCTAATAAAGGCAATTCTGAAATCTCTATGGCGTCAGTTTTATAATCAAAATCATATAGGTTTCCTAATAGATACCTAGATGTATTTCTAACCTTACGATAAACATCAGAAATTTGCTTAAGTATATTTGATCCAATAGGAACATCTGCAGAATAATCAACAGAACTAACCCAAAGCCTTAACACATCAGCTCCATAAGCAGGGTCTACTTTTTTATTTGAACCACCATTAATTATAACTAAAGGGTCAATAATATTTCCTAAGGATTTACTCATTTTTCTGCCATTCTCATCTAATGCAAAACCATGTGTAAGGACCTTTTTGAAAGGTGCATGTTCATTTACTGCTACCGAAGTTAATAAAGAGGACTGAAACCAACCCCTGTGCTGATCTGATCCCTCCAAATACAAATCTGCTGGATAATTTAAACTTTCTTTCTTAGAAATAACTGAAGACCAACTAGAGCCAGAGTCAAACCAAACATCCATAGTATCAGTACCTTTTTGCCATCGATCTGCCTCATTTACATACGAAGGAGGTAATAGCTGAGACACTTCATATTCCCACCAAATATCTGCTCCATGGATAGAAAATAAGTCAGCTATGTGAGCAATGGTTTCTTTATTTAGCAAAATTTGATTTCCATCTTTTTCATAAAATACTGGTATTGGTACTCCCCAAGTTCTTTGTCGAGAAATACACCAATCCCCTCTTTCTCTAACCATAGAATCAATTCTATTTTTTCCAGATTCAGGTAGCCAAATAACATCTTCTATTGCAGAAAGTGCTTTATCCCTAAATCCTTCAACAGAAGCGAACCATTGTTCTGTAGCTCTAAAAATAGTTGGTTTTTTAGTTCTCCAATCATAAGGATACTTATGTTCATATGGAATTTCTTTAAGTAAAGATCCAGTACTAATGAGATCTTTTATTATAACAATGTTAGCGTCTTTTAATACATTTAGGCCTTCAAATTTTCCAGCTTCCTTAGTCAGAAAACCTTTTGCATCAACTGGGCAAGAAATTGGTAACTTATATTTTTTACCAGTATTAAAGTCATCAACACCATGACCTGGAGCAGTATGCACTAGTCCAGTACCTGAGTCAGTTGTAATATAATCTCCTCCTAAAACAACAGGGCTTCTTTTATCAAATAAAGGGTGTTTATATATAATTCCATCTAATATTGATCCTTTTATTAATACCCTTTTCTCATAATTAATTCCCACACTCTCAGATACTTCATCCAAAAGATCATTAGCAGTAATTATCAATAGGCCATCAGCACTTTGTGCTATTACATAATCTAATTTTTGGTTAACAGATATGGCCTCATTTGCAGGAATTGTCCAGGGGGTGGTAGTCCAAATAACAAGTTTAACTTCTTTTATTTGTCCTTCAGAATTAAATAGATCTGGAGCTTGCTTTGAAATTTCTTGAGTTAATGTTCTTGGAATTTGATCAACTTTAAATCCCACATAAATACTTTTGCTAACATGACCGATCGGATATTCTAATTCGGCTTCGGCCAAAGCTGTTTGAGAACTTGGACTCCAATGAACTGGTTTTAGACCTCGATATATATATCCTTTAAAGACCATTTGGCCAAACAACTTGATCTGAGAGGCTTCAAACTTTTTGTCTAAACTTAAATATGGTTGATCCCAATCCCCCCATATTCCCCATCTTTTAAAACCATCCATTTGTTGGGAAACTTGCTTTTTTGCATAAGCAGCTGCTTTTTTTCTCAACTTAATAGGGGTTAATTCGGCTCGTTGTTTTTTATCCATTGCTTGTAGAACTTTCAATTCAATAGGCAATCCATGGCAATCCCATCCAGGTATATAACAAACTTTTTTTCCTTTCATTATTTGAAATTTATTGATTATGTCCTTAAGTACTTTGTTTAGAGCATGACCCATATGAAGCGTCCCATTTGCATATGGTGGGCCGTCATGCAACGTAAAAGTCTCTCCAGAATTCTTTAAGCCTAATTCAAAATCTATCTTTTTTTCACTCCAAAAAGCTTGCAACTCAGGTTCTCTTAGAGTTGCATTTGCCCTCATCCCAAAATTAGTCTGCAAAAGGTTGAGAGTGTCTTTGTAAGTGGGACGATCCTTTTGAGAATCTTTATTGACATTATTCACTTTGAGAAATATTCATTAGTCATCATGGTTGCCTGAGGCCTTTTAACCTTATCAAGAAGTTTCTTCGTTTTCAGAGAATTCTTTATTTCTGAGCTTATTGGAATCAATTGATCCAGATCGATCAACTACTTTCTTCTTAACTTCTTCTTGCAATTCTGGATGAACCCATTTTTTTTCTTTTAAAGGTTTTTCAGATTTTGTAGTGAAGCCTTTAAACAAATTTAAAAAGCCATTACCCATTAAGGCAAAACTTTGACCGAGCTGTTTAAAAGATTCAAACCATCTTTTAAACGATCCAATCCGCTTTTTTTCTTCAGAACTTAATTGGTACCATCTGTTTTGAATAATTTCTAAAATCATTTTTCCATACAAAATTGCCATAGAAATAACAAGTAAATTTATTGAGCCTTTTAAAAGATCATTCTCTACTAAAAGAAATAATCCTAAAAATAAAAAAAGTCCGCCCATCAACCAATCCCTAGGCCTACTTAATTCCACAAGCATTAAAGGTAAAGCCAATATCAAAAGCCCAACAAAAAGGAATAAGTATCCAGAAATAGAAACAACCATATTTTTCTCAATATGAGTTTATTTTGTAGTGAAGGCGCTGATTAAACAACTAAAAATCATGCGTCAAAAAAAGAGATTTTCAAACTTCTCATATACAAATCTGAAAATCACATAAACTTTTTCACCTTCACGAATCAAAAATAGTCTTTAAATAGCCATCAATGAGCTGCTAGAATTAACTGACAATCGGTCAAAGCCTTTGGCCCACCTGGCGGAATTGGTAGACGCGCTGGTTTTAGGTACCAGTGACTTTATGTCGTGGGAGTTCAAGTCTCCCGGTGGGCATTTTTTAATTAAGCTGTACTAGCTCATTTAATCTCAATCACATCAAGTAATGACCCAGTGCTTATCGAGGTCTGACAAAAATAAGGCAACGGAAAAACTGAAGTCATTACGCGACTGGCAAAATGAGATCCAAGAATATCTTGATCCTCCTAAGCCTTTAAACGTAACTTTAGGTCTTTTCTTTGGTGGATATTTTCTTGCAATTCTTACTGTTTGGCAGTGGTATCAGGGGAACTGGCCGTTACCAATTTTGGTCGCATTGGCTTATTTAGCTCTTCATATGGAAGGGACCGTTATTCATGATGCCTGTCACAATGCTGCCCATCCAAATAAATGGATCAATCAATTCATGGGTCATGGATCAGCCATATTACTAGGTTTTAGTTTCCCAGTATTCACAAGAGTTCATCTAGAGCATCACAAATACGTTAATGACCCAAAAAACGACCCCGATCACATAGTTAGCACTTTTGGTCCTATTTGGTTAATTGCTCCAAGATTTTTTTACCATGAATATTTTTTCTTTGAGCGAAAACTTTGGAGAAAGTTTGAACTAATGCAATGGGGAATTGAGAGAGGAATCTTTATTTGCATCATAATTGCAGGAGTTAAATATAATTTTATGAATGTTATTTATAATTTATGGTTCGGACCAGCATTAATGGTTGGAGTGACTTTAGGAATATTTTTTGATTATCTACCACATCGACCTTTTGATTCTAGGAATAGATGGAGAAATGCAAGAGTTTATCCAAGTAAATTAATGAACTTACTAATAATGGGACAAAATTATCATTTAGTTCATCATTTATGGCCCTCTATTCCATGGTTTGAATATAAGCCAGCTTACGAGGCCACAAAACCACTTTTAGATCAAAAAGGTTCACCTCAAAGAATGGGGATTTTTGAAAGTAAAAAAGATAGTCTAAATTTTATTTATGATGTTTTTTTTGGAATTAGAAGTCACAAAGAAAGCCGAAGTAATATGAGAACAATGGCAAGAATATTACCAAAAAATAATTGGAGAAAAAAATATATAAAATTAATCCATAAAACAAGAATTAGAACAGAAAGTAAAAGATAATTACAAAATTCAAAGTATTTTCGGAACCCTAAAAAAATCACCTTCCCTATGAGGTGCTTGATTAAGAAGATCTTCTCTTGAACAATTAACTTCAACTAAATCCTCTCTCATTGCATTAACCACCTCTACAGCTCTAGTAGTTGGAAGGATATTGTCAGTATCTATTTCTTTCAGTTGATCAACATATGAAAGTATTTCTTCTAGTTGATCTGTATACGTTTCTATTTGATCTTCTGGAAGTTCTAAACGAGCTAACTTTGCAACCTTACGGACATCAGATGAAGAGATTTTAGTCATTTTTATGTTAGAAAATTAAGAAGATAATTAGATAATGAGAAGGAGGCCTTATTAGTAAAAGATCTAGGACTTTCCTCTAGAAGAATAAGTTCGTGCACCATTCTGCCATCTGAATGCCTTTTAGGAAATCCTAAGTGTTAGTAGATTGATCCACAAGATAGAGAAATCTATTATTCAGTCAGTAATATGAATTAAAAAGGAATAGTAAGCAAATCTCACTTCTTACAAGAGAATTCTTCTCAAGGCCATCTCATTTGGTCGCGCCTAACCTAATTGGCTGTTTTTTAATTAAGCGTATATCAAAAAACAGCTATCTTTCTGGCGTAATTGTTGAAACCGAGGCTTATTCTCAAGAAGAAGCCTCATGCCATGGTTTCTCAGGAAGAACTCAAAGGAACGAAACCCTCTTTGGTGAACCTGGCAACTTTTATATATATCTTTCATACGGCATTAATAGTTGCGTAAATATTGTTACCGGAAAGAAAAACTGGGCAAATGGCGTACTTCTTCGATCTATAGCGATAAAAGGAGAAAACGAAAGAATTGCTTCTGGGCCAGGATTATTGGCAAAAAGATTTGGATTAAATAGGAATTTTGATAATTTACCCTTGTCACCTGCAAATGATTTTTGGTTAAAAGAGGGAGAAAACATAACAAGAATGGGAAATATTGTTCAGACCACAAGAATTGGCATTTCGCAAGCTAAAGATATACCTTGGCGTTGGTACCTTCAAAGTAGTAGAAGTGTTAGCAAAAGGGTTAAAGGAGATAGAATTCCACCAAAAAATAAGTGTTGGTCACCATCCACATTTGAGGGATTATGAATAATTGGAAACATAATCACATTCTTGATCTATCTACGTTTTCTCTGGAGGATTACAACACAGTTTTAAAACTAACAACAAGATTTAAAGATGTCCATAAATCAAGCTCTCGAAAACTTCCCGCGCTTCAAGGGAGATTAATCGCCAACTTATTTTTCGAGCCAAGTACAAGAACAAGAACAAGCTTTGAACTTGCAGCGAAGAGACTATCTGCTGATGTTCAAAATTTTTCTGTATCAGCAAGTTCTCTAAGCAAAGGAGAAACTCCTTTAGACACGATTCTCACTTACATCTCAATGGGCGCTGATATCTTAGTAATTAGGCATGAATCAACAAATGTGCCCGCAGAATTGGCTAATTACGTAGACATAAATAACATCAATACATCCATTCTTAATGCCGGTGATGGATTTCATAGCCATCCAAGTCAAGGTCTTTTGGATCTATTTACACTTGCTACTTTCTTTAATCCAAGCGAACCATCAACTAATAGTCTTTTAAATAAAAAGATCACAATAGTTGGAGATATTCTTCATTCTAGAGTTGCCAGATCAAACCTTTGGGCTCTTACTGCATGTGGGGCTGAGGTAACACTATGTGGACCTCCAAGCCTTCTTCCAAATGAATTCGTTGATTTTGTTCTCAATCCCCCCCCAGGGCAAAGATTAGATCCAATCAACAAGAGAGGATCAGTTTTGATCGAAAGATCACTAAAAGATGCATTAAAAAATACTGATGCAGTTATGACACTTCGATTACAGAAAGAGAGAATGAAGCAAAATATGCTTACTGATCTTGATAGTTATTTTTCACAATATGGAATAACACATGAAAGCTTACAATGGTGTGACAAGAAAGTTCCTGTTCTTCATCCTGGGCCAGTGAATAGAGGAATAGAAATAAGCAGTCAATTAGTGGAAGACAATTCAATCAATCTTATAAGTAAGCAAGTAGAAAATGGTATTCCAATAAGAATGGCTTTGTTGTATTTACTGGGGTTAAATCAAAAAAATTAATTATATTTATAAGAGTTTCAAACCCTCGGAAAAGAGTCCATATGCTAATCCTATTCTAAACATATCAAAAAGCCTAACCAGTATTATTTGTTTTTTAGACTTTAGAAAAATAAATCTAGCTTTAATTAGTATCTCCAAAAATATTAATGCAATAAATGCTCCAACAGGATCCATCAACGCTAGTACACCATTAATCATACCTAGAGAACTACCTATTAAAAAACCTATCAAAAAAATTATTGCTAACAATGAATACCTTCTCCATGGATTTATCGCCCAATTTGCTAACCTGTCAACAAAAAGTGTGGATGACTTATATAAAAATGTTTTCTGTATTCTTGGAGCCATAAGAGAAAAGATAAAAAATTAACTCAGAATTTTTTCATTAGACAAATCACTAACATAAATATAATAAATGAAAGATCTAATAAAGCAAAAATAAATTATTTACATAAGAGATTTAAAAATCAGATTTCTTATAATATGAAATATCCACATTATTTAAAATTTGAGAAATATCTTTTAAAGGTCTATTTGATATAAAATAAAAATATCATGAATAATCTAACCTCTTTATCTGGAAAAAAAATATTAGTTGCTGTCACAGGAAGTATTGCAGCTGTTAAAGCTCCTATTTTAGTTAGTCGCCTAATTAAAGCCGGAGTAGAAGTCAAATGCGTAATAACGCAAAGTGCATCTAAGTTAGTTAGTCCGTTATCTTTATCTACTTTAAGCAGAAATAAATGTTATCAAGATAAAGATCAGTGGGATGACTCTCAAACCAAGCCTTTGCATATTGCTTTGGCTGAATGGGCAGAGCTCATTATTGTTGCACCTTTGAGCGCCACCTCTTTATCCAAATTTACCAGTGGAAATGGTGAGGGACTTTTAGCGAGCATTCTCTTAGCTAGTAAATCTCAAATGGTTTTTGCTGCTGCAATGAACACTTCAATGTGGGAAAATCAATCAGTAAAAAAGAATTGGAATTACGTAAAGACTATTGACCAAGTGATTAGCCTAGAACCTAGCGAGGGACTTTTAGCTTGCGACAGGATTGGTGATGGGAAAATGGTTAATTTAGATATTATTGAATTAGCTTCTGAAAGTGCATTTATTTTCAACGTAGAAAAAAAATTCCTCACCAAAGATCTAAAAAACATAAGATTTCTCGTTTCAGCTGGTCCTACAGTCGAAGATCTTGATGCCGCAAGACAATTAACAAATCGAAGTAGTGGAATGATGGGAGTTTTGATAGCGCAAGCTGCAAAGTTAAGAGGGGCAGAAGTCGATTTAGTGCATGGTCCAATAAGCGTCCAAGAAGATCTTCTTGAAGGAATTAATACATATCCAGTGAGAAGCTCATCAGAAATGGGTGAAAAGATTGATGATTTACAACCATCTGCTCAAGTCATTGTTATGGCTGCAGCAATATCAGATTTCAAAAAAAATAGTCCAAGTGAGCAAAAAATCTCTAAAGAATTTTTTTTAAAGTCCATTTTTGATGATTTAGAAATGACTCCAGACCTAATAAAAAATCAAACGAGAAAAAAATTAGAAAATCAAATTTTCCTCGGTTTTGCTGCTGAAACAGGAAGTGATAATGAAATCATTGAAAAGGGTAAGAAAAAAATGGTTTTAAAAGGTTGTGACCTTCTCATGGCAAATCCCATTGATAGAGCTGGGCAAGGATTTAATAAAAACTTCAATAGTGGTTTTTTGCTAGGCCCAAAGAAAATGGTCAAAAACTTACCTTTCTCAACAAAACTTGCAATATCCCATCAACTTTTAGATGAAATTCGAAATATAAAATCGACAATTTATTGATTTTTTCCGAATTTGTTTTTTTCCAAAAATTAGAGTCTTAACGCCAACAATGGCTGCTGCAAAAGGGTTTTGAATGAAATCTGAGCACCAAATCTGATAAAGCAAAAGCTACGGGTTGTATAGAGCTGTCAAATGCTTGTGATAAGAAGTATTTGACACCTGTAATATCCCAACTGAATTATTTGGGCGGTTTCGACCGCAGTCATCTAGCCCTCTCATGCGATTTCGTCCTCTGCTGGCTTTGATGCTGGCTTTTTGTCTCACCTTTACAACTCTCCCATCAAGCGCATCTGCAGCTTTAAAAGGGCGCGAGCAAGGTAATGCTCGTTTTGGCAATGTTGTTAATACTGGCCAAGCTGATGCTTGCACTGTTTTACCAGCGGGGTCATCGGGTTCTATTAATGCTGATGGTCAATTTAAAAGCTTATGCCTTCAGCCAACAGAAGTTTCAGTAAAACTTCCAGCTAACAAGCGAAACAAATCTGATTTTGCGATAGCAAAAATTATCAGTCCTCGCTTCAATACAAGTCTGGATGAAGTTTATGGAGATCTTTCTGGAGGGAAATTCACTGAAAAAGGTGGTATTGACTTCTCTCTCATTACAGTTCTAGCTCCGAATGGAGAGGAATTTCCTTTTGCCTTCTCTGTTAAAGAGATGGTTGCTGAATCCAAAAAAGGAAAATCAATTGAACCAGGAGCAGAATTTTCAGGTCCAACAACAACTCCAAGTTATAGATCTGCAGACTTTCTTGATCCAAAGAGTCGAGCTAAATCAACTGGTGTTGAATATGCTCAAGCTCTCATTGCTCGTGGTGGTGATGATGAGGATCTTGCAAGGGAAAATGTTAAAGATGATCTAGGCGGCAAAGGTGAAATAACACTTACTGTCGATAGTGTTGATGAAGACACTGATGAATTTGGCGGCCAGTTTGTTGCTATCCAACCTTCAGACAATGACCTTGGATCAAAAGATCCTGTTGATATCAAAATTAAGGGTATCTTCTATGGTCGCAAAGCCTAAAAAATAACCATCTTAATCAATTAAAAAAAGGGGGGTAAAACCCCCTTTTTTTTTTTGGCTGGATTTAATGAAAACAATTTCTAAAATATGGGCCCTTTATCTGGGAGAATTTGCCGGTTACTTTAAGGGAAAATGACTAGCAAGCAAAGCTCTAATAAAAATCTCGAAGGTTTGATCAAACCCTATGGCGGAGAACTTATAAACCTTATGGCTTCTAATCAAGAAGCAAAAGATTTAAACAAAAATTCTTTTAAAACTTTAAAGTGCTCAGATAGAAATGCTTGTGATATTGAACTTCTTTTGATTGGTGCTTTTTCTCCATTGAATGGCTTCATGAGTGAGAAAAATTACAATTCAGTTGTTCAACAAAATCGACTCGAATCAGGCTTGCTTTTTGGTTTGCCAATTGTGATGGATACAGATAGAGAAGATATAAAACCAGGAGATTCAGTTTTACTCAATTACCAAGATCAAGAACTAGCAATTTTGGAAGTACAAGAAAAATGGACCCCTGACAAAGTTATTGAGGCCAAATTTTGCTATGGAACAACTTCTTTGGAACATCCTGCTGTAAGAATGATCTCCATGGAGAGGAAAAAATATTATTTAGGGGGCTCAATAAAAGGCCTAGAATTACCTAAAAGAGTTTTTACCTGCCAAACTCCTTCTCAAGTAAGAAAAAACCTTCCTTCGGGAGAAGATGTAGTTGCATTCCAGTGTAGGAATCCAATTCATAGAGCCCATTATGAGCTTTTCACAAGAGCATTACAAGCCAATAATGTCAGTGAAAATGGGGTTGTTCTTGTTCATCCAACTTGTGGACCAACTCAAGAAGATGACATCCCTGGATCAGTAAGGTTTCAAACCTATGAAAAACTTGCTTCTGAAGTAAATAATCCAAAAATTAGGTGGTCATATCTTCCTTATTCGATGCATATGGCTGGGCCAAGAGAAGCTCTACAGCACATGATTATCAGAAGGAATTATGGGTGCACTCATTTCATCATCGGAAGAGACATGGCTGGCTGCAAGTCATCTCTCAGCGGAGAAGATTTTTATGGACCATATGATGCTCAAAATTTTGCAAACGAGTGCTGCGAAGAATTAGAAATGCAAACAGTTCCATCTTTAAATCTTGTATTTACTGAGGAGGAAGGCTACGTAACCGCTGATTATGCTAAAGAAAAAGGTTTACACATAAAAAAATTGAGCGGCACTCAATTCAGGAAAATGCTTAGGAGTGGAGAAGAAATTCCTGAATGGTTTGCATTTAAAAGCGTCGTTGATGTACTAAGAGCCGCATAGTTGGACCTAATACTATTAAACTCTTAAAAGATATAGAAGAACATTGAACAAACGCTGGAGAAACATTGGTCTTTATGTCCTAATTGTTGTAGTAGTGATTTTTGTTGGAAGTGCTTTTTTCGATAAGCCAAGTCCTATAAAAGCATCTAGAACACTTAGGTATAGTGACTTCATAGAAGCTGTTCAAGAAAGACAGGTAAGCAGAGTACTAATATCTCCAGATAAAGGTACAGCTCAAATTGTTGAAAGTGATGGGAACAGAGCTTTAGTTAATTTGGCTCCTGATCAAGAATTACTTCAACTATTAACTGATAACGACGTTGATATTGCTGTACAACCAACTACTCAAGCAAATCCACTGCAGCAAGCCGCTAGTAGCCTAATTTTCCCAATACTTTTATTAGGAGGCCTATTTTTTCTATTTAGAAGAGCTGGCTCTGGTGGTGGTGGAAATCCCGCAATGAGTTTTGGAAAGAGTAAAGCAAGACTTCAAATGGAGCCAGAAACTAAGATTACTTTTGGAGACGTTGCTGGTATTGAAGGAGCAAAGCTTGAACTTACTGAAGTAGTTGATTTTCTAAAAAACCCTGATCGCTTTACAGCTGTCGGTGCGAAAATTCCTAAAGGTGTTTTATTAGTTGGTCCTCCAGGTACAGGTAAAACTTTGCTTGCAAAGGCAGTAGCAGGTGAAGCTTCAGTTCCCTTCTTTTCCATATCTGGTTCTGAGTTTGTAGAAATGTTTGTTGGAGTTGGTGCCAGCAGAGTTAGAGATCTTTTTGAACAAGCTAAAAAGAATGCACCCTGCATAGTTTTTATTGATGAAATAGATGCTGTAGGTCGTCAGCGAGGAGCAGGCCTTGGAGGAGGTAATGATGAAAGAGAGCAAACGCTAAATCAGCTACTAACAGAAATGGATGGGTTTGAAGGGAATTCAGGAATAATTATTGTTGCCGCAACTAATAGACCTGACGTGCTCGACTCAGCACTCATGCGACCAGGAAGATTCGATAGGCAGGTAACCGTAGATAGGCCTGATTATGCAGGAAGATTGCAAATACTTAAAGTACATGCAAGAAGTAAAACTCTTTCCAAAGGAGTTGATCTTGATCAAGTAGCTAGGAGAACACCTGGTTTTACTGGGGCAGATTTAGCAAACCTTTTAAATGAAGCTGCGATATTAGCTGCTAGAAAAGAGCTAACAGAAGTCAGTAACGAAGAGATAGGTGCTGCAATTGAGAGAATCATGGTTGGGCCCGAGAAGAAAGACACAGTCATTAGTGAAAAGCGTAAAAGGCTAGTTGCCTATCATGAGGCTGGTCATGCAGTAGTTGGTGCTGTAATGCCCGATTATGACCCTGTACAAAAGATCTCAATCATTCCAAGAGGGCAGGCTGGAGGCTTAACTTTTTTCACGCCTAGTGAAGAGAGAATGGAATCTGGTCTTTATTCAAGGTCTTATCTTCAAAATCAAATGGCTGTTGCTCTAGGAGGAAGAGTTGCAGAAGAAATTATTTACGGAGAAGATGAGGTGACTACTGGTGCATCAAATGATTTAAAGCAAGTAGCTTCAGTTGCAAGGCAAATGATTACTAAATTTGGCATGAGTGACAAGTTAGGACCTGTAGCTCTTGGACGATCACAAGGTGGGATGTTCCTTGGAAGAGATATCTCTGCAGAAAGAGATTTTTCTGAAGATACAGCTGCAACTATTGATTCAGAAGTCTCAATACTTGTTGAAATTGCATATGAAAGAGCTAAAAAGGCATTAAATGAAAATCGTCAAGTACTTGAAGAGTTAACAGCAATGCTTATGGAAACTGAAACCGTTGATTCTCTTGAATTCCAGGATTTATTAATTCGCCATGAAGTCAAAGTTGCTGAGTATGCATAATTTGAAAATATAATTTTTGGAAGTTAAACAAAATAATTTAATAAATTCTCTGAAAATACAGCCTCTTGTAGTTGTAATTAGACTGGAAAGTCATTTTTTTAATATCTCAAAAAAAAGAGAAAATTTACTATTAAAAATCGAAAATCTCTCTAATTATGGTATAAAAAATATTGAGATAGGATGGGATTCAAATCCAGAATGGGTAAATTTGATATCAGAAATAAAAAAGAATTTTCAGTCAATTAATATTGGTGCTGCTTCAATTTCATCAGAACAAGCTTTAGACACAATTCTTCCATTAAATCTAAATTATTCCATGAGTCCCTACTTTAACAAAGAAATTCATCTTCAAGCAATCAAATACAACCAATTACTCATTCCAGGGATCTCTAATATTGAAAATTTCAAAGAAGCTATCAACCTAGGATATAAAATAATAAAAATCTTTCCTGTATCAAAATTGGGAATTAACTTTGTGAACGAATTACAAGAATTGAAAAAAAAAGATATTTTTTTTATTGGTGCCGGTGGAATTAAAAGTCAAAACTTAAAAAAATTACTACAAAGTGGATATGATGCATTGGTTCTTGGGAGAGAATTACGCAATCAAATACCTGACAAAGATCTAGAGATATGGCTCAAAGATTATTAATAATCGATTTTTAAAATCAAAAATTAATTCCTTATTGAGGTTTTAGCGGAGGAGATGATTAATCCTTTGAACAATAGTCAGTACATTGGCCTTGCTGTCTAAGTAAATGATCAGCCAAAACAAGAGCAACCATTGCTTCAACCATTGGTACTGCCCTTGGCAAAACACAAGGATCATGTCTTCCTGTTGCCTTAAGAGTTGTGGCGTTACCATCTTCATCAATTGTTTTTTGACTTTTCCTAATCGTTGCTGTTGGTTTAAATCCAACTCTCAAGACTATATTCTCACCATTAGTAATACCTCCTTGAATTCCTCCTGAATTATTTGTAGCAGTTTTCAATTGATCAGAATCCGATGGCAAAAAAGGATCATTATGTTCGCTTCCTTTCAGATAAGTACCTCCGAAACCAGAGCCTACCTCAAAGCCTTTAGTGGCAGGCAAAGACATTAATGCCTTTGCTAAATCAGCTTCTAACTTATCAAAAACAGGCATACCAAGGCCTACTGGCGGATTTCGAACAACACATTCTATTACTCCGCCACAAGAGTCTCCTTCTTTACCAAAAGCCTCCACTCTCTCAATCATTAAACTTGCAGCTGTTTGGTTGGGGCACCGAACAATATTTTTCTCAATATCATCAAAAGTAACTTCACTGGGTTGAATATCAGCTTCAATATCATGAATCCTTTTTACCCAAGCGAGTATTTGCGTATTAGAAGACTGAAGGAGGAGTTGCTTTGCGACAGAACCAGCGGCGACTCTACCTATCGTCTCTCTGGCGGACGCTCGCCCTCCGCCACTTAAAGCCTGAATTCCATATTTTTTCTGATAAGTAGCATCCGCATGGGATGGTCTAAAAGTTTTTTTAATCTCTGAATAATCCTTCGGCCTATGATCTTTATTTCTTACAAGCATCGCAATTGGCGTCCCTAAGGTTTTGTTCCCTAAGAGACCACTTAGAATTTCAACCTCATCACTTTCCTTTCTTGGAGTAGTGATTTTGCTTTGTCCTGGTCTTCTTCGATTGAGCTCATTTTGTATTTGATTGATATCAAGCTTCAACCTTGGTGGACAGCCATCAATAATTACACCAACACCTCCACCATGGGATTCACCAAAGGTGCTGATAATAAAAAGTTTTCCGAAACTACTTCCCATAAATAAACCTATCTACAAAATGTTAATCAATACTTGATAAAAAACAAACCAATCAGCAAATGTATAGAGCAAAAAGGCAAAAAAAAAGCCCTCTAAAAGAGGGCTTTAAAAAATCAAGTTAAAGACTTAACCGATTGCAGGTGCAACAAGAGCTACAGAAGTAGACTCAGCAGCTGCTAGGTCAAGTGGGAAGTTGTGAGCATTACGCTCGTGCATTACTTCCATACCAAGGTTTGCACGGTTAAGTACATCACCCCAGGTTGGTACAACCTTGCCTGAAGTATCAACTACAGACTGGTTGAAGTTGAAACCGTTCAAGTTGAACGCCATGGTGCAGATGCCCATAGATGTCAACCAAACACAAATCACTGGCCATGAAGCCAAGAAGAAGTGAAGGCTACGGCTGTTGTTGAAGCTTGCATATTGGAAGATCAAACGACCGAAGTAGCCATGAGCTGCAACGATGTTGTATGTCTCTTCTTCTTGTCCAAACTTGTAACCGTAGTTCTGTGAATCAAGTCCTGTGGTCTCACGGATAAGTGATGAAGTAACCAAAGAACCGTGCATTGCAGAGAACAAAGCACCACCGAACATACCTGCTACACCAGCCATGTGGAATGGGTGCATCAAGATGTTGTGCTCAGCCTGGAAAACGAACATGAAGTTGAATGTTCCAGAAATTCCTAGAGGCATACCATCAGAGAATGAACCCTGACCGAATGGGTAAACAAGGAATACAGCGAAAGCTGCTGATACAGGAGCTGAGTAAGCAACACAGATCCATGGGCGCATACCTAAACGGTATGAAAGCTCCCACTGACGTCCCATGTATGCAGAGATACCGATAAGGAAGTGGAAGATTACAAGCTGGTAAGGGCCACCGTTATATAGCCACTCATCAAGAGTTGCTGCTTCCCAGATTGGGTAGAAGTGAAGGCCGATAGCGTTACTTGAAGGAACAACAGCACCAGAAATGATGTTGTTTCCATACATGAATGAACCAGCTACTGGCTCACGGATACCGTCGATATCAACTGGAGGAGCAGCGATAAATGCAACGATGAAACAAGTTGTTGCCGCAAGAAGACAAGGGATCATCAATACACCGAACCAACCGACATAGATACGGTTGTTGGTAGAAGTAACCCACTCGCAGAATTGTGGCCAACCTTTGAGCAACGAAGAACGTTGCTGCTGAATGGTGGTCATGAGGACGAATGTATATGTCCCTAACGGGACGAGTAAATAAGAGCAGCTAATTAGACTGCCAGCAGTGATATTAAATGAGAATGATCCTTTCTGTGGCCAATATGTAGGACAATTTATGAAGAGAATCAGTAAGCTGAACTTAATGCGCACTCAAGAGGGCTTAAGATTCTTTTAAGATTTAACCTCTGAGGTCTCGAATTTGGTTCTAATCAAGTGGCTGATTAACGGGCATAGGGGTGAAGACAGAGTCCCTTTGTGTGATGCGCGACACAGAAAATATGAATTAGAGGCAAAAGGGGCGGTTGTTTATTGGAGCGAGAGAACTTATTTCTGATGTACTAGATCAATAAGTGATTGTTTCCATTCTTTTTTACAATCCCATAATTCTCTTTTAGTAAAGCTCATAGCGATGTTTTTTTCCACATACGCTGCTTCATTAATAAAAACAGGCACGTAAGGTTCTTCTTCTTCAAATCCAATTATTTCTCCATTTAATTTAAAAAACAATTCATCGTTTTTCTTCAATTCCTGCCAATCCTTTGATTGTCTTAGAGAATGAACATATCCATCAATATTGCCTTGTTCATCTCTTGGAAAATCAATGCTTTTAATATGCCTATGAATTATTAACTTTTCAGGGGGATAGAAAGTTAAGTTCTGAACTTGATGAATTTGTTCCATAAAAGCCTCAAGAATCAATTTTGTTTGCGAAATAATTCTTGAATTCAAAAGGCCCTGTCCTATAGGGCCAATTTCAATAACAAGTCCACAAGGCCAAGATTCAACTAAAAAACCTGTTTGTTTTTGATCAGATTCATGAATATATATTGGTAAGCCTAATTGATTTTGAATTAAAGCAGCCAGAGCTAAATCTGCATCTCTTCTGCCATAAACAACCAAACAACTTCCCATGGAAGCTGTTGTCGTATGGAAGTCTAATGCTATTTGACAGGGGTTTTCTCCTTCCTCTCCGTAAAGATTGACTAATTCATTTGCTCTATTTCCCTCAAAATTTGAAGAACTAATAGATAGCATTGATTCTTCTTGGAAACTCCTATTCAAATCTTGGTGGATGTATCTTTTTCCAGCCTTTTGCGCTTCTGGATTTCCAATTACCTTAAAAGTTTTAATTCCGTGAGTATTGATTAAAAAAGGTGATTTTTTCCATTGATCGAAAAGAAAAATACCGTTTATCTCATTACCATGTGTACCAGCCACTAGAAGCACCTGTAGCTGCATCATCAATAAAAAATTAATTTATACTTATAAGCTTAAAAGGAATTCATGGCTACACCACCAATACTTGTTAAAGCAGCTAAAGAAATTTGGAATTGCGAATGGAAGATTTTGATGAATGGGCTTGGACCTTCAGATTCTCAAGGGAACTACAAGAGGCCTAAGAACGTCCAACCAAAAATTCAAATCCCCACCAAAGATGATTTAGAAAATAGAGATATGGATCAAATGCCATATTTGATTGTTGGCAAAAGTTGTCCCTGGGCTCACAGGGTATGGATAATACATAAAATAAAAGGTTTAAAAGCTACTATTAATCTAAATATCGCTCAAGTGAACACCTCTAGCGGTAGATGGATATTTCAACCCAAGCTAAAAGGATGCAAAACACTTCAAGATCTATATAAAAAATGTAATAACTACCAAATCAAAAGAGCTACTGTACCAATGTTATTTGATCCAGGTAAAGAGGCTAAATCAAAATTCAGAATAATAAATAATGAAAGCGCTGACCTATTAGAGATTCTAAACAAATGGCCTGTAAATACTAATAATATGGACCTCAATCCCAAAATACATCATAAAAAAATATTGAATTGGCAGAATCTAATTCAAGAAAATATTAATAATGGAGTTTATAAATGTGGATTTGCAAGAAACCAAAAAGCTTATGAAAAAGCATCTAAAGATTTGTTCTCAACTCTTAATATTATCGAAGAGAGTCTTAAGTTAAATGGGCCTTGGCTATGTGGAGAAGATTTAACAATTGCCGATATAAGGCTGTTTCCTACTCTAATCAGATGGGAATCTGTTTATGAGCCACTATTCAAGTGCAGCAAGCAGCCAATTAAATCATTTTCAAATATAATAAAATGGAGAAAAACTATTTTTAATTTATACAATATTGAAGAAACATGTAATGCAGATACTTGGAGAAAAGATTATTTTGGAGCTTTATTTCCATTAAATCCAAGTAGTATTATTCCACAAGGTGAAAGTATAAGAAAAATTGTCAATCAGTAATTATCAAACATGAAAACATTAAATTCCTATCTTCAACCTTCAAATTCAATTAAAGGAGTTTATGGGGATTTCATAGTAACTTCTAACGATAAAAAAGAAGTTATATTTTACCGATTATCAATTTTATTCTGCGGATTATTCTTTTCAATAGGAATAGCTCAATGGTATGCAAATGGATCTGATCAAATATGGGTTTGGCTAATTGGCATGTTAATAAGTACGGGATTTAGTCTTAAGTGGATTCACATATATTTAAGACCTTTACATCAAATACTAACAATTTTCTGGGGACTAGGTTGTATTGGATTTTTAATACTTTCATATCATTTTGGAGTAACAAATCTCATCGATGGTATTAGAGAAAATCCAAAATCGATATTACTTATAGGTCCACTTTTTGCCTCTTTAACGGGGATTGGTTTCAAAGAGTTTTTTTGTTTTAGAAGAATTGAAGCAATAGGTATAACGATCTTTATTCCAATTGCTTTAACTGGATATTTAACTGAATTAGCTAATGAAAGTTTTACTTTTACAATGCTAGTGGTGTCGTCCTTTCTATTGCTAATATTGGGAATAAGAAAATTCAACCTACCAGCAGAGGCAGATATAGGAGATAAGAGCGTTTTTGATTTTTTAGAAATCCAAAGGAAGCTAAAAGCATCTCAATAGTTTAGAAAACCAACCAATTATCAATTCAAGGAAGCAACTTAAAAAATATCCCTTTTGGAGGTCTTAAGTCAGGAAATGGTGAGGAAATCCAACCAAATTTACAAACCACGTGCATTATTCCTCCGTCATAATTATTGTATAAATCAATAATCCTGCTCTTAACAAGAAGCCATGAAAACCATTGACGAGCATATTAAAAAAGATGAATCTGAAATCCAACAAGCCAAAGCCCAGGGGAATGAATCTAAGCTGCATCACTTAGAAGATGAACTTAACTCTCTTAAGGAATATAAGGAACACCATCCTGAAGACAAGCATGATCCAAATGCACTTGAACTTTTCTGCGACGCCAACCCTGACGAACCTGAATGCTTGGTATACGACGATTAATATTTAAAAACAATCAACAGCAAAAAAGGGGGAGGCTATAGCCTCCCCCTTTTTTTCTATTAGATCCTATTAATAATCCATATTAAAATCTGAAGGACTTCCAGTTAAAGAACAGACAACTGCCTCTTCATTTTTCATCTGACGTACTTCAGCGATTGGTCTACCCATTTTCTTTAGAACATCAATATCTTGATCAGTCTGGCAGCGAGCAATAATTTCTCCTTGTCCATCAAAACAACTGTAAAAATCCATAATTTTAATAACTCTCTTTAGTTATGACCAACAATCAACTGTAAGACAAGTAGGTATGATTCACTCATAACAATTAATTAATATCCAAGTTCGTTCCAAATAGAACTCAACAAATCATCCAGACCAAATTTCGTTACTGCGGAAATTATATGTACCTTTTTCATAGTTAGTTTCTCAATTTTATTTAGAAGTTTTTTAATTTCATTCTCTTTTAAGAGTTCTTTTTTATTCAGAACAAAAATTCTAGGCCTAGAAATCAAACCATGACCGTAAGACGTTAATTCCTCATTAATGGTTTCAAAATCATTTATCGGATCGGTTGATGCTGAGTCAATTAAATGCAGTAAAACCTTTGTGCGTTCAATATGTCGAAGAAAATCATGCCCTAGTCCAATACCTTTTGAGGCTCCAGAAATCAAACCAGGAATATCTGCAAAAACTGTTCCATCTCCTGAGGGTCTTCTTACTACTCCGAGATTAGGAATTAAAGTTGTAAATGGATAATCAGCAATCTTTGGTCTTGCAGAAGAGAGTACAGAAATCAAAGTACTTTTGCCTGCATTAGGCAAACCAATAATTCCTACTTCTGCTAAAAGTTTTAATTCCAATTGCAATGACCATTCTTCACCTGCTTTTCCTTCAGTAAATTTTTCTGGAGCTCTATTGCTATTTGATAAATAGCGAGCGTTCCCGAAACCTCCTTTTCCACCAAACGCGACAACGAGTTGTTGGCCTTTATGAGTTAAATCACCAAGAATAATATTTGTAGAGAGATGTCTTACCTCTGTTCCGCATGGAACTTTAAGTACAGTGTCTTTTCCTGATGCTCCAGTGCATTTATTGGGACCACCTCGTTGGCCATTCTCGGCAGAAATTAATTTCTGAAATTTGAAATCCAAAAGAGTTTGCAAATTATCATCAGCCTCTAAAACAACATTTCCTCCTTGCCCTCCATCTCCTCCCGCAGGACCACCTGCTGGAACATACTTTTCTCTTCTAAAAGCAGAGATACCATCACCACCTGAACCTGCTTTGACATCGATAATAGCCTGATCAATAAATTGCATTTAAAAATATCTCTAATCAATTAACTAAATAATAATTCTTACATTTATCCTTGCTCAATTAAAGAACTGAAAACACTGTTTATAACTTTCACCTGAATTTCAATCAACCATCCACACAACACTACATCCAGGGCCTCCATCATGAGGTTCAGCATCGGCTACTTTTTCAACATATGAAAGTGAATCAAACCATTTCCTCAAACCTTTTTTTAGTTTTCCAGAACCAATTCCATGAATAACCCATAAAGCTCCGGAACAATTTCTCAATTTTTCTTCAATTACTCCCTCGGCTTCATGTACGCGTAACCCCCTCACATCTAAGGTATTTTTTTTAGTACGTACTAAAGAAAAATTCTTTCTTACCTGCGAAGTTTTTACTTGCACACTTGGATTTATTTCGGCCTTTTGACCATCAAGACTTTCTACTTCCATTAAATTGACTTTGCTTCGAAATACCCCACACAATACTGTTAATTGCATTCCATCATCTGAGAAAGAAATTATTTCACCTGCTTTACCTATAGAAGACAATCTAACTTTGTCCCCAATTTTCGGAACCCAGCCCGGCACATGCGGAACCCGCCTATTACTTCGATATCCCTTCTCCATTTGCCGTAATCGTTTACCAGCAATTCTTGCTGTTTCACCACTAGCATTTTGATCGCGCAAACGTTTAATCAAATGTCTAACTTCTTTTTGACCTTCTCTAATTGATGACTCCAGTTTGAACCTTCCTTGTTCATTAAACCTCTCCGTTTGTTGACGTTGTTTCTGCCAACTATCAAGTAATTCTTCATGTAACAATTCAGTTTTTGCCAATAAAGCCGCGGCATCTTCAGCTGCTGATTGTTGCCGCTCACGTTGTTTTTCTAAGCCTTTAATAACTTGATTAACATTATCAACGCTTGCAGGATTGATAAACTCTTGAGCACGTTTTATCACTTCCGAATCAAGACCAAGTCTTTGTGAAATCTCAATTGCATTACTCCTACCAGGAATGCCCCATTGCAAATGAAAGGTTGGTTTTATTGTTTCACTATCAAAAGAAACTGAAGCATTTTCAAATCTTGAATCACTATATTTCAGTGCTTTTAATTCTCCAAAATGAGTAGTAGCAATAGTTAGTCGTGCTCTATCTGCCATTATCTTTAACAGAGCCATAGCCAAAGCTGTACCTTCAGAGGGATCAGTTCCTGCTCCAACTTCATCTAAAAGAACAAGAGTCGTCCCATGGGAAGAAGCTATCGCATCGAGTATTCGACTTATACGAAGAATATGTCCACTAAATGTAGATAAATTTTGCTGTAATGATTGCTCATCACCAATATCGGCTAAAATATTTTTACACCAAGGTAATCTTGGTGTGCCATTACATGGTAAAAGTATTCCTGCTTTTGCCATTAAAACTGCTAGACCAATACTTTTTAACGCAACTGTTTTGCCTCCAGTATTAGGACCTGTAATTGCAACAACTTTTAAATCAGCTGGAACATCAAAAGTGGTTGGAACTACTGTATTTTTTTTCTCATGAAAATCATTCCATACTAATAAAGGATGACGAAAATCTTTAATCTCAAATAGTGTATTTTCATTCTCATCAAGAATTGCTGGTACCCCGTTAAGCCATCTAGAGTAACGAGCTCGTGACAATGCAAACTCAATCTGTAAAAGAATCTCTCCTAAATGAGCTATTACATCGGCATTAAACCCAACCTCTTTACTCCAATTAGCTAAAAGTCTCCTCTCTTCATCTGAGATTTCAGAATCTATTTTTGCCAAACGATTCCCTATTGATATGACAACTTGTGGCTCGACATAGATCGTATTTCCTGAAGCGGAACTATCATGAACCATTCCCTTAATCTGGTCGGAAGTCCCAGCTTTAAATGCTAAAACAGGTCTTCCATACCGCTCTGAAATAATACTATCTTGAAGTAATCCTCCATATTTCCGGATAATATCTTGAAGAATATCTTTTCTTTGAAGACGTACCGAATTCCTATGGCGTCGTAATTCAGAAAGTTTTGGACTAGCACGATCTGCAATTCGCCCACCTTCATCCAGGCCAAATTCAAGTAGTTTTTGCAAATCAGGCAAAGTTGCAACATCTTTGAGTAATTCAGAAAGTCGTGGACGTATTAATTGATCAAATATTAGTTTTCGTAATTTTCTAGCAGCTCTTAAAGTATCAGCAACTTTTAATAAATCCTCACCTATTGCGACACCACCTTTGGAGCATATAAAAAGAATATTTTCCAAATCATGAATACCTTCAAAAGATATTCCTCCATCAAGAGAAATATCTAATGATCCAATTTCTAACGTTTGGGACAATAGCTCTTGGCTAAGAGATATATCTAATGGCAAATCAAAGCTTTTACATTTATTACGACCTTGTTGGGTAACCGCGAATGTAGACAAATGGTTACAAACAGTTGGCCATTCAAGTAACTCCAAAGACTCCAGAATTATTTGTGTTTTTGCAGACTCATCATGATTTATTGTAAATTCCATTCGTCTACCTGAATTCTATTGATTTGTTGGAATTCCTGTTGATGGGTGATAAAGCATTTCCAACCAATTACCTTCTGTATCTTTCAAGTAAAAAGAAGAAGTTCCATCTCGATGATCATGCAAAGCGCCAACCTGTACACCTTGATTTTTTAGAGAAGAATGAATTCTTTCTATTTCATCCTTTTTAGTGAAGTGAAATGCAAAATGTGGACCAGCCGCTTTATAGCTCGGACCGAGCAAAGCTAGGCCATCTTTGTGCTCTCCTGTCTCTAAGTAACACCAATCAGGATCATCCCACACAAGCTTCATTCCCAAGCTCAAATAAAAACTTTTAGCCCTATCAACATCATCCACTCTTATAGCTACATGGCCGAGCCGATGAACTCTTTCATTATTTAAGTCAGAGTGTTTTTCTAGCATTACTTTTGATTGAAAATTGAAATTTTTAATAATTTTCTTAATTGACTCTATTGTTCTTTTAACCATCCTGCGGCATCACACGCATGATACGTAAGGATCAGATTTGCTCCAGCTCTTTTAAAACTCAATAAAGTTTCTAAAACTATTGCCTTTTCATCAATCCAACCTCTTTGAGCAGCAGCTTTAACCATTGAATACTCTCCACTAACGTTATATGCAGCGATTGGTAATTCTGATTCTTCCCTTAAACGATAAATAATATCTAAGTAAGCCAAACCAGGTTTAACCATTAGGATGTCCGATCCCTCTTGTTCATCAAGTTGAGCTTCTGTTATGGCTTCTCTGGCATTCGCTGGATCCATCTGATAGGTATTTTTATTTTTCGGTATAGGCTTATTTGATAATGATCTAGGGGCAGAATCTAAAGCTTCTCTAAAAGGCCCGTAATAGGCAGATGCATATTTTGCGGTGTAACTAATTATTCCTACATGTTCAAAACCTTCATCATCCAAGGCTTCTCTTATAGCTCCTACTCTTCCATCCATCATGTCGCTAGGTCCAATTAAATCTGCTCCTGATTGTGCTTGGACCACTGCTTGTTTACATAAATAATCAACGGTTTCATCATTCAAAATTATTCCTTGATTACTAACTATTCCATCATGACCATCACAAGAATAAGGATCTAAAGCGACATCAGTCATGATGCACATTTCAGGTATCTCTATTTTCAATCTTTCAATAGCCCTTGGTATTAAACCTTTTTCATTAAAACATTCAGCTCCATCTTCTGTTTTCAGCTCTTCCGGAACTTTTGGAAATAGAACGACACATCTAATACCTAGATTCCAAGCACGTTTAACTTCATCAACCAAGCTATCCATTGACCAGCGAAATGCACCTGGCATCGCTGCTATTTCTTGAATATCTGAACCTTCATGAACAAAAAGAGGGTAAATAAAGTCAGAAGCAGAGACACTATGCTCTCTAACCATATCTCTTAAAGAGTTTGTTCTTCGAAGACGACGGGGCCGATAAGTAAGATCCATATTAACCAATAGAGATAACTACATGAGAGATAACTACATTTTACTTCCTTTAAGTCCTAGCCTGATCGAACCAAGTCGAACGAGGTTCATCTATTCGAACAGATCTAAGCTTTTCAAGAAGTCTCAACTCCTTGTCTGACCAATTTTTAGGGAACTTCAATTTTAGAGTAAAAAACAAATCTCCTTGGGTATCTAAGTTATGTAATCCTTGACCTTTTAATCTCAATTTTTGCTCAGGTAAACTTCCAGAAGGTATTGATAAATATGTTACTCCTTGAGGGGATGCAACCGAAATATTTGCTCCCAAAGCTAATTCATCTAAAGAAATAGGTAAATCTGCATACACATCTAAACCTTTCACTTTCCAAATCGGATGAGACTTAATGCTGACTTCAATCAATAAATCTCCTCTTTTCCCTTTCCCGGACTGTATATTACCCTTATTTTCAAGACGTATTTTTGATCCTGTTTCAGTTCCTTTTGGAATTTTCACCTCGATACGTTCATCATTCACTAAAAGATTCTTTTTTGTTCCATTCAAAGCCTCTCTAAAACTAATCTGCAAATTAAATTCAGCATCAAGATTTAATGAATGAGCACTATTATCTGAAGATATATTTGAGTAAATTTCTTTACCAACATCACTAAATCTTCCAATTAAATCACTCAAAAAATCATCAAAGTTTATATATTCATCAAACCCCTGATCATTATTTTCCCTAGAAAAATCTCTCGACTTTCCATCTCTATTTTTGAACCAATAATTTAGAAATTGTTCATAAGACTTTTTTTTATTCTCATCTGAAAGAATCTCGTAAGCTTCATTTATTTTTTTGAACTCATACTCTGCCCTCTCGTCATGTGGATGTAAATCAGGATGAAATTTTCTAGCAAGTTTCCTGAAAGCACTTTTGATTTCTTTATCGGTAGCATTTCTACTAACGCCAAGGATTTTGAAATAATCCTTAAAATCATCTAATGCCATCGAAATCACGCTGCATTCTTAGAAAAAATCAATTTTTTCAATGATTCTTATTCAATATAAGTATTTAAAAGTAGAGATTCCAAAACTTAATGGAACCTTGAAGAGATAGGCTAATTCAAGTCAAATCAAGTAAGGAGAGTCGATTGGCGTTAATTAATGGCTTTCACCTTAAAAATATTAGAGGTGATGTATTAGGCGGCTTGACTGCCGCAGTTGTAGCCCTACCACTAGCTTTAGCGTTTGGTAATGCGGCACTTGGCCCTGGGGGCGCTATTTATGGGCTTTATGGAGCAGTTGTCGTTGGATTCCTCGCAGCTTTATTTGGAGGAACTCCTGCACAAGTAAGTGGTCCCACTGGGCCGATGAGCGTAACAGTTGCTGGAGTAGTTGCGAGCTTGGCGGCCGTAGGAGTACCTAGAGATTTATCTGCTGGCGAAATTCTTCCCTTAGTAATGGCTGCGGTAGTCATTGGAGGATTATTTCAGATTTTATTTGGTCTACTAAGACTTGGTAAATACATAACACTTGTTCCATACTCTGTCGTTTCAGGCTTTATGTCTGGAATTGGAGTAATCATAATCACGCTTCAAATAGGTCCTTTACTTGGAATATCAACTCGAGGAGGAGTATTAGAGTCTCTTTCAACTTTAGTTAACAATTTCGAACCAAATGGGGCTGCAATAGGAGTGGCATTAATGACACTTGCGATAGTTTTTCTCACCCCCCGTAAAATAAGTCAATGGGTCCCGTCTCCTCTTTTAGCATTATTAATAGTTACTCCTTTATCAATACTTCTTTTTGGCGATAGTTCGATAGACCGAATAGGTGAAATACCAGAGGGTGGTCTTTCTTTAAGTCTCCCAGATCCAAGCTTTGACAATTTCTTCCCAATAATTCTTAAAGCCGGACTAGTCCTTGCTGTTCTTGGCGCTATTGACTCTCTTCTTACATCTCTTGTAGCCGATAATATTTCTCAAACCAGGCACAATTCTGATAGAGAACTAATTGGACAAGGTATTGGAAATGCAGTAGCTGGGATTTTCACAGGTTTACCTGGAGCAGGGGCAACCATGAGAACAGTAATAAATGTCAAATCTGGAGGTTCCACACCAATCTCAGGGATGGTGCATTCAGTTGTATTGCTATTCGTTCTAGTTGGGGCTGGTCCTCTAGCGGCTCAGATACCTACAGCACTTCTTGCGGGGATTTTAATAAAAGTTGGCTTAGACATTATTGATTGGGGATTTTTATTAAGAGCTCATAGACTTTCACTTAAAACCGCAAGTGTGATGTATGGAGTCCTTTTGATGACAGTTTTCTGGGACTTGATATGGGCTGTACTAGTTGGGGTATTCATCGCCAATATGCTCACGATAGATTCCATTACAGAGACACAATTGGAGGGGATGGAAGCTGACAACCCATTTGATTCAACATCAAATAACAATGCAGCAAATGCACAACTCCCCTCAGATGAAAAAGCACTATTAGATCGTTGTGCGGGAGAAGTAATGCTATTTAGATTGAAAGGGCCTCTTAGTTTTGGAGCAGCAAAAGGAATTACTGAAAGAATGATGCTTGTAAGAAACTATAAAGTTCTAATACTTGATATAACTGATGTTCCTAGGCTTGGAGTTACTGCAACCCTCGCAATAGAAGATATGGTTCAGGAAGCGCTAAACAACTCAAGGAAAGCATATGTAGCTGGTGCAACAGGAAGAGTAAAAGACAGACTTGCTAAATTTGGAGTCGATGTAATTGGTACAAGGAAAGAAGCGCTCACAGCTGCAATTGACAGCCTAAATGGCTGATAATTAATATTTTCAACTAATTGATTGTTTTAAGAACTAAGAAGAAATGGGACAAAACCTTTTCATTCAAAATGCTTTAAGTCCACCAATACTGTTTTTCTTTTTGGGTGCAATTGCATATGCTTTAAAGTCTGATTTTGAAATTCCTGCGCCCCTACCAAAATTATTTTCTTTATATCTTTTACTTGCAATAGGATTCAGAGGCGGAATTGAGCTTCAAAAAAGTGGCTTTGGTTATCCAGTTCTTCCAACTGTGATAGCAGCAATATTAATGTCCCTACTAATCCCACTTATTTGCTTTTTTGTACTGAGATTTAAATTCGATGTTTTTAATGCAGCAGCAATATCAGCAGCATATGGATCAATAAGTGCAGTGACATTTATTACTGCTGAAAGTTTTCTAGAAAGTCAAAATATACCCTTTGATGGTTTTATGGTTGCAGCTTTAGCACTAATGGAGTCTCCAGCAATAATAATTGGTCTTCTCTTAGTCAAATTTGGAGCCCCCAAAGATAGGCCCATCAAAAGAAAAATGAAATGGGGATCAATTTTGCATGAGTCGATGTTAAATGGTTCTGTCTATTTATTACTCGGAAGCCTTTTAATAGGTTTTTTAACATCCGCGATTGATCCATCTGACATAAAAAAAATGGAACCGTTCACAGCTGAATTGTTCTATGGCGCAGAATGCTTTTTCCTTCTTGACATGGGAATTGTGGCTGCTCAACGTCTCGCTCGTCTAAACAAGACTGGTGCCTTTCTCATTTTGTTTTCAATATTCATGCCTATAATTAATGCTGTACTTGGATCAATAGTAGCTAGATTTTTAAATTTAGATCCAGGCAATGCTCTGTTATTTGTAGTTCTCTGCGCTAGTGCTTCATACTTAGCTGTACCAACAGCAATGAGAATGACTGTTCCTGAAGCACGACCTAGTTATTACATTTCGACCACTCTTGGATTAACCTTTCCTTTTAACATAATCATAGGGATACCAGTATATATGGGCTTAGTAAACACAATGATTCCATCAATTGGATAAATCATTTTCATGAAAAGACTCGACTTGATTTTTAGTGAAAGAGAACTAGATGATGTTCTCTCAGCATTAGAAAAAGCTGAAGTTCCTGGTTATACGGTTATGAAGCATGCTACCGGGAGAGGTCCAGAAAGAATTGTCACTGAAGACATGGAATTCACTGGATTTGGATCAAATGCACACGTAATTATTTTTTGTGAGCAAGAGATAATCGACAAGATACGAGACAATATAAAAACTGTGCTTAGCTACTACGGTGGTGTTGCCTATGTTTCTGAAGCAACTCCTCTTTAAGAATACTTATCAATTGCACGAATTAAGCATGAACCCAATCGACGCGAATTGATTTCCGACTATTTAAATATCTATCTATTGCCATAGCGGCAATACATCCATCCGATGCTGCAACAACAGCTTGTTTAAATGGGGTATTTCGGATGTCTCCAATCGCCCAAACCCCTTCGACTGTTGTAGACATAAAGTCATCCACCAAAACTCCGCCATCCTCCTTAAAAGCAACCTGTTCACCAAGAAAGTCGGTAATAGGCTTTGAACCGCTCATATAAACAAAAACGCCTTCAAGAGCTATGTCTTGATGAGTATCAATTGAACGGTTCTTGACCTTAATGCCTGTTACACCTGAATCATTACCTTCAATCTGCATTAACCTAGTCTTACTCCAATGGTTCACATTTGGTTTTAATAAGAGATCTTGCGCATGATGATCATCTGATTTTGGATCATTCGATGTTATCCAATGAACTTTGGAAGCAAATTTTGTAAGAACATTTGCTTCTTCAATTGCTTCTTTGTTAATACCAACAACGGCGACTTCACGATCTCTATAAAAAGCTCCATCACAAGTAGCGCAATAACTTACTCCCCTACCAAGGAATTCAGCCTCACCCTTAAATGATGCTGGCCTTCCCATTGCGCCACTCGCAACAACAAGTGCCTTAGCTTTAAAAGTCCCTTCTGGGGTAAAAATAGTTTTCCAGTCACCACTAGCATCAATTCCAAAAACTTGAGCTCTGCGATAATCAGCCCCATACTGAGTAGCTTGATCTCTCATCAATTTCAACAGGGCCTCTCCACTCATTTCACTAGAAACTCCTGGATAATTGGCAATTTGATGTGTTATTGCTAGCGCACCTACATCGGGATTCTTATCGAGAATTACTGTTCTTAAGTCTGCTCGGGAAGTGTAAAGCGCACAACTGCAACCAGCAGGCCCACCACCAACTATTACAACATCAGTTTCAATGGTTTCCAATGGAAAATCTCTTGGTTAGGTTTTGCTCTCTTTCAAGAAGAGAAAAGGATGTTTTGAGATCACTTGGGTTAATAGATTAGACTTTTAACCCAAATCAAATCAAATCAAATCAAATGTTTGTATTCTTCAACTCTAATGAAAATATTCTAGGTTGAGCGATAACAAACAATCTTCTAAATAGATTTAATGGATTAAGAGCAAATCTACATATATCCAGTTTCAATCTGAAGACACAAAAAACCCTGGATCTTCTAAAGTGAAAGCTGATTAATGAAATCATTGAGCGACTCAGAGATACTGCTAAAAGCAGCCATGAACCGAATAGCAGCTCGGATAACTGAAAAAGTGATCAATTCTGCCCAAGAATTCAATCAAATTGCTGAAGAATTACCTCAAAAACTCCAAAACGAATGGTCTAGATTTAAAGAAGAGGTTATTCAAGAATCTGAACGTCTAGAAAAAAAGACTAATGCATCAAAAGAGAAAAGTGCTAAGGAGCAATTAATTAAAGAAGATTTCATTCAGATTCAAATCGATAATCTCAGATCAAAGGTTATCGATATTAATAAAGATATTGAGGAGAAAAATTGATATTTCTAGCTAGTCAACTTCAAAGATTTGTTAGAGCACTTAGGATTTGGACAATATTATTAGGTTTACTTTTCTACTTATGGTTTGATTCTAAAAAATGGTCTTATTTAAAAGGATATACAGACAAAAGAAGACATAAAAGAAATACTTTAAGAGCAAAGTGGCTTACAAAAGAATTAGTTAAGCTTGGGTCAGCATTTATCAAATTAGGTCAACTTTTATCTGCACGAGCAGATGTTATCCCATCTGCATGGGTAAATGAGCTTACCTCTCTACAGGATAGAGTTCCAGCTTTTGAATTTGAAAAAGTTCAAAAAATATTAATAAAAGAACTTGGAAATTCATATAAAAAAATTATAAGTATTGATGAGATTCCAATTGGCTCAGCATCGCTTGCCCAAGTTCATATAGCTAGGTTAATTAATGACAAGAAAGTTATTTTTAAAGTTCAAAGACCAAATATAGAAAAGTTTTTCAAGCTTGACTTAGATGTGATGAATCAAGTTGCCAAAGTAGTTCAAAGAATAAAGTCTCTAAGTCGAGGTAATGACTGGATAGGCATTGCAAAGGAATCTAAAAGAGTATTACTCAGAGAGCTAGATTTTAGAATTGAAGCTCAATATGCTGCAAGATTTAAACAACAATTTATTGACGACTCAGATGTTTTAATCCCAAGTGTATTTTGGGATTTAAGCACTAGTAAACTTTTATGTTTGGAGTATTTACCAGGAATCAAGATTAATGATATTAAATCACTAAAAAGTAATGATATTGATACTTCTTTAATCGCAAAGATTGGGGCTACGAGTTATTTAAAACAATTAGTTAATTACGGTTTTTTTCATGCTGATCCTCATCCAGGCAATCTAGCTGTTTCCAAGAGTGGTTCTCTTATTTACTATGATTTCGGGATGATGGGTTTTGTCTCGGAGCGTATTAGAGGCAGGCTCAATTCAATGATTAAAGCCGCAGCGCTTAAAGATGTGAGCGGACTAGTCAAAGAACTTCAAATCGCTGGGTTAATAGAAAAAGATATTGAAATAGGTCCAGTTAGAAGATTAATTAGAATAATGTTAAATGAAGCTCTTACCCCTCCATTTGATTCTCAAATAATAGAAAAGCTTTCTGGGGATATATCTGAACTTGCTTATGGAAAACCCTTTAGAATACCAATAGAGTTGATTTTTGTTTTTAGAGCATTATCAACTTTTGAAGGAGTTGGAAGATATTTAGATCCAGAATTTAACTTAATAGCAATAGCAAAACCCTTCCTTCTCCCTCTAATGACTTCAAAGAATCCAGACTCTAATGACTTATTTAATGAATTAGGAAGACAAGTTACTGAAATAGGCAGTAAAGCTGTCGGGTTGCCAAAACGTTTGGATGAAAATTTAGAAAGACTGGAACAAGGAGACTTGCAACTTCAAGTTCGCATGGGTGAATCAGACAGACAACTCAGAAGAATGATTAATGCTCAACAATCACTTGGGAATGCTGTTCTTCTCGGTTCACTGGCAATATCATCTGCTTTATTAGCTTCAACTAATAGACCTTTTTTATTTCTCATACCAATAACTATTGGATTTCCAATAGCTCTAAGCTGGATTAAATTAAAATTTAAGATGAGAAACGAAAGTCGTATAGATGATTTTCAAGGAAGAAAAGTCTTTAAATAGTGAGAATCAACTCTGCAAACTTCCTCTTGGTCCCAATCCAACAAGTCCAGCATATGTCGCTTGATTCCCTAACTCATCCTCAATACGAAGTAATTGATTATATTTCGCGACTCTTTCACTCCTACTCAATGAACCTGTTTTAATTTGACCAGATTTAGTTGCTACTGATAAATCAGCAATAGTTGTATCTTCAGTTTCTCCGCTTCTATGACTTATTACAGTTGTATAACTTGATCTTGATGCAAGCTCTATAGCTTCAAGTGTTTCAGTCAGAGAACCTATTTGATTAACCTTAATTAATATTGAATTTGCAATATTCTCATCAATCCCTCTTTGTAAACGAAGTGTATTGGTCACAAATAAATCATCTCCAACCAATTGCACACTTTTACCAAGTTTTTTCGTAAGCAAGCTCCAACCATTCCAATCATCTTCAGCTAATCCATCTTCAATAGAAATTATTGGAAATGAATTAACTAACCCAGCTAATTCATCAACCATTTGCTCGCTGGAATAGGAATTCCCACCATAAAAATATTTTCCGTCCTTATAAAACTCCGTACTTGCAACATCCAAAGCTAAAGAGATTTGCTCGCCTGGTCTAAATCCAGCCTGTTCAATTGCTTGCATTAGAAGGTCACCTGCTGCCTTATTACTTTCAAGATTTGGAGCGAATCCGCCTTCGTCACCAACAGCAGTTGATAAACCTTTCTGACTCAATAAATTTTTAAGCGTATGAAAAACCTCAGCTCCCATTCTTAATGCTTCTCTGAAGCTTTCAGCGCCATGCGGAACCAACATGAATTCCTGAAAATCTAAATTATTTGCAGCATGTTCTCCTCCATTAATGACGTTCATCAATGGCACTGGCAATAAAGATGACATGGGTCCTCCTAAATACCTATACAAAGGCAATCCCAATCCATTAGCCGCTGCTCTTGCTGTAGCCATGCTGACAGCAAGAATTGAATTTGCACCAAGATTTGATTTGTTGTCTGTATTATCAAGTTGTTTCATTACCGAATCAACTGTGGCTTGATCTAAGGCAGAAAGACCACATAAAGCGGGCGCAATAGTCTCTTCTATATGACCAACAGCCTTGATAACTCCTTTACCCAGATAACGTTTTCCACCATCTCTTAATTCATGAGCCTCATGGGCTCCAGTGCTTGCGCCACTTGGAACAATCGAACGTCCAATAGCTCCACCTTCTAAAAGCACTTCAGCCTCTACAGTTGGATTCCCACGAGAATCCAAAACTTCTCGAGCCATAATGGTATCAATTACTAGTTCTAGAGAGTCAGCCACGAATTTAAGATGATTTTTAGATCTTATGAACTACATTATTCCTATATGTTCCTGAATTGCCAATCTAGCTTGCTTTCCAAGACCTAATCAATCAAATTTGTCTTAACAAGAAATACACGTATCGATAAAAAGGTCTCAATCAAAATACAGAAGGCACATGACCACTTTGAATCAAAATTGATCGAAAATGAAAGGAAGTCTAACTACAGAACCAGATTCTTTTAGCGATGAAGCTTGGAGTCTTTTACTCATAGCTGAACAATCAGCCAGAAGGTGGCGACATCAGAATTTAGATGTTGAGCATCTTATTCAAGTTCTTTTTCGAAATAAAAAATTTCAGAAATATACAAATTCCCTACCTGTAAATCATGAAGAAGTAAATGAAATTTTAGAAAACTTTATCGCTGAAATTCCAATAAACAACCAATCAGACTTATTTATTGGAGAAGATTTAGAAATTCTTCTTGAAACAGCTGATGATTTTCGCTCTCGATGGGGATCTAACCAAATAGAGATATCTCACGTTCTTATCGCAATTGGTAGAGACAAGCGCTTAGGAGAAGATCTTTTTTACCAAGCAGGTCTCCCTAGTGAAATTCTTGAAGCGGAATTGAGACGACTACCAGCGCCTACATCATTTAAACAATCAAAAAGAATTACAACTCAACAAAAAGAAGATAGATCAAAAAAAAATCTAAGGTCTTCCTTGCCTACCAAAAACACTTCAAAAAATTCGAACCCCGAGCTACTTAGTCCTATCACTAAGGAAGCGATCACATCAAAACAAGAACCCTTAAAACTTAATGAAACGCCAAGTGCATTGGATTTATTCTGCAAAGACCTTACAGCCGAAGCTGAAAATGGGAAATTAGACCCTGTGATCGGCAGAGAGTCGGAAATCAAAGCAATTACAAAAGTTTTATCTCGAAGAGGCAAAAATAATCCAGTGCTAATTGGTGCGCCAGGTGTTGGGAAGACAGCAGTGGCAGAATTATTAGCTCAAAAAATCATAGCTAACGAACTTCCTGATTCTCTTCAAGGTTTAAGACTAATATCACTTGATATCGGTGCATTAACAGCTGGAGCCAAATTCCGAGGGCAATTTGAAGAACGATTTAGATCATTGTTAAGTGAAATCAGCGATAAGGAAAAAGGAGTAATTCTATTTATAGACGAAATACACTCAATTGTAAGCAAAGATAGATCAAATACTGATGCTGGTAGTCTATTAAAACCATTACTGGCCAGTGGAGACTTACGTTGTATTGGTGCAACAACTCCTGATAATTATAGACGTACGATCGAAAAAGATCTAGCACTTGATAGACGATTTCAGCAAGTATCAATTAAAGAGCCGAGCTTAGATTTAAGTTTGGAAATCCTAAAAGGACTTAAAGAAAATTATGAATCTCATCACGGAGTAACCATCACTGATGAAGCACTAATTACAGCAAATCGTTTATCTCATAGATATATAAGTGATAGATGCCTACCTGATAAAGCTATTGACTTGATTGACGAGGCTTCAGCCCAAGTAAGAATCGAATCTTCATCAAAACCGAAAATCATAGAAGAGAAAGAATCTCAGATCAATCTTTTAGAGTCATCAATCCAAAATGCAAACAAAGAGACAACATTAGAGACTATAAATAATCTTGAAGAACAGAAAGAATTGCTACTCGATGAGCTAGCTCAGATTAAACAAATATGGCAAGATCAAATTGATACATCAGCTGAATTACAAGATCTAAAGATAAGAGCTGAAGAATTAAGAAATTTAATAAGAGAAGCTGAAATCTCTGATGATATTGAAGAAGTAGAAAGACTTAAATATCAACAACTTTTTCAAATCAAAGAAAGAATCAAAGACATAGAAGCTTCTATTCAAGAAGATAATGAATATGCCAATTCCTTACTAACAGACCAAGTTGACCCAGAAGATATAGCTGATGTTGTCTCAAGATGGACAGGAATTCCTGTTAGCAAAGTTTTGTCAGGTGAAAGACAAAAACTTTTGCATTTAGAACAAGACTTAGAAAAAAAAGTCATCGGTCAATTAAATGCTGTTCAAGCGGTCTCAGCAGCAATTCGTAGAGCAAGAGCAGGAATGCAGGACATAAGAAGACCTATAGGATCCTTTCTTTTTCTAGGTCCTACAGGTGTTGGAAAAACTGAACTTGCTAAGTCACTAGCAAGTTCTTTATTTGATGAAGAGGACGCTTTATTGAGACTTGATATGAGTGAATATATGGAGAGAAATGCTGTTTCAAGACTCTTAGGGGCACCGCCTGGATACGTAGGCTACGAAGAAGGTGGGCAATTAACAGAGGCAATTAGAAAAAGACCTTATGCAGTTTTACTTCTTGATGAGATAGAAAAAGCACATCCAGAAGTTTTTAACATCCTCTTACAAGTGTTAGATGATGGCAGACTCACCGATTCTCAAGGTCGAACAGTGGATTTTAGAAATACAGTTATTGTTATGACCAGCAATCTTGCTAGCAAAGCAATCTTAAATAATTCACTTAAAGTGCAAAGCGAAAATTCAAATAAAAATTTTCTTGCGCAAGAATTAGACCAAAAAATCAACGAAGCTCTAGCAAAACATTTTCGACCAGAATTTTTGAACCGCATTGATGAAGTAATACGATTTAGTCCACTAAAGCCTGAAAGTTTAGAACAAATAGTGCGACTTCAACTTGAAGAGCTAAGGAAGCTGCTCAAGCACCAAGGGTTAGATCTTTATGTTGATGAAAACACCATTAAAACTCTTGCTGATGAAGGCTATGAACCTGAGTATGGGGCCAGACCACTAAGAAGAGTGATTCGAAGAAGATTAGAAAACCCACTGGCAACACAAATTTTAGAGGAGGCTTTTGCAGATGCCAGATCAATTAAGGTTAAGACTAGTGATGATGACTCTAAAAAACTTCTTTTTTTAATAGATAACTAATCTATCAAACATAAGTTATTCTAGTTTTATAGCCATTCTTTTTAAAAGTACCTTTCTTTTAATCTTCCCAAAGTGACAAGTCCAACCTCTAAAGAGGATCAAGAAAAAGTAATTCCTAAAACACAGGAAAAGACTGCTTTAAAAAAAAGTTTTTTGTCATCTACAATTGATGAAATGAAACTTGTTGTTTGGCCTTCACGCCAACAACTGTTCAGCGAATCTGTTGCTGTGATTTTAATGGTAACTTTATCAGCAGTATCAATTGCTGCTGTAAGCCGTTTTTACGGATGGGCTTCTACTCAGATATTCCGCTGAGTTGACGAACCTAAATTCTTAAACCACTCACAATTTTTTCCAGTGTCAGAGATTGAAACCACACCTAACAAAGATTCAAAAATAATTGATACATCAGAAACAATCGAGGATGATCAATCACATTTTTCAAATCAGACAATAAAAACGAATATTGCTCGTTGGTACGCTATTCAAGTTGCCTCAAGTTGCGAAAAGAAGGTAAAAGCAACACTTGAACAAAGATCTATAACTCTTGGTGTTAGTGACAGAATCATAGAAATAGAGATTCCTCAAACACCTGCAGTTAAGCTAAAAAAAGATGGTAGCAGGCAGACGACAGAAGAAAAAGTTTTCCCTGGCTATGTATTAGTTCGTATGGTGCTAGATGAAGACACAATGATGGCTGTAAGAAGTACTCCAAATGTAATTAATTTTGTTGGTGCAGAAGACCGAAGAGCTACGGGTAAATCACGCGGACATATAAAACCTCGTCCTCTCAGCAGGCAAGAAGTTAATAGGATTTTTAAACGTGCAGCTGAAAAGAAAACTGTCGTTAAGTTGGATGTAGAAGAAGGTGATCAGATTGTTGTGACCTCTGGTCCTTTTAAAGATTTCCAAGGTGAAGTAATTGAAGTTTCAGGAGAAAGAAACAAACTAAAAGCTCTTTTATCTATTTTTGGTAGAGAAACTCCTGTTGAGCTTGAATTTTCTCAAATAACTAAACAAAATTGATTTTTAATTTCCTTTTGCTGTCTGGTCAGTCTAGGAGTTAAGTTTATTAGATAATTTAACCTGATTAGTTTCAGGTGTTCCGCTTTAGTTCAATTTTTAGCCGATGGCAAAGAAAGTAGTAGCCCTGATCAAGTTGGCCTTACAGGCTGGCAAAGCAAACCCAGCCCCTCCCGTTGGCCCTGCGCTTGGTCAACATGGGGTAAACATAATGGCATTTTGTAAGGAATACAATTCGCGAACCCAAGACAAAGCTGGCTTTGTTATCCCTGTAGAAATATCAGTTTTCGAAGATAGAAGTTTTACTTTCATAACAAAAACTCCTCCTGCTTCGGTTTTGATAACTAAAGCAGCAGGTATTTCGAAAGGTTCAGGAGAGTCAGCGAAAGGAACTGCTGGTTCGATTAGTAAAAGTCAACTTGAAGAAATTGCTAAAACAAAACTTCCAGATCTCAATTGCAGTAGCATCGAGTCAGCGATGAAAGTTATTGAGGGAACCGCTAAAAATATGGGAGTTTCCATAAAGGACTAATTAAATCGTAAAATTATCAAACGTTCTCTTAAAGGGGGAGACTAAAAGTCGAATGGACCCCAATTATTATGAAAAATTTTTCTAAAAGAATGACAACGTTACTTTCCAAAGTGGAAGAGCGTTCATATTCTCCAATTGAAGCCATAAAGCTAGTCAAGGAGAATGCAAATGCAAAATTCGATGAGACTATTGAAGCTCACATAAGATTAGGCATTGACCCCAAATATACTGATCAGCAACTAAGAACGACAGTTGCCTTACCAAGTGGTACAGGCCAGAAAGTACGCATAGCAGTAGTTACACGCGGTGAAAAAGTTTCTGAAGCAACTAAAGCAGGTGCTGATCTGGCTGGAGAGGAAGATTTAGTCGATTCAATAAACAAAGGAGAGATGAACTTCGACCTCCTAATTTCGACTCCAGATATGATGCCAAAGGTCGCAAAACTTGGAAGAGTCCTTGGTCCTAGAGGACTTATGCCTAATCCAAAAGCGGGAACAGTTACAACCGATTTAGCAGGAGCTATTAAAGAATTTAAAGCAGGAAAACTTGAATTTAGAGCAGACAAAGCAGGAATAGTGCATGTTCGATTTGGTAAAGCAAGTTTTTCGGAAGATGCTCTCCTTGAAAATTTGAAGACATTGCAATTAACCATAGAAAAAAATAAACCAAGTGGAGCAAAAGGAAAATTCTGGAGAAGCTTCTTTATTACATCCACCATGGGACCATCAGTAGAAGTAGATATCAGCGAATTACAAGACTTGCAAAAAGAAAAGTGACCCTTGTTGTTGTAAATTAGCTCAGTGGTATAGCCACAAGGGCATGCGCCCAACCAAAGACAGCAGGTCTGAATCTATTAAACTTTATCGTTTAATGGACACTATAAATCCCGCCGAGGTATACGCAGGTTTTATCTTTCTGGATTGAATCGTTAGCGGCCTCGATTCCCCTAGGGAATATGGCCGTATGTCCAGTTCTTCCCCCGATTCGATCCAATTATTATGGGCCGCACGCTGGAAAGCAAAAAACAGATCGTCAAAACAATAGAGGGTCTACTAGACAACTCCGAAATGGCTTTAGTTCTTGATTACAAGGGCTTATCCACAAAAGAGATGTCCGACTTGCGCTCACGATTGCAAAAAAGCGATGGCGTATGCAAGGTCACGAAAAACACCTTGATGCGTCAAGCCATAAAAGGAAAAGATTCCTGGACTGGTTTGGATTCATTGCTTACTGGAACTAACGCCTTTGTTTTAATCAAAGGAGATGTTGGGAGCGCTGTTAAAGCTGTTCAAGCATTTCAAAAGGAAACTCAAAAGTCTGAGACTAAAGGAGGTCTTTTCGAAGGCAAACTTTTATCTCAAGATGAGATCAAAGCGATTGCAAAACTTCCTAGCAAGGAAGCACTTATGGCACAAATTGCTGGTGCAATGAATTCCATAACAAGCAAAATTGCTATTGGTATAAATGAGGTTCCATCTGGACTTGCGAGATCTCTTAAACAACATTCCGAGAGCGGCGAGAGCTGATACTCCTTGTTTCACAATTTGTTTTCTACTTACTTAGTTGCTGATTTAAACCATGTCTGCAAAAACCGATGAAATCTTAGATTCATTAAAAAGCCTCTCTTTGCTTGAAGCTTCAGAGCTTGTCAAGCAAATAGAAGAAGCTTTTGGTGTATCTGCCGCCGCATCTGCTGGCGTTGTCATGGCAGCTCCAGGAGCTGCTGCTGGTGGCGATGGTGCTGATGCTGCCGAAGAAAAAACTGAATTTGAGGTGGTTTTAGAAAGCTTTGACGCTTCATCTAAAATCAAAGTCCTTAAAGAAGTTCGAAATGCTACAGGTCTAGGCCTTGGCGAAGCAAAAGCCTTAGTGGAAGCTGCTCCAAAAACAATAAAAGAAGGAGCAACAAAAGAAGATGCTGAAGCTTTAAAGAAAGCAATTGAAGCTGTTGGTGGAAAAGTAACTTTAAAATAAAATTGTTACTGGAAAAACACCTGATTTCTGCTTATATAAAACCGGTCTATTCAGACCGGTTTTTTTATGTCTAAAGAAGAAAAATTGGCTATTGCTGCAGCAACTGATGGTGCTTGTAGCGGAAATCCTGGTCCAGGTGGATGGGGAGCATTAATTAGATTCCAGGATGGAAGCGAAGTTGAATTTGGTGGTTTCAGCCCAGAAACAACAAATAATCGCATGGAATTGCAGGCGGCATTATTTGTTCTTGAGAAATTAAAAAAAATAAAATGTCACCCTTCTATAACCATCAAAACTGATAGCAAATATTTAATTGATGGAATGGAAAGATGGATGTCGAATTGGAAAAAAAAAGGATGGAAAACTGCATCTGGTAAACAAGTTCTCAATCAAGATTTGTGGAAAGCTCTTGACCACCCTGAACTGCCAAAAATCAAACTTCAATATGTCAAGGGACATAGCGGAGAGAAGGATAATGATAGAGTTGATGCAATTGCTGTAGCTTTTTCTAAAGGTCGAAAAATACAGCTAAAAGATTTTGTCAAATAATAATAAAAAAAACGATTTTTACAATATTCTGCTTGGTCAGCTTCTATCTCAAGACGAGGGTATTGATGCAGAAATACTTACCAATTCAGCTCTTAACGCCATTAAATTTGCTTCATTAAATAGAAATCTTCCAATAATTTCTAATATCCTTCTAAAAGCATCAAGTGATTTGCAAAGAAGCAATTCAAGCTTAAATCAAATCATCTTTGGCTCGCACTTTAAAAACCCTATAGGGCTTGCTGCTGGATTTGATAAAAATGGGGTAGGAGCAGGTCTTTGGAATTATTTTGGATTTGGTTTCGCAGAATTAGGAACCATTACTTGGCATGCACAAAAAGGTAATCCAAAACCCAGACTTTTCAGAATTGCCAAAGAGAAAGCTGCATTGAATCGAATGGGGTTCAATAATGAAGGCGCTGAAAAATTTCTTAAAACCATAGAAAAACAACAAATCCCAGCGCCTGGAAATAGACCGTGTGTCCTGGGAATCAATTTAGGAAAGTCAAAAATCACATCTCTAGATGAAGCCCATAAAGACTATTTTTTATCTTTAAGACTTTTGGCTCCTATATCAGACTATGCCGTTATCAATGTTAGTTCGCCGAATACCCCAGGCCTTCGCTCATTACAAGGAACAAAAGAAATTAAAAAGTTAATATGCACGCTAAAAGATTTTTCAAATTGTCCTCCTTTGCTTGTGAAAATTGCTCCAGATCTCTCAAATGAAGAAATTGACGAAATTGCGAGAGTGTCAATTGAGAATGGTATTGATGGAATAATTGCAATCAATACAAGCTTAAATAGATTTAACTTAAAAAACTTAAGAATCAAAACAGGAAATACTTTAGAACAAGAAAATGGAGGCTTAAGTGGACTCCCTTTAGAAAAAAGAGGACTGGAAGTTATTAGAAGGCTAAGGAGTAGTACTAATAAGGCTTTACCGCTTATTGGTGTAGGTGGAATCAGTTCAGCACAAACAGCTTGGGAAAGAATTGCCGCTGGGGCATCACTGGTTCAGGTGTATACAGGTTGGATATTTGAAGGGCCAAATTTAGTTCCAGAAATCTTAGATGGATTAATCCTGCAAATGGAAAAACACGGATTCCGAAATATTAAAGAGGTAATCGGCTCGGAAGAACCATGGAAATAAAAACACAAATGATTTCAATAATTAATGATGGTTATGTTTAAACTGAACACAATACTATAACAAATATAATGAAAATAGACTTTGATATTCATGGGGGTAATATTGAGAAAGAAGCAAGGAAGTTAGGACTATCTAAAGATAAAATAATCGATGCAAGTGCATCAATAGCCCCTTTTAAATTACCTAAAAAGTTAAATAATTATCTCATTAATAGTCTTAAGAAAGGATCTATAAAATATTATCCTGATAGAAGTTATTTTGAAGTCAAAAATTCTATTGCAAAATGGCATAATATTCACCCTTCAATGGTCATACCTGGTAATGGAGCCTCTGAATTATTTACATGGGCCGCAAGAGATGCAAGTTTAAATGGAATAAGTTCCTTACCCTCGCCTTGCTTTGGAGACTATCAAAGAGCTTTAAAATGCTGGAATGCTTCTTATATACGTAGTCCTATTCCTTTATCTTGGACTAATAGCAATCCACAATCATTTCCAATTAGACCAAAAACAGATGTATTATGGATTACAAACCCACACAATCCAACGGGGCAATTATGGAGTCGTTCATCGATAGAAAAATTATTAAATAACTATAAGCTTATAATTTGCGATGAAGCATTTATTCCTCTTACACCCGGTGGGGAAAATCAATCAGTCATTAATTTAACGAAAAGCCATAATAACCTAATAGTGATAAGAAGTTTAACTAAGTTTCTAGGTATTGCAGGATTAAGAATTGGATACGCCGTAACGAACTCAGATAGATTATTAAAATGGAAAGAGATAAGAGATCCATGGCCAGTAAATACGCTAGCAATAAATGTAACTAATATGATCATGAAAGATTCTAAAATGCATAAAAAAAGATTAATTAAAATCCATAGATGGGTAGAAGAAGAAGGTAACTGGTTACATAAAAGTTTGTCAGATTTTTCGACTATTAAGCCTCTACCCACAACTACGAATTTTCAATTAATTCAAAGTGATAGTTCTATATTAAATCTTATTGAAAATTTAAAAAAGCGAGGAATTTTATTAAGAGACTGTAGATCATTTAAAACTCTAGATGAAAACTGGATTAGAATAAGTCTCCAAAAACGAAAGCAAAATATTAAAATTATTAATACTTTAAAAGATTATATTAACTAATCGAATTGATAATCTCAAATATCTTTTTTTCAGGATTAATATAATCATAATTATTCATATTTGCTTTCATTTCAATGAGAGAATTAGAATCAATCAAATGAGATATAGTTTTTTTCAAAATATCTTTTTCTGGATCATGTTGATTCACTATTACAGCCCCTCCATATCTAGCCATATAAGCAGCATTTAGTTCTTGATGTTGATCAGCAGAAGCTGGGAAAGGTATTAAGATTGAAGGGGTCTTAGATACCATTAATTCACAAATAGCACCAGATCCTGATCTACTTATTGCAAGATCAGCATTTTGAAGCAAGGCCGAGATTTCATTACTAAATTCTCTTACAACCAAATTAGCGTTAGTATCAACTTTATCTAATTTTTTATAGAAATAATCATTTTTACCGGTCAGATGAATAACTCTACAACCCTTAGCAAGCAACCAAGGTAAGATATTCCTCACCATTTCATTCATTTTTATTGCGCCTTGACTGCCTCCCATAACTACAATCAATATCCCCTCTCCAAGGGGAGCCCAAGGTGGAAGAGACTGATCCAAAATAAATTCTGACCTTACAGGTGTTCCAGTAAAACTTGTTCTACACCCTGGCAAATAATCAGATGCTGATGAAATTCCTAACGCAACATGGTCACAAAATCTACCTAATAACCTAGTTACTTTCCCTGGAATAGCATTAGATTCATGCAACACTACAGGGATGCCAGTCAGTTTTGCACCGAGAATGCTAGGAGCAGAGATATACCCCCCAGTAGTAAAAACAACATTAATTTTTTTTTGACGTAATAGAAAAGAGACCCGGATAGAAGCAAAGAGTAATTTATATAAATCAAACATTTTTCTAAAAATATTTCCTTGTAATCCTCCGACTCTAAGCTTTATTAAATTGTATTTCTTGGGAACCAGTTCAATCTCTAGCCTATTTGGAACACCTAACCATTCAATTTTCCAAGAATTTGGAAGTGAATTCGCAAAAGACAATGCAGGATAAATATGCCCACCCGTTCCGCTTGCAGCAATTAAAAGGCGAGGCATAAACTCAATATAACTTATCCTTGAAGGCTAAGTTATATTGAGTAAAAAAGGTAGGCGTGCGAAATTCACTCATAGCGAAATCAATAGTTTTTTTATTGCTATATCCCCTAATGATCAATTCTGCTTTTAGTAAAAATATAGATAATCAGTTATTAATTAACCAATTGGAGAAACATCTTAATAAAAGAGAGGATAATTTGCTAAAAGATCTATTTCTGCACAAATCATTCAATCAATTTAATAAACAGTATTTAGACTTCAGAAAAAAATATAAAAATGCAAAATGGTCAATTCAACCATTAAGCAATGATCAAGATAAATCATTTCTAGATATCAAAATCATATCTAAAAGAAAAATTAATGATATAATTTATCATCTACATACTAAACAGACTGTCAAGTTAGAGACCTACAAAAATAAAATCAAAGGATATGAAGTTATTGATGAAGAATCAATTCTGAATAGCCAAAATTCACCTCTTATTATAAAAATTGTTTCTCCAGACAAAGTTCGTACTGGTGAAAAATATGAAATGAATTTAATTATTGAAAGCCCATTAGACAATTCTTTAACTGCTAGTGGAATGATCGTACTTAAAGACGAGGATAATAAAAAAGTATCAAATGATATCTTTGGTATTAAGCCGAATCAATCAGGTGGTCTATTTAAATATATTCAAGCGCCCTTAAACCCTGGTTCTCAAACTATATCAGCAATCATAACGCATCCAGAAGGGATTTATTTAATTACAAAAAAAATAAAAGTAGGTTTATAAAACCTACTTTTATTAATCATAAAATTAAATTGAAATTATTAAGCATCATCTAAAGCAGAAACACCAGGAAGAACTTTCCCTTCCAAGAGTTCAAGGCTAGCACCACCCCCAGTCGAGATATGAGACATTTTTTTCGCTAAACCTGCTTTCTCAACTGCTGCCACTGAATCTCCACCTCCAATAATTGTGCAGCATCCTTGAGCACTTAATTCAGCCAAAGTATTTGCTATCGCATTGGTTCCATTTGCAAATTTCTCGAATTCAAACACACCCATTGGTCCATTCCAAATAACTGTTTTGCAATCTTTCAGCGCATCCTGAAAAAGTGAAACTGATTCTGAACCAATATCCAATCCCATCCAACCTTCGCTAATAGCATCAACTTTTGAAGATTTGCTATTTGCATCAGGAGAAAAATTATCGGCCAACACAACATCACTAGGCAAAAGAAACTCAACTCCTTTATCTTTCGCTTTCTTCTCCAAAGCACTTGCCAATTCAAGCTTATCTTCTTCTACAAGACTATTACCAACCGATAATCCTCTAGCTTTATAAAAAGTAAATATCATCCCTCCACCAACAATTATCTTGTCACATTTATCAATCAAAGACTCCAACACTCCGATCTTACTACTTACTTTTGAACCGCCAACTATAGCTGCCAATGGTCTTTTAGGTTGATCTACAGCTCCCTGAAGGTACTTAAGTTCTTTTTCCATTAAATAACCAGCAACACAAGGACTTAAGAACTTTGTAACTCCCTCGGTTGAAGCATGAGCGCGGTGGGCAGCTCCAAAAGCATCATTAACATAAACTTCTGCCAAAGAAGCTAATTCCTTTGCAAATTCTGTATCGTTTTTTTCTTCCCCAGCAATAAATCGAACATTTTCCAAAAGAACAACATCGCCATTGGACATAGCATCTACTTTTGACTTGGCTTCAGCTCCTACACAACTTTCAGTTTTCACAACTGTTTTACCAAGCAATTCACTTAGTCTTTGAGCAACAGAAGTCAAACGCATTGTTTCATTAACCGCTCCCTTTGGCCTACCAAAATGAGCAGAAAGAATAACTCTTGCACTCTTCTCAAGCAGGTCATTAATAGTTGGTAAAGCAGCACGAATTCTTGTGTCATCAGTTATTTGCCCCTCATCTCCTAATGGGACATTAAAATCAACTCTTACTAAAACACGTTTGCCGCATAAGTCATCAGCGCCGAGACTTGACAGGGAACGCTTAGACATAATGTATGGGATTCAGAAAGGAAACTGAGTGACCATAGCTCTTGAAAGGCACTAATTGGGTAATTACTAAGACACAGAAAAAATCTGCCTAAACGCCAAAGAAACTAAAAACGGCTTTTTAGATATTTAAAATCTATGGTTACTATAATTAATTACCACTAGAATTACTGTAATTACTAGACAAAGTAAACTTCTAATTCAAGGATAACAAATCAATTTTTTTTGAACCTTAATGCATGAGAAATTTTTTCACCGGCAAGTTATTAAATATTGTAATTCTGTTAATCTAGATTCATCAAAAAATTTAACTCCTATCGGGATATTCTGAATAATTCAATTATTATTATCAATTTATTTAATCTTTTCAGATGATAAGTTGAACTTAGAATTTGTAAAACTACACTCCCAAAAGAAATCAAAAATCAACTTTGACAATTTTTTAAATTAGTCAATTTAATCCAACTTCCTTTTAAAATTCAGTGAACAAGCAGCTTATACAATGGTATCCAGGGCATATTGCTAAAGCAGAAAAACAGTTAAAGGAGCATCTGAATAAAGTTGATCTAGTTTTCGACGTGCGAGACGCAAGGATACCTCTCGCCACTTCTCATCCATATCTTCAAAAATGGTTAAAAGGAAAGAAGCAAATATTAGTTATTAATAGAAAAGACATGATTAATGTTGATGCCCATAAAGCTTGGGATAAAAAATTAAGGTCAGAAGGGAAAGTCCCATGGTGGTGTGATGCAAAAACTGGAACAGGCGTTCTCCAAATAAAACAAGCCGCTATTCGAGCTGGGCAAGAATTAAATCAAAGACGTCTCGACCGAGGAATGAAAAATCGTGCAATTAGAGTTCTAACTCTTGGTTTCCCAAATGTTGGGAAATCTGCTCTCATTAACAGACTCGTTAAAAAGAAGGTTGTATCTAGCTCAAGAAAACCTGGGGTCACAAGAAGTTTGAGATGGGTAAGATTGGGACAAGATCTTGATCTATTGGATGCTCCTGGTGTTCTGCCGCCTAGAATTGAAGATCAAAATGCCGCGTTAAAATTGGCCATTTGTGATGATATTGGTCAAGCCGCATACGATACTGAACAAGTAGCCATTAACTTTATGAAACTTCTTGAGACATTAGAAACCACCCAAGAAGCGGGAATCAAGTCAATGTGTCTTCAAAATAGATATGGAATATTTGTCAATGAAACTATTAAAGACAAATCTTTATGGCTACTTTCAGCCGCAGAACGTCACACTTCTGGAGATACTCGAAGAATGTCTCAAAGATTACTTGATGATTTTCGCAAAAATTTGTTGGGTAATATTTCTCTTGAACTCCCCTAATGAATAAAGAAATCAAACATGAATTTGGGCAGGGACCAGGTGAATTATTTGAGAGTGAATATAACAAACCTTTGCCTATGCGTCTTGATAGATGGCTGGTAAGTCAACGAGCCGAACAAAGTAGGGCTCATATTCAGAAATTCATTGAAGCGGGTTTTGCAAGAGTGAACGGTAAAACTGGAAAAGCAAAAACTCCCATTAGGCCAGGTGACATTATTCAACTTTGGGTTCCGCCACCTGAGCCTCTTCCTTACTTAAAACCAGAAAAAATTGATTTAGATATTTTATATGAAGATAATCATTTAATAGTCATCAATAAAACAGCTGGGATAGCAGTTCATCCTGCACCAGGGAATAAATCAGGAACTTTAGTTAATGGTTTAATCAATCATTGCCCAGACTTACCAGGCATCGGAGGTAAATTAAGGCCTGGAATAGTTCATCGCTTAGATAAAGACACAACTGGATGCATTGTCGTAGCGAAAACCCAAGAAGCCTTAGTTAAACTACAAATACAAATTCAAAAAAGAGTAGCCTCAAGAAATTATATTGCTGTTGTCCATGGATCTATTAAAGACAATGAAGGGATGATTGTTGGATGTATTGGTCGACATCCAAAAGATCGAAAAAAATATGCTGTAGTTGATGAGGAATCTGGTAGATATGCATGTACACATTGGAAATTAATTGAAAATCTGGGAAATTTTTCTCTTCTTAAATTCAAACTTGATACGGGTAGAACGCATCAAATTCGTGTTCATAGTGCACACATAGGTCATCCTATTATTGGAGACCAAACTTACAGTAGGTGTAAAAAATTACCTATTAAGCTTGGTGGCCAAGCTTTACATGCAGTTGAATTGGGTTTAATACACCCAATAACATTAAAAAAAATGAAATTTACAGCTCCATTACCTGCAGATTTTGAACGACTTTTAAAAATTTTACAATATAAAAATAATGTTATTTCGGAAGTCTAGGGCATGCATTTACCATTTTTTTTGTGAGATATTTTTTAGGATTCATGAACAAATTCTTACCAGAATTCTCTTCGATAATTTCCCCTTTATCGAACACTAATACTCTGTGACAAAATCCTGCAGCAACAGATAAATCATGGGTTATGAACAACATAGACAATTTGAATTTTTCTTGCAAAGAGCGTAGTAACTCCAAAACTTCTGCTTGAATTTCAGTATCTAACATACTGACACTTTCATCACAGATAAGTATTTTGGGACTAAGTGCAAGTGCTCTTGCAATAACTACTCTTTGCTGTTGTCCTCCTGAAAGCTGAGAAGGTAAGCGTTGTTCATACATTGCTGTAGGCGTTAAACCAACTAGTTCTAAAAGATTACGAGCTTTTTCTCTAGCTTGAGATCGACTTAGCAATTTATAGATAAGAATTGGATCTATAATTGCATCCATTACTGACATCTTAGGATTCAAAGAGGCAGAAGGATCTTGAAAAATAATTTGAATATATTTACGTAATTGTTTTAAAGATTTTCTATTCATATTTGAAATATTCTTTCCAAGAAAAAAAACACTTCCACCTCTAGTAGGCAATAAGCCAGTCAACGCTCTACAAAGAGTACTCTTGCCACATCCTGATGGACCTACGATACCAAGGGTTTCACCTTCATACAAAGAGAAGGTAACTTCATTAACAGCTTTCAACCAAAAAGAATTGAAAGGCCAAAAGCCTAAATCATGCCAGCAACGTAATCTATTTACTCTCAATAATGCATCGCTTTTATTCATTATTTCTCTCTGAGAACCTTCTAAAATTCTTGCTGAATTCACTAATCTTTGAGCAATCTCAGTTTTTGGATTACCAACGATCTCTTTTATATTTCCAGATTCTACTATTTGACCGTAATCAAGTATTGCAATCTTATTACACCATTTATATGCCATACATAAATCATGACTAATTAATAGTAAGGCCGTTCCAATTTCATCACAAAGTAAACTCAGTTCACTCATGATTTGATCAGCTACGATTGTATCCAAACTAGTTGTAGGTTCATCAGCAATTATCAAAGGAGGTCTTAAACAAATTGCCAAAGCAATTGCTACACGTTGTCTCATCCCTCCACTGAATTCATGCGGAAAAGAATTAAATCTTAAAGGGTCTATTCCAACTTTTTCTAATATGCTTTTAGCTTTTTTCACTAAGTTATCCATTGGTTCAGAATCATCATGAGCTTTAAAAGTATCAACCAAATGATCACCAACAGTCATTAAAGGATTCAAACGTGACATTGGATCCTGAAAAATCAATCCCACCTCTTTCCCTCGAATAGTTTGCAAAGAAGCCTTGTCTAGATCCAATACATTTTTTCCATTTAAAACAATCTCGCCATCACAATCACATCCATTGGGAAGAAGCTGCATTACAGCCTTAGCAACAGTACTTTTACCACATCCTGAACTACCAACTAATGCAAGCCTATCGCCACGATTTATATGCAGATTTAGTCCTCTTAACACATAAGATGAAGTGTTTGGATAAATAGCATTTAATTTATTTATCTTTAAAACTTCTTTTGATGAATTATTCATAAAAAGGTAGCAAGAAATGTTGAGTCTGAATAAAATAAATTAAGCTTCAGTGCTGATGCCTAAAGTCACCTCTGCGCACAACTCAAACCAGACTCATATCGTCTGTGATGAATTTTTTGATGGCCAGCCGCAACTTAGAACTCATCAAATCAAACATATTGATGATTATGAAATTATTCTGCCAGAGTGGTTAAAAAATTGCATTGAAAATATTCCACCGGGGATAGGAGCAAGCTGCCCAAGAGATTCAGAAGCACTTTTAGTTGCCGCATTTGACCTTGCATTTCAATTACATAAAGGGCAATACAGAAAAAGTGGCGAACCTTACATAACCCATCCAGTTGCGGTAGCGGACTTGCTAAGAGAGATAGGTGCAAGCGCTAGTGTGATTGCAGCAGTTTTTTTACATGACGTCGTCGAAGATACAGACATCACACCAGAACAACTCGAGGGGTATTTTGGTAGTGAAGTTAGATATCTAGTTGAAGGTGTAACTAAATTGGGCGGAATCCATTTTAATAATCGGACAGAAGCGCAAGCAGAAAACTTACGTAAAATGTTTCTAGCTATGGCTAGCGATATTCGAGTTGTATTGGTGAAGCTTGCAGATAGGCTACACAATATGAGAACTATTAGTTACTTAGACAAAGAGAAGCAAACACGAATAGCTAAAGAAACGAGAGAAATTTATGCTCCACTCGCAAACCGTTTAGGAATAGGACGCTTCAAATGGGAACTAGAAGACCTAGCATTTAAACTTATAGAGCCAGATCCCTTCAGAGAAATTCAACAACAAATAGCTAGTAAGCGTAGTGAAAGGGAAGAGAGATTAAATACAACTGTTCAATTACTAAAAGACCGCCTGAGCTCAGCAGGACTTAGCCAATGTGAGGTTAGTGGAAGGCCAAAGCATTTATATGGAATATGGAGCAAAATGCAAAGACAACAAAAAGAATTTCATGAAATTTTTGATGTTGCTGCTCTAAGAATTCTTGTCTCAGATGTCGAGACATGTTATCGAGCTCTTGCCGTTGTCCATGACACATTCAGACCAATTCCTGGTCGATTTAAAGACTATATAGGCCTCCCAAAAGCAAATGGATACCAGTCGCTACATACAGCTGTAATTGGCCGGCACAGACCTATTGAAGTGCAAATCAGGACTCCAGAAATGCATAGGGTTTCAGAGTTTGGAATTGCAGCTCACTGGAAGTATAAAGAAGGAGGATCTCCTGCTAATCCAGATTCAGAAAAATTTAATTGGTTACGCCAACTAGTTGAATGGCAACAAGAAGATGGGGTTAATGATCACAATGACTACCTTGCATCAATTAAAGAGGATTTATTTGATGAAGAAGTTTTTGTTTTCACTCCAAAAGGAGATGTCTTAGGATTAAGAAATGGTTCAACAGCAATCGATTTTGCTTATCGTATTCACTCTGAAGTAGGAAATCATTGCAATGGTGCTAGAATTAATGATCGTCTTTGCGTTCTATCAACACCTCTTGAAAATGGAGATTTCGTTGAGATCCTCACTCACAAGAGCTCTCATCCAAGTTTAGATTGGCTAAACTATGTAGCCACACCCACAGCTAGGAATCGCATTAGACAATGGTACAAAAAAAGTCATCGTCAAGAAACAATATTAAGAGGAAAGGAACTCCTAGAACAAGAATTTGGTCGTAAAGGAATTGATAATTTACTCAAAGGTGATGCGATAACAAAAGTTGCTGAGAGATGTAATCTAAAGTCTACGGAAGATTTATTAGCTGCACTTGGATTTGGAGCATTAACCCTACATCAAGTGATTAATAGATTTAGAGAAGAGATCAAAATACAAAACCAGCTACCTGAGGCTGAATTAAGTGATATCGAGCTGGCGAATCAAATTGGATCACAAGCAAATCTAGCTTCAAACAAATCAAAAACATCTCAAACAAAGTATTCGCCAATAGTTGGCCTTGAAGGACTTGACTATAGACTCGGGGGATGTTGTAGCCCTTTGCCAGGAGAATCAATACTCGGAACAGTTGCACTTGGTAATCATGGAATCACGATACATCGGACTAATTGTGTCAATATACAATCAGTCCCTAACAATAGAAGACTATCAGTCAAGTGGAATAGCAACACACCTATCAAAGAAGAGAAATTTCCTATTCAATTAAGAATTGAAGTTATTGATAGAGTGGGAGTACTTAAAGACATATTAATGAGACTTTCTGATAGAGGAATTAATGTAATCGATGCAAGAGTAAAGACATCTCATGGCAAACCTGCATGCATAGACCTTAGAGTTGAACTGGAAAGCGCTAATCAATTAGAAATCACTATCAATCAAATACGTTCAATGGCTGATGTCTTAGATATTGCACGGACAGGAATTAATTAACCTTATAAATAATCCGAAAGATTATTTATAACAACTGAATGATATCTAATATATAAATTTAAATTTTATTAGAAAGTTTTTTGAGTAAAAAATACAAACCAAGTCCACCAACGATTCCAGCCAAAAGACCCATACATATCGAGCCAATTATCAGTCGAGAACTTAAGTACCAACCTTGAGACCACAATTGGTTAGTAGTTATATGACTAAAATCAACTATATTTTTTTCTTTGTTAAGTATTAAAGAGCCTACTCTATAATTAAAATAATAAAGAGGAACATAAGTAAATGGGTTACTAATCCAGGTACCAACAGCCGCCAAAATACTATTTCCCCTAAAAATTTTTGCTAAAAAAACACCCATCAAGGTTTGCAAGCCAAAGAATGGGAAACAACCACTAAATATCCCCACGCCCAACCCTAATGCTCTTTGAGACGGAGAACCTTCTTGTTTCCACAGCCAAGAGATAAATTTACGAATTCTTTGTATTAGATTTAGAAAGATTTTTTTCATATTTTAAAAATCTTGGTCATAAAAAAGAAAACTAGATTTGATCTTAGTGAAGATTGCGTGATTATTGATTAATGAATTCGTTTTCCCCTACTGAAGATACTATTGCTGCAATTGCAACTGCCGTTTCTCCCGGCCAAGGAAGCATCGCTGTCATTAGGATCTCGGGCTCCTCAGCAATTGAGATAACTCAAAATATTGTTCATATCCCTGGAATGCACGATTGGGCCACTCACAAAGTGCTATACGGACATGTAACCGAAACAAATCAAAAAATATATATCGATGAAGTATTAATACTGATAATGAAAGGTCCACGAAGCTTTACAGGTGAAGATGTGGTGGAAATTCATTGCCATGGTGGAATTATTGCAGTCCAGAGGATCCTGGAAAGAATACTGGATATGCCAAGCGTTCGAAGAGCAGAACCAGGTGAATTTAGTCAACGAGCAGTACTGAATGGTCGTATAAGCCTGACTCAAGCAGAATCAATTAGCGAATTAGTCGCAGCAAGAAGTAGAAAAGCAGCAGAGCTCGCTATTAAAGGAATTGAAGGAAATATTCAAACTACGATGCTTTTAATCCGGAATCGATTGATAGAAGAACTCACGGAAATCGAAGCAAGACTAGATTTTGAAGAAGACCTTCCAATTTTAGATGAAACACAGGTAAAGAATAAAATTATCGCAATCCAAAAAGATCTTAACGAACTAATTGATAATGCTAAAAGAGGATCTTGGGTTCGTTCTGGCTTAAAAGTTGCACTGACCGGGAAACCTAATGTAGGGAAAAGCTCCTTACTTAATAGGCTTTCCAAGCAAGAAAAAGCCATTGTGACTGACCTACCTGGAACTACTAGAGACCTTTTGGAAAGTGAGATTGTTTTAGAGGGAATACCAATAACTTTTATTGATACAGCAGGTCTAAGAGAGACTACAAATATCATCGAAAAAATTGGTATTTCAAGAACTAAAAAAACTTTATTTCAAGCTGATCTCATCATATTAATCTTTGATTATTCAAACGGTTGGAATAGCCAGGATGAATCAATACTAAAACAATTACCCTTAAATATTCCACTTTTGATTGTAGGCAATAAATCTGATTTAAAGAATAATCAATCTTTTGAAAAAGTTCCAAAATATATATTAGAAAAAGAAAATCTTGTTATTATAAGTGCAAAAACCGGAAATGGAGAAGACGATCTAATTAATTACCTACTAAAAATATGTGGTTCTGATCAAATGCATGGATTCGATATTGCTCTAAATGAAAGACAACTTGATCTAGCTAAGTCAACTTTGGAATCCCTGGAAAATATTAATAAAGTTTTTGATGAAAAGCTACCATGGGATTTCTGGACGATCGATTTAAGACAAGCTATTAATTATTTAGGAGAACTAACAGGAGAGGATTTAACTGAAAGCTTACTTGATAATATATTTTCAAAATTCTGTATTGGCAAATAATCAAGCAATTTTTTTTTCGTCTAGTTATTGTCGATTGTAAAAATATAATATAAGTAATAGCAAACTCCTCCAATCAATAGAGCAACCATAATATTCACACTATGAACTACGTCCACTTGATCCAAACAGTCGAGAGTAAGCTAATTAAAGCATATGCGTAACATATCAGAAAGAAAAAATATTAAAAAATTTCTATTTTCTTAAATATATTTAAGAAAAAGATATTAGATGAAATTTAAAAAATAGAAAAAAATATTTTTTATAACTGCTTTCAGGATTGTTATAGTGATGAATGTATTTGTTGTATTGTGGATCTTCGCTCACCAAAGCTACATAAAATATTAGATACCTGGATTGAGGAAGATCTTGGTGATGGAGACCTCACAAGATCTGTCCTCAACGACAGCAGTGCATCAGCTCATTGGATTGCAAAAGAGGATGGCACTTTTTGTGGTGGAGATCTTGTCAAACTAATATTTAAAAAAATTGATCCCCAAGTTGATATTCAACTTCTATTAGAGGATGGTCAAAAGTTTGAAAAGAACCAAAAACTCCTAGAATTAAAAGGATCATCCTCTTCCTTAGTAGCAGGAGAGAGAGTAACTCTTAATGTAGCCATGCATCTTTCTGGCATTGCTACATCGACAGCTTTACTGGTAACTAAACTATCAGGATCCAATGTTAAGTTAGCAGACACACGTAAAACGACTCCAGGTCTACGAATATTCGAAAAATATGCTTTTCATTGTGGTGGCGGAATTAATCATAGACTTGGGTTGGATGATGCTGCCATGTTGAAAGAGAATCATATTGAATGGTCTCAGGGGATTAGCGAGAGTATCAAAATCTTAAAAAATACTCTTCCATGGACAAAAAAAATAATAGTCGAAGCAGAAACTCCCTCACAAGCTAAAGAAGCTGTAGAGGCAGGCGCTGATGGGATTTTACTTGATGAAATGTCTGTTCAAACCATAGAGAAATTAGTTCCAGAGTTACGTCAACTTTCAAAAATTAGTAATTCCAAATACGTCTCACAAAATATTGTTATTGAAGTTTCTGGAATCAACCCAAATAATTTGTCAGATTATGTTTTCACAGGTATTGATCTAATCTCAACTAGTGCTCCAATGACTAAAAGCAAATGGATAGATTTCAGTATGCGCTTTGACTAAACGATGAAAAAACAGTTTTCTGGCAACATCCTAAAAACAAAAAAATCTTAAAAGTATCTACCTAACCATAAACATCATGATTGAAATATCCGCCAGATTAGAAGAAGCCCTTAATAGAGCTTTCATCAAAGTATTCCCAAAAGAGGATCGCAGTTCAAAAACTTCTTCAATACTTACAGGTTCTAATTTAGTCCCCGCATCCAAGCCGGAATTTGGAGATTTTCAGATAAATTGTGCTTTATCACTGGCAAAAGAACTAAAACAAGCTCCTCGAGAAATTGCACAACAAATAGCTGATCAACTACAAAAAGATAATGATTTTGTTCAAATATGCAATCCACCACTTATTGCAGGTCCAGGTTTTATAAACCTATCTATAAATTCAAAAACACTTATATCGGAAATCCATTTTCGTCTAAATGATAAAAGATTGGGAGTGCCTCTAAAAAAATTCAGAAGTGAAAAAATAGAAGAGGGGAAAAACAATAACCGCGTGATTATTGATTTTTCCAGTCCAAACATTGCGAAAGAAATGCATGTTGGGCACTTACGATCAACAATTATTGGAGACTCATTAGCACGTGTACTTGAATTCCGTGGTTATGAAGTCTTACGACTCAATCATGTGGGGGATTGGGGTACACAATTTGGCATGCTCATCACTCATCTGAAAGAGGTTTTACCAGAGGCACTCCATACAAAAGATGCAGTGGAAATAAGCGATCTCGTGAATTTCTATCGTCAAGCAAAAAAGAGATTTGATGAAGATCAAATCTTTCAAAGTAAATCCAGAAATGAGGTTGTTAATTTACAAGCAGGTGACCAAGAAAGTCTAATTGCGTGGGAATTACTCTGCAAACAATCTAGAAAAGAGTTTCAAAAGATCTACGATCGACTTGATATCAAACTGACTGAAAGAGGTGAATCATTTTATAACAAATTTTTAGTAGAGGTTATTAATGATTTAAAAAATAAAAATTTACTAATAAATGATCAAGGAGCTCAATGTATTTTTCTTAATGGCGTAGTTGGGAAAGACGGGAAACCTCAACCAATAATTATTCAAAAAAGTGACGGAGGTTTTAATTATGCAACCACTGACTTGGCAGCGATAAAATATAGATTAACGACTCCTCCGCATGGAGATGGAGCTTTCCGGTTGATTTATGTCACAGATGCTGGTCAAGCTTCACATTTCTCTGGGGTTTTTCAAATTGCAAAGCTTGCAAATTGGATTCCTGCAGATTGTCAAATTGAGCATGTTCCCTTTGGTCTTGTGCAAGGAGAAGATGGTAAGAAGTTAAAAACTCGTTCAGGAGAAACAATTAGATTAGTAGACCTTCTGGATGAAGCAATTCAACGAGCAAGAGCAGATCTTGAAGATCGTCTCAACACTGAAAGCAGATCCGAAAATAAAAGTTTTATAGATAAAGTTTCTACGACTGTAGGGATTGCAGCCATCAAGTATGCGGATCTAAGTCAAAATAGAGTTTCGAATTACCAATTTAGTTTTGATAAGATGCTCTCTTTGCAGGGGAATACAGCACCATATTTACTTTATGCATTGGTACGAATAGCTGGAATATCGCGCAATGGTGGAGATTTAAATGTATCAAGTCAGAATATTCAGTTCAATGAACCACAAGAATGGGCCTTGATTCGCAAGCTATTGCAACTTGATTGTATTATCGCTGAAGTCGAAAAAGAACTGCTTCCTAATCGTCTCTGCGCGTATTTATTTGAATTAAGTCAGATTTTTAACAGATTCTATGATCAAGTTCCTATTTTAAAAGCAAGTGAGCCTGCAAGGACCAGTAGACTTGCTTTATGCTCTATTACTGCAGATACACTTAAACTGGGAATGAGTTTGTTAGGCATCCCTACTCTGGAAAGAATGTAATGGAAAAAACAGAAAATTCATTTGTTGATCTACCCAATCCCAGGAAAGATATCGAAGATTTACAGCCATATTCTGCACCACTGGAAGGAAGACGAAATTTACTAAGACTAGACTTTAATGAAAACACCATTGGACCAAGCCCACTAGTAATTAAATCTCTCAGAGAAATAAGCAGAGATGAAATCTCTATTTATCCTGAATACTCTGGTTTAAAAGAAAAAGTAGTAGAAACTCTAATTAAACAAAATTCAAGCGTGAATATAAACTCATCTGAAGTTGGTATTTTTAATGGAGTAGATGCAGCAATAAATGCTATTTTTCATGCCTATGGCGATTCTGATGATCTAATGCTAACAACATCGCCTACTTTTGGATATTATACTCCTTGCGCACAAATGCGAGGAATGCAAATCAACGCAATACCTTATGAGGGGAAAGATTTTCAATATCCATTTGATAGTATTTGCGAATTCATTACACAAAATAATCCAAAAATTTTACTCATCTGCAACCCGAATAACCCCACTGGAACAAGATTAAGCCCAGAAAGAATTATAGAGATCAGCAAACTTTCATCTAAAACACTAGTTGTTGTCGATGAACTTTATGAGGCATTTACAGGTGATAGTGTTCTGCCATTTGTGAATTTCCAAAATACACCTAATCTTGTTATATTAAGATCGCTTTCTAAAACTGCCGGTTTGGCAAGTTTAAGAATTGGATTTGCTATTGGTCATTCTAAAGTAATTAATATAGTGAATAGAGTGACTGGTCCTTATGACGTCAACAGCTTTGCTGTCATTGCTGCTTTTGCAGCACTTAAAGATCACTCCTATATTGATTCGTATGTAAACGCAGTACTTGAGGCTCGTACTTGGATCAAAGATCAATTCCAGAAGTACCATGTTAAGCATCATATTGATGGAGGAAACTATTTTCTACTTTGGCCAAAATCAAACCCAAAACAAGTTGAGCAAAAGTTAAAGACATCTGGAATTCTCATTAGAAATATGGATAAGAAAGAAAATCTAAAAGGCTCTATTAGAGTGAGTATTGGAACAATTGAGCAGATGAAAAGATTCTGGTCAGCTTTCAAGATTGTCGATGAAATGTAGTTTAGACTAATTTATAACGTCGATATAACTTGAGATTAACTAGGTAGCGTCTGCTATATCCAAGAAATTGGAGAGTAATTTATGACCAGATTCGGTCAATACACTCTCAGGATGAAATTGTACCCCGTATATATGCGGATAATCTTTATGAGTTATTCCCATAATTGTTTCATCCTCTAGCCAGGCTATAACCTCTAAGCATTCTGGGAATCCCTCTCTCTCCGCAATTAAGCTATGGTATCTAGTTGCCACTAAGGGATTCGGCAAATCTTTAAATATTCCAGTACCTCTATGCAAAACATTAGATGTTTTACCATGCATTAATTCATTAGCTCTGATTATTTTCCCACCAAACGCTTGAGTAATAGCTTGATGACCAAGACAAACACCAAGAGTTGGTATTTCAATTGATAGCTCAGATAAAATATCCAGACAAACTCCAGATTGATTCGGGTCTCCTGGACCAGGAGATAACAAAATCGCATCAGGATTTAAATCTTTAATCTCACTGATCGTCAGAGCATCATTACGTTCGACTCTTACTTCTGATGCAATAGGATGCTGAGAAGCTAATTCGCCCAAATATTGAACGAGGTTATAAGTGAAACTGTCATAATTGTCGATCACCAAAAACATAATTTTTAAGCCATTAAATTACTAACTGTTTAAGTAATGGAGGAAATAATAATAAAACAGCAATCAGCACCGAACTGATTGAAGCTAATAAAACTGCCCCAGCCGAACAATCTTTAGCAATTTGAGCGAGAGGATGAAATCGTTTCCCAATGGCCAAATCAACAACAGATTCAATCGCTGTATTAAGCAATTCAACAACTAACACACTAGTGGCTGTAAGGGCCATTATTGCTAAATCACTTTTATTAAGGCCTAAAAACAAGCTTAACCCAAACGCACCCAATGCAAAACCAACATGAATCCGAAAATTTCTCTGGGTGGAGAAAGCATATTTCAAGCCTTTAGCTGCATATAAAAAGCTAGTTGGTAAATCTTTAGCTATCTTCCACGATGATCTTTTATTGGGTCTTTGAAGAGTTTTAGACATGTCCCTAATTTCTCTCTCAGAGTCATTGGATATCTCAGGAACCATATTTTTGAATCTTCAACTCTTTATTTTAAAGAATACCTCTAATATCAAGAAGTTGCTCTTGAATCAAAAGCATTTTATTAAGGCTCTCTTCATCGCTATGGTCCCAACCCAAAAGGTGTAAGAGACCATGAGTAGCAAGCCATCTTAGTTCTCTAAATAAATCAGCATTATTATCTTTGGCTTGCCTGATTGCTGTCGGGACTGAGATAACTATGTCACCCAATTCGATACATTCATTACTGACACCAAAAAATGTCTCATCAATTATGGGGAATGACAGCACATCAGTACTTTTTGATTGCCCAAGCCAGACATGATTCAAATCAAAAATTTTCTTATCATTAGTTAATTCCAACCCCAAGCTAAATTGAGACGCATTTAGGACTATTTCCGGACACTTATATACTGAATTTACTTGTATGAATCTAATCCAGCTTCCTATTTCCTCAATCCATTGACTTGGATTTTTCATCAACTCCAAAGACTCACTGTTCACACAGACATCTAAATCTTGAACCGGGAAGGGTGTAAAAGAAAGGTCAACATCTAATTTAGAAGAGCTAGTCGAAAAATTCTCCATAAAGTTATTGAGGGATATGAGGTTTTCCAAGAACAGCAACTAAAAGAATAAATCCAAGGAAACCCAAAGCTGTTAAACCAAAGTGAGAAAGGCTTTGACTACCTTTTCGAACCATATTTTTCATCGCAAGTTTGACAAAACTTGGAGGTCGGGTTGCTTTCTTGGTGCCGTCATCAGAAATAATTTTATTATTCATATCCAGTTGATTTATGATTCTTCAATATTTTGCCTTAAAAGAGACTGAATAAAAATATCTATTTCCCCATTCATTACTGAATCTACATCTGTTGTCTCTTGTTCAGTACGTAAGTCTTTGACCATTTGGTACGGGTGAAAAACATAATTTCTAATTTGATTGCCCCACGCAGCCTCAACAATATCCCCTCGAATATCTGCAATCTCTGCAGCCCTTTGCTCTACTGCTATTACCATCAATTTTGATTTTAGTAGAGCCATTGCTTTGTCTTTATTTTGAAGCTGAGATCTTTCTTGTGTACATCGAACAGCAATACCTGTAGGCACATGAAGAATCCGAACTGCAGTCTCAACTTTATTTACATTTTGTCCTCCTGCACCACCTGAGCGACTTGTCGTGATTTCTAAATCTTTTTCAGGGATTTCAAGCTCAACCTCTTCATCAAGTTTAGGCATGACTTCAACTCCAGCAAAACTGGTTTGTCGCTTTCCATTTGCATTAAAAGGGGAAATTCTGACTAAACGATGGGTCCCTTTTTCATTTTGTAAAAAACCATATGCGTATACACCCTCTATCTCGATGGTGACACTTTTGATTCCCGCTTCCTCTCCCTCAGAAAGTTCATTAATAATTACTTTCATACCATTGTTTTCAGCCCAACGGGTATACATCCGTAGAAGCATTTGGGCCCAATCTTGGGCATCAGTTCCGCCAGCACCAGCATTAATTGAGAGAACTGCACCCTCCTTATCATAGGTGCCACTCAAGAGACGCTCCATCTCCCAACGTTCAAGTTCTTGCTTTAATTTCTCAAGTCCATGGTGAGCCTCCGCAAGCATTTCATCATCAGGGTCTAACTCATACAGCTCTAACGAAAGATTTGCGTCCTCAATAGCACCTCTCCATGTAATGAGTTTTTCTAACTCTGCTTTAACATCATCAAGTTGACGCATCTGTTTTTGTGCATTTTGGGGATCGTTCCAAAATTCAGGTTGCGATGCAACTTGCTCTAAGTCCTTTTTTCTGGCTAGCAATGCAGGTTCGTCAAAGACAATCCTGGGCTGTACCCAGGCGAGCAGTCAATACAGAAAGGTCTCTTTTGAAATCTGTCAGGTCTTGCAAACGAGGTAATAGAATCAATACATTAAAAGCTATCAGCATATCAACCCAAAAACTATAAATGAACAGATCAATTCACGATTCAGGCATTCCTACAGTGGAAATATACACTTGGAGATTTTGCCCATTTTGCCTACGTGCAAAAGCACTGCTAAATGAAAAAGGAGTCCAGTTCAAAGAATATTCTATTGATGGAGACAATGATGCAAGAACAAAAATGTCTGAAAGAGCAGGAGGTCGCAGAACTGTTCCACAAATATTTATTAATGGAGAAAGTATTGGAGGTTGCGACGAGCTCTATGAACTTGAGAGCAATAACAAATTAAATGAACTGATTGGAATTGGAAATTGATTCATGAAGCAACTATTTGTTCTAGATCCAATTGAAAATATTAATCCCAACAAGGATTCATCAGCAGCACTTATGCAAGCCGCATCTAGAGCCAACATAGATGTTTGGATTTGTACTCCCTCGGACCTGCAAGCACGAGGGGACGATGCATGGGTAGTTTCTAATAAAGTCAATTGTGAACCATGGATCAATGTCCATTCATCTCAAAGCCTTCCTTTAAGAGATTTCTCATGCATTTGGATGCGCAAAGATCCTCCTGTTGATGAGGCTTTTTTATATGCAACTCATTTATTAGAAGTTGCAGAAAGAGATGGTGTCAATGTAATTAATAAACCTGCATCACTGAGAGCTTGGAATGAAAAGTTAGGAGCTTTAAGGTTTAGTGATTTAATGGCTCCCACTCTTGTGGCGAGTAGGGTGGAACAACTAATTACATTTGCAAAAGAGTACGGAGAGGTTGTTTTGAAACCACTCGGAGGGAAAGGTGGACAAGGAGTTATACGAATTGCAAAAGATGCTCCAGGCTTAGAGGCATTACTCGAACTGGTTACTTCACAAGAACATTTGCCAGTGATGATGCAACAATTTTTACCAGAAGTAATAAATGGTGATAAAAGAATACTTTTGGTTAATGGAGAGCCATTAGGTGCAATTAATAGACGTCCCAAAAAAGGAGACTTTAGAAGCAACCTCGCTTTAGGTGGAACAGCTGAGATAACTAAATTAACTCCTAAAGAAATAGAGATATGCGATCATATAAAGCCTGCTTTAAAAGATGAAGGGCTCTTTTTTGTTGGTATAGATGTTATTGGGGGGATGCTAAGTGAGATTAATGTTACGAGTCCAACTGGCATTAGAGAAGTAGAAAATCTAATGAATATTCCCTTAGCAGATCAAGTGATTAATTATCTTATAGATCATTTGAACAATTAACCCTATCTAAGTTTAATTGATTTCTTAAAACTTCAAATTTCAAAGCCACCTCTTGCAGTTCCCCCTCAACAGTTGAGCCTTTTACTAGGCCAGCACCAGCAAATAATTTAAGTTCATAGCCTTTCACATGTCCGTAACGAATGGCCACCCTAAATTCTGAATTTTGATTTTTATCTATCCATCCTATTGGAGAAGCATATGTTTGACGGTCAAATGGTTCCAAAGCTCGCAACCAACTCAAAGATTTACTCAAAGGTAATCCGGCAACTGCAGGAGTTGGATGAAGAGCTTCAACTAAGTCAAGAGGAGACTTTTCTTTGACACACGCTTGAATAAGAGTATGCAAATGAATTAAATGGCCTTGAGTAATTAATTTTGGTTGAGGGGAATGACTTGCGTTAATACCTTTTCTTAAAAGTTGTTCGACAATAGAGTTAACTACAAAATGGTGTTCTCTTAAATCTTTAGAAGATGCAAGTAATTCTTTTCCATCATCACCCTTTTTTGCAGTACCTGCCAAAGCATCGATTAGTAATTGATTATGATTAAGACTTATCAATCTCTCAGGTGATGCCCCAAAAAATGACTCATCATGATTTTTTTGCCATAGGAATCGACAACTATTAGTTTGCTGAACTCTTAGGCGAGCAAGTAAGTTCAGCGGATCTAATGGTTTTCTGAGGGAAAGGCGTTGTCTTGTAGCCAATACAAGCTTATCCAAATCACCTGCATTGATTAATTCGATCCCTTTAGCCAAGGCGTCTCGATATTGAGATTTCCAATCATTAGAACAATTATCGACTAAGAAATTTTCTTTTAAATCATGGAAAATTCGGACTGGTGATCTATTTATCTTTTCTCGAATTGACCATAATCTTTCTACTGATTCACGAACATCTGAAGGATTTAGGGCAACTGAATTCAAACGTAACCATGTCAATCCATCTTTTGCAGTTAATTGCCACTTAGGCAAAACAGCCTGCAGGGAAAATTTATCATCAATTGATTTTTCATTACTCTTAATTTGATCAAAAAAAGAGAATGAAAATAGAATCTTTGATGCTGAAAATTCTGGACTTGGAGAAGTATCTATCAATCGAGTAAAAATCTCATCACTAAACCTTTGTGCATTTTCAAACCTCTTTGGTCCAGATAAATCCAAAGATTGACAATGTCCTCCAGCAGAAATGCACAATCCGGGAGATAGATCCCAAAGAAATCTAAACTGATGTTTTTCAGCAATTAAAGGTAATGTCGTTAAAGGGTCTGCTTGACTTACAGGAACAGAAATGCTCAAAATACATTCATCAACTTTTCGTTGACTCCAGTTCCGAAGAGAACTAACTAAAAGCTCACTAAAGACGGGTTCTAAATTCATAACCAATTAGTGCCTTTAGACACAAATAAACCAATACAAGAACTGCTGCCTAGGCTTAAGGAAGGAAACAAGAAAAAAACAGAACAGGTTATTTTACCAGTGAAGTCTTCTAGAACTGAAAAGAAACAGCTTTGGCAAGCCGCAATAAAGTGGCCATTATATTCAGTCGCAATAATGCCTGTAATTTTATCTGCAGCATGGATACTAGGGAATAGCGGCAATATTCGTCTGGGGCAATTCATCTGTTTTCTAATTGCCTCTATCTTGATTTTGCTTTGGGAGAATCTTACCAATGATCTTTTTGACGATGAAACTGGAGTTGACAAATACAAATTCCACTCTGTAGTAGCTTTAACAGGTAATAAAACCACTGTAAGTCGAGTTGCATATTTTTCTCTTTTATTGGGTTTATTTATCATATTTATCCTTGCTCTAAAAAGTAAAATAACAGTACTTTTTTTGGTCTTACTTTGTTGTTTCCTTGGATATTTATATCAAGGGCCACCATTTAGGCTGGGATATAAGGGGTTGGGAGAACCCCTCTGCTGGATTGCCTTTGGCCCGCTTGCTACAGCTGCGGCACTAATTGTTGTTTCTCCAAAATCCAATTTTCATACCATCCCCTGGGGAACAGCACTGATGGTTGGAGCAGGTCCAGCAATGGCGACCACTTTAGTTCTATTCTGTTCGCATTTTCATCAAATCAATCAAGATGCTGCTGTCGGTAAAAAATCACCCTTAGTTATTTTAGGCACTCATCGAGCGGCAGAATTTTTACCGTGGTTCGTTGGTCTAATATTTTTATTAGAATTACTACCTGTACTACTTGGAATATGGCCAATAACGACTCTTTTATGTTTAATTAGCCTTCCTTCAGGCATAGATCTTATTAAATTAATTAAAAGACATCACAACCAACCTGAGCGTATTAAAAACAGTAAGTTTTTAGCTTTACGCTTTCAGACAATTAATGGTTTATGCTTGAGTATAGGTTTTGCTATATCCTCATTTTTTTATAATTAATTTTTGATTTTATTGAATCATGAAATTAATAATTAATATCAAGCCATTTTCATTTCAACTAACAAGAAAGTTAATAACCTCGCAAGGAATTATTCATAACAAGGTAGGTTTATTGTTGCAAATAAAAGACTCAAATGGAAATTACGGATGGGGGGAAGTTTCACCTATTGAGAAAAAGGAATTACAAAAGAGTATCGAAAGTCTTAATTTTATTGGGAAACAAACTACAAAAGATTCAATAGAAAATTATTTATTTGAATTGCCAGGAGCACTTGCTTTCGGATTAGGATCCTGCTTAGCCGATTTAGAAAATCTCACTCAAAGGAAGTTAAATCTTGAAGGTTTTGACGTCGCAAAATCAGCTTATCTTTTACCTACAGATATTGATCCATTAGAGTCAATACGTAAATATATAGATGAATCAAATGAGAAGAAAAGTTCTTGTACAATAAAATGGAAAGTATCTCACCTAGAAAATAACTTTAAGGAAGAAAAAACATTACAAAAAATCTTAGACATTTTACCAAATAATTTTAAACTTAGAATTGATCCAAATGGAGGTTGGAGTCGCCAAAAAGCACAAGAATGGATTAACGAACTCAAAAACGAACCTCGTTTGGAATGGATTGAACAGCCACTCCCATCAAAAGATATTGAAGGTTTATTTTCATTGGCCACTCAAATTCCAATCGCACTAGATGAATCTTTGGTTGAATTTCCATATTTACGAAAAACATGGAAAAGTTGGAAAATACGTCGCCCTGCATTAGATGGTGATCCGAGATTACTGTTAAAAGAAATAGAACAAGAAGATAGTCAAACAGTCATAAGCACAGCTTTTGAAACTGGTATTGGGAGAAGGTGGGTTAATCACCTCGCTGCCAGACAAGTCAAAGGGGGAAATCCTTGTGCACCTGGACTTGCACCTGGATGGTGCCCAAAAGGCCCACTCTTCAACAACAATCCGAAATTAGTCTGGGAAGCCGTATGACCAAAATTGCAGTTGTAGAATGTATTCCTGAAAAAAACCTGGACTGTTCAAAAGAAATTTTAAAGAATTTTGAAAAGCATAACTGGGTATATCTAGCGCCTCCAAAAGATCAAACGAAAATCCCCACATCGTCAACCTTACCTGAAGGAGAAGGAATAATCATTTCAAGCGGGGGCAGCCTTGGAGGGCCAAATCTTTGTTTACAATCACTTAAAAATCTCACGAATTCGGCTTTATCAACCGGAAAGTGGTTAAAGAATCATGGCCTTAAGCCAAATGAATGCATCATTCTCAATTCACTACCTTTACATCATATAAGTGGTTTCATGCCATGGTGGAGACATCAGACTTGGGAATCTGGGTATTACTGGATTTCAAATTCTATAATGCATAAACCTTTTCAACTTAAGCAATTTAGTGAAGCATTAACTAATAAACATAGACGTCCATTAATTACATCCCTAGTTCCAACTCAATTATTATCTTTGATAGATAATACTGATGGTTTAAAATGGCTTCAATCCCTTGCTGTGATATGGGTTGGAGGAGCTTCCATCCCTATAGACCTTGCTGAAAAAGCACGCAGAAAGTCTATTAATTTAGCTCCTTGTTATGGGGCCACCGAAACAGTAGCAATGGTGACTTGTCTTAGTCCTAAAGACTTTTTAAATGGAAGTAATAGTGTTGGGTTCCCTCTCGAAGATGTTGAGATAGAGATCAACAAAAGAAATTCACTTAAGATTAAAACCAGTAGGATTGCAACTTCAAAATGGAAGAATAATAAATTCGAATCAATTAAAGACTCAAATGGATGGTGGGAAGCAGGCGATCTAGCACAATACATCACTCTCGACAATAGAAAAGCAATACAAATCCTAGGTAGAAGAGATTCAGCTATAAATTCGGGCGGTGAAACGATTTTTCCAGAAGATATCGAAATGGAATTAATGAAAATAATCTCAAAAAATCAAATCCCAATTCAAGATATTTTTGTACTAGGAGTTAGTGACAAGAAATGGGGACAACGTTTAGTTGCCTTAACAAAATTCAAAGAGAAAGAACTCAATAGATATCCAATCATTTCACTTCTGAATGATCTCATTGAAGACTGGCAACCATCCAAAAAACCACTGAACTGGTACGATTGTCCAAAACTTTCAAGAAATATCAATAAAAAATGGGAAATAAAAAAATGGCAAGATTGGATAGCCTTTAATAGACCTATTAACTAAAAATTCGAACTAGATTCATGAAGCCACAAATTTATTTGTTTAGATAATGCACATTTTTTTCTAGTAATTGGATTTATCGATACATGTTTTATATTTATCGTACCGATTTGCTCTTCATTCTTTTTAAATTCAAATCGAAGTACAAATGAAGAATCATTTATCTTCTCTGTTTCAAGTTCAATATTTATAGTATCTCCAACATAAAGTGGTTGAAAATAATTTGCTTCACAATGAACAACTGGTAAAGCTACATCTAGTTGGCTTGTATTGATTTCGTTTGTAGGAAAAATATCTTTCAAAGCTATTCCATATTTTTCTAAACTTTCTTCCCAAGTTTCATGACACCATCTAAATAATTCAAGAAAGTGAACCACACCTGCAGCATCTGTTTCACCAAAACGAACTGTTCGTTTCAAACATAACCATTCTCTAGGATTACGCTTGTCCAAAAACCTATCTATCAACAGAACCCATAATCACATCAATCGAACCTAAGATTGCCATTATATCAGCGACCTTGGCTCCCTTAAGTATGTGAGGAAGTATCTGCAAATTATTTGAGTCAGCTGCTCTAATTTTAAACCGCCAAGGGGTTACATCATTATTACCTTGAATAAATACTCCTATCTCTCCTTTTCCAGACTCAAGGCGTGTATATAATTCACCATTAGGAATCTTAAAAGTCGGTGCAACTTTCTTGGCTACATATTGATAATCAAAGCCCGATAAATCACCTTTTTTCCCCTCAACTGTTCTTTGTGCCTCAAGATTCTCTGTTGGCCCCCCAGGAATCATCTCACAAGCTTGTCGTAATATTTTTAATGACTGTCTCATTTCTTCAATACGAACTCTATATCTTGCATAACAATCACCCTCTTTCTCCCATGCAATATCCCATTCAAAATCGTCATAGCATTCATAATGATCTACCTTTCTCAAATCCCACGGGACACCTGCCGCCCTAAGCATTGGGCCAGAAAGACTCCAGTTAATCGCTTGCTCTTTTCCTATAACTCCTAAACCTTCTATACGTCTACGAAAAATAGGATTATTAGTAATCAATTTTTCATACTCATCAATTTTTGGACCAAACCAGTCACAAAAATCTTTGCATTTTTCTAACCAACCCCAAGGCAAATCACATGCAACGCCGCCAATACGGAAATAATTATTATTAATCAATCTCTGACCAGTTGCAGCCTCCCATAAATCGTAAATCATCTCTCTTTCTCTAAAAATATAAAAGAAAGGAGTTTGAGCTCCGACATCAGCCAAAAATGGACCTAACCATAGCAAATGGTTAGCGATCCTATTTAACTCAAGCATTATCGCTCTGATATAACTTGCTCTCTTGGGTACCTTTATATTTGCTAAACGCTCAGGGGCATTAACAACAATGGCTTCATAAAACATACCAGCCGCATAATCCATGCGACTCACGTAAGGAACAAACATAACGTTTGTTCTATTCTCAGCAATTTTCTCCATCCCTCGATGCAAGTAACCAATAACTGGTTCACAATCAACAACATCCTCTCCATCAAGGGTTACTACTAATCGCAATACCCCATGCATTGATGGATGATGTGGCCCAAAGTTGACCACCATTGGCTCAGTACGCGTTTCAAGCTGCGTCATTGGGCCCAACCAAAGCAATGTCTAGATACTAGTAAAAACTTATGAAAGAAGGGCCAATTAGTTCAAGTTCTAACTTTAATCATATCCCTGTAATGGGGAAAGAAATAATTCGCTCATTAAAGGAATTACCAAGTGAATTAACAAAAAAAGGATTAATTATTGATGCAACCATTGGAGGCGGGGGACATTCCGCTCAAATACTCGAAAATTTCCCTGGAATCAAAATTATTGGGCTGGATCAAGACCCAATGGCTATAAAAGCAGCATCAAAAAAATTAATTAAATTCGGAACAAGAATAGAAATAATCTCTACAAACTTCGCAGACTTTTCACATCACGAACAAGCCATTTGTGTCCTAGCGGATCTTGGAGTTAGTAGTCATCAACTTGATGAGCCTTCACGAGGTTTTAGCTTTCGTTTAAATGGTCCAATAGATATGCGTATGAATCCCAAAGAGGGTTCAAGTGCAGCCGAACTTATTGAAACTCTCTCTGAGCAAAATCTAGCTGATTTAATATATGAATTAGGCGAAGAAAAACGATCTAGGCGTATTGCAAGAAAAATAAAAAATGATCTAGCTGAAAATGGACCATACTCTGGAACTCAAGACCTTTCTTATGCAATTGCAGGATGCTTCCCCCCCAAGCAAAGACATGGTCGAATTCATCCCTCAACAAGAACTTTTCAGGCTTTAAGAATAGCTGTCAATAATGAATTAGGCTCTCTCGAAAGTTTACTTTTAAAAGCTCCAAACTGGTTGTTAGAGAATGGATTATTTATGGTAATGAGTTTTCATTCACTAGAAGATAGAAGAGTAAAATCGAGCTTTAAGACAGACAATAGATTGAAAGTACTATCTAAAAAGCCTATCAGAGCAAGCCCAGAAGAAATAGAATTAAATCCAAGAAGTAAAAGTGCAAAGTTAAGAATTTCTGCAAAGCAATTCTTAACTTAGGCTTAAATTATTGTCTAAGATTAATCACTATATTCGTAATAATATTAATAGCCTTATTGATATCTTTCTCCGTAGTATTTCTCCCAATACTCATCCTTATTGACGCTTCAGCATGTTTTTTGCTGAGCCCTATCTCCTGCAGAACATGAGAAGCGTCACCATTACTACAAGCTGAACCACTAGTACAAAAAATAAACCTTCTTAATTGACCATGCAATTGACTTCCCTTCACGCCAGGGAAAGTGATATTGAGATTATGAGGCAATCTTTGATCAATAGATCCATTAACTATCAATCCAGAAATATTCTTTTTTAATCCACTCAACAATAAGTTTCTAAAAAACAAAAGTCTCTTGTTCCTCTCATCCTGATCATTTTTTGTTATTTCGACTGCCTTTGCAAAGCCAACAATTAACGGGACAGGGAGCGTGCCGGATCTTAATCCAAGCTCCTGGCCTCCTCCATATTGACATGGTTCAAGAGGGAATCCTTCCCTAATCACCAAAGCCCCAATACCTTTAGGTCCATAGATTTTGTGAGCACTCAAACTCATCAAATCAATGCGAAATTTATCGGGGTCTAAATCTAAGTATCCAAAGGCTTGAGCGGCATCAGTATGAAAAGCGATTCCCTTTCTCTTACAAAAAGACCCAATTTCACCAATAGGTTGCAAAACCCCTATCTCATTATTTGCAGCCATGACGCTAACCAGAAAAGTATCTTTTTCAAAAGCTTCAGAAAGTTGTTCAATATTGATTAAACCCTCTTTATTCGGTTGTAATTCTGTCAAGCGAAACCCTTCTTTTTGAAGCTGCCTAAGCGGATCAAGGACTGCATGATGTTCAGTTGAAACGGTAATTATGTGTCCAGGTTTTCCAATCAGTTGTGCTTTAGCTCTTGCATGTCCAACTAAACCCAAGTTATTCGCTTCTGTTGCCCCACTCGTGAAAATTAATCTTTTCGGATTGATGTTCAAATATGAAGCTATTTTTTCACGAGATACTTCAACTGCAGCTGAAGCAAAAACACCGGATCGATTATTAGTATTAGAGGGATTACCCCACAACTCATTCCAATAAGGAGCCATCTCCTCAACAACCTTCGTACAACATGGTGTTGAAGACTGAAAATCAAAAATTAGGTGATTATTATCCATTGATTCATTCGTTAATCTAAATAATAAGAGAGGAATAAAGGTTAATATCCTCCTAAAAAGCTCTAGAAGTCCAATTTTATGAGTGACCCCAATCCATCAACACAAGAAGTTTCTCAAACTCCAAGGATATTACTTGTCGATGACGAGCCCGGTTTAAGAACTGCTGTTCAGGCCTATCTTGAAGATGAAGGATTTCAAGTTACAACCGCTGTCGATGGAGAAGAGGGATGGGAAAAAGCTCAAAAAATGATCCCTGATGTAATTATCAGTGACGTCATGATGCCTAGATGTGATGGTTATGGGCTTTTAAAAAAAATTAGAGAAGATGAAAGACTTGGAGGTACACCTGTCATTTTCCTTACTGCTAAAGGTATGACTGCTGATAGGACTCAGGGGTATCAAGCAGGTGTAGACGATTACATGCCAAAACCATTTGATCCAGATGAGCTAGTTGCAAGAGTTAAGAATGTAGTTCAGCGGCAAGAGCGACTATTAACTGAAGCAGCCAGATTTGCTAATGCTGATGTTGGCCAAATGGCAAAACAGATTACAGAAATAAAATCAATGCTTAGCCATGGGGATAAAAACAACTCACGCAAAGATGATTCGATTCCTAATTTCACCCCAAGAGAGGCAAGCGTTTTGCAACTAGTAGCGGAAGGTTTAATGAACAAAGAAATTGCAAGACAACTTGAGACTTCTATCCGCAATGTAGAGAAATATGTGAGTCGATTATTTATTAAAACCGGTACTTCCAGTAGAACAGAACTAGTTAGATATGCACTTGAAAATCATTTAGTTACCTAAATATGTTTTGAAAAATTAAAATTTTAGATCTCTAGGATTTCACAAATTCTATTAATTTCGAAAAATAAAAAGGAGCTTGATTCAACTTGCTTTTGACAACTTTAAAGCCAGATTGCTTTGCAGCTTCGATAATTCCGGACTCCCTTAATGTATAGGCCCTAGTAGTTTTACTTGGTCCAGGGAATAGCTGACCAATACCTTTCAAAAGGGCTAGTAAAGGAGTATATGGTGCAAAGCTAACAATTAATCTCTCATCAGATAATTCACATAGATGTTTCACCATTGCCTCAGCCTCCTGTTGAGGGTAGTGAATGAAAACATCTAAGCAAATAACTGTATTAAATGAACCTTTTAAATTTTCTAAATCAGATGTGCGAAAATTCAGCTTATTGAAGTCCAAACCTTCTTCCTTTGCCCTACTTTTTGTCTCATTTATCATAGCTTCAGAAATATCACTTAAATGAATTGATTTAGCACCCAATTTTGCCAATGGAATACTTAAACTACCAACACCACAGCCAGCATCACAAAAACTTTTATCCTTGATATTGTCATACTCTTTCAACCAACTAATGACATCATCAACTGTCTTTTGGTGACCTATCCTTATATTTTTTTGCACTTTATTTACATCATCACTTTCGCTATATATTCGATTCCATCTATCAAACCCAGTCCCATTAAAATATTCAGTGACTTCCGCCTTTTCATTTTTCTCAATTTGCGTTGTCATTTAATCAGATAATTACCTCTTACCAATCTTACGCAGCCAACTGCCAAGACAACTGATGATTACAAGAATTCATTTTCCATCTAAGTAAAGACTTAATATTTTTTCCAATAAAAAAAGATTTTGCAGTCATTTTGTTCTGACTTAATACCATACGTGGAGCAAGTGTTGCCATCCAAATAGCAGCAGAGGGATCATTAATCCAATTTGCTATTTTTTTGCATGCGTCTAGTAAAGGCAAAGTGGATCCTGCAATTGTTTCATTTGGAAGTCTGCATAAACCATTTTCTACTGTTATCAAGCGTTTATCCCAATTAAACGATCCATCTCCTAAACCATAAGCTGATATTGCATCGCTAACTAATACAATTTGCTTTGGTGCAAGTATCTTTAAAAGCCTAATCATATCTGAATGAACATGAACACCATCACCTATCAATCCTAGGAAAATATCGTCTCTTCTTGCAGCCGCTCCTATAGGTCCAATAGCTCGATGATGTAAACCTTTCATTGCATTAAAAGTATGCGTAATCATGCTCACACCATTATTAAAAGCTTTTATCGCTGAATCAAAATCAGCTGAAGAATGTCCCAGTGAAACAACGATATTTAATTCTCTTAGACGAGAAATTACATCCAAAGAACCTTTTAATTCTGGAGCCAATGTCATTAGTGCTATGTCTTCTTCAAATCCCTTTATTCTCTCATTTAAAGCAGAAATACTAGGTCTACAAATACTTCCTGTGTCATGTGCTCCAGAATATGTCTCACATAAAAAAGGTCCTTCCATATGGGCGCCAAGTAGTCGACATCGATTTGTTGAAGTATATTTTTTCGTTTCCTTTAAGACCTCCATTCCTAATTGAAATTGATCTAGAGAACAACTAACAAAAGTTGGACAAATTCCTTCAACTCCATCTAGCCAAAGTTGATCAAGCAATGTTAATAATTTAGGTATTTTATTAAAATTTAAATCTGTAAATGAGATCCCTAAACCTCCATTCATTTGAAGATCAATCGCTCTAGGACTTAGCCAATCTCCATGCCAATCTTCGTCATAACTTGATTCCCTCTTGCAAGTTTTATCAATAGAAAGAATAATTCCATGTTCATCTAAAACTAGTGAAAATAAATTATTTTCATCTTCGCTTTTATCTGGTTGAGGTACTTTAATGTTTGTAATCTTTCTCATTTCTTAAAAACTAAAAATAATTAATGCAGAATTCTTAAATAATTGGCATTATAAAAATGAGATTTATAGAATTGACAATTGTCTTTAACTGAAGCTAATACATTTAAGCAAGTAGCTGTAGTAATGGGTAGTGATTCAGATCTTAAAACTCTTAAGCCTGCGGTGGCAATTCTAGATCAATTTGGCATATCTAATGAAGTAAGGATTCTGTCTGCTCATAGGACTCCAAAAGAAATGATGGATTTTGCTCAAATGGCAGAATCAAATGGTTTTGGAGTGATAATTGCTGGGGCTGGCGGGGCTGCTCATCTACCAGGAATGATCGCATCTCTTACAACCCTTCCTGTCATAGGCGTTCCCGTCAAAAGCAAGGCACTTTCAGGGATAGATTCTATGTATTCAATCTTGCAAATGCCCTCAGGCATCCCCGTAGCAACAGTTGCCATAGAAGGGGGCCTAAATGCTGGCCTTTTGGCTACTCAAATTTTAGCCATCAACAATACTGAATTAAAAAATAAATTAAACGCCTACAGATGTGAGCTGCACGACCTTGTCGTTAAAAAAGATCACACACTTAAAGAGATTGGAGCTATAACTTATCTAGAACAAATGTAATTAATTTTCCATTAACTTACTAATTTACTTAGAAATTTTTGAAATAATCTTTCTTTCAACAAGCAAATTAATAACTATATCTACACATTGATCAATCTCTAGATTTCCAGTATCAATTTTCAATTCTGGAGACTGAGGTTCTTCATAAGGACTTGAGATTCCAGTAAAATCTTTGATGTCTCCATTTCTTGCCTTGGCATAAAGCCCTTTTGTATCTCTTGTTTCACAAACCCCTAGATCAGCTGAACAATATATTTCTATAAAATCATTCTCTCCAACTAAAGATCTTGCATTATCGCGATCGACTCTAAATGGAGATACGAATGCAGTTAAAACAATGATTCCAGCGTCAAGAAATAGTTTAGAGACTTCGCCAATTCTTCTGATATTTTCTTCCCTATCAAGATCAGAAAATCCTAAGTCTTTGCATAAACCATGTCTGATGTTATCACCATCTAAAACATAAGTTGAATAACCATCTTTGTGTAGAGCTACATTTACTGCATTGGCTAGTGTACTTTTTCCAGAACCAGATAGACCTGTAAACCAAAGTATTGCGCTGCGATGTCCTCTTTGCTGAAATCTAGCTTCTCTATCAACTGAAGATTGGTGCCAAACTATATTAGTGGCTTTTGATAGAGGACTTTTAGAGTTTTGTTCCATGAATGCAGACTAATTGTTTACTATTCTCCATGTTGATCGACACAGTTTATTGTTAACCTCCACTTTGTTTTGGCCTAAAACCCTCCTTTAAAAGAAAATTGTGAGCTTTTGATATTTGATCTCCTTGTAACTCTAAAAAATCACCTTTAACAGCCCCACCTGTTCCGCAAGCTATTTTTAAATTCTTAAGAATTTTTTTTGCCTCTACTTGCTCTAATTCAAGTCCTTTGATAACAGTAACAAGTTTTCCTTTTTTTCCAGATCGAGTTCTTTCTAAACGAACTTGTCGCTTTCCTTTAGGAGTAACACTATTTTGAGTGTTACTCCCTATTGTCTTAAGAGGGTCATTAAACTCACTCCAGCCACCTTTGGACATTTTTTGCTTTTTGGCTGGTAATTATTTTCTTAATCTAAGGTGACAGGTACACTCCCAACACAATTTAAAGATTCGGATTTATCTCCTTTAACAAGGCCGAATGCTCTTGGTCGATTTGGTAAGTATGGGGGGCAATATGTTCCTGAAACTTTAATACCTGCTCTTATTGAATTAGAGCAAGCTGCTAAAGAAGCATGGAAAGATTCTTCATTCAATTCAGAACTAAATCATTTACTAAAAACATACGTAGGAAGATCCACTCCTCTTTATGAAGCCACAAGACTAACTGAACATTACAGAAAAAATACATTAAAAGGTCCAAGGATTTGGCTTAAAAGAGAAGATTTAAATCACACAGGTGCACACAAAATAAATAATGCACTTGGGCAAGCTCTTCTTGCGATTCGGATGGGCAAAAAAAGAATTATTGCTGAAACTGGAGCTGGTCAGCATGGAGTTGCAACTGCGACAGTCTGCGCTCGTTTTGGATTGGAGTGCATTATCTATATGGGCAAAGAAGATATGAGAAGACAAGCCTTAAACGTATTCCGAATGCAATTGCTTGGAGCCTCAGTGAGGCCAGTAACAAGTGGAACAGCAACACTCAAAGATGCAACAAGCGAAGCTATTCGGGATTGGGTTACTAATGTTGAAACGACTCATTATATTCTCGGTTCAGTTGCAGGCCCTCATCCATATCCAATGTTGGTCAGAGATTTTCACGCAGTTATTGGAGAAGAAACAAAGCAACAATGTAAACAAGCTTTTGGGCGGTCTCCCGATGTTCTTCTGGCTTGTGTTGGTGGGGGATCGAATGCGATGGGTCTTTTCCATTCTTTTGTTGAAGACAAAAGTGTGAGAATGATTGGAGTTGAAGCTGCGGGAGATGGAGTCGAAACAGGTCGCCATGCCGCGACAATTACTGAAGGAAGGATAGGAGTTCTTCATGGAGCCATGAGTCTCTTGCTACAAGACAAAGATGGACAAGTCAAGGAGGCTCATTCCATTAGCGCAGGTCTTGATTATCCAGGAGTTGGTCCGGAACATAGTTACTTCAAAGAAATTGGTCGTGCTGAATATGCAGCTGTTACTGACACGGAAGCCATTGAAGCGCTGCAATTAGTTAGTAAATTAGAAGGTATTATTCCTGCGCTAGAGACTGCTCATGCATTTGCTTATCTCGAAAAACTTTGTCCAACTCTCAATCAAAATTCAGAAATTGTCCTCAACTGCTCTGGTAGAGGAGATAAAGATGTGAATACAGTTGCTGAAAAACTAGGTTCAAAAATATAAAGTAAAAAGCCTATTAGTACCTTGGAACAGATTGATCAACATCAGTGCTCCAAGCATCTATTCCCCCTACAAGATTCCAAACACTTTTAGTTATTCCTTGTTCTAAAAGCCAAACACCAAAATTCAGACTTCTCACACCCGCATGGCAGACGACAACAATAGGCTGATCCTTCGGTAACAGTTCACCTATTTTTGCTGACCAATTTGCAGCCTGACTCAAAGGAAGATGTAATACTGAAAATGAAAATGAAGCAATAGCAATTTCATTATCCTCCCTCACATCTACAATGAATGGTTTTTCAGAAGAATCATCTTCTAAGATTTTATTTAACTCTTTTGGAGATATATTTAAAGGAATATTCTGGTTCATATTCAAGATTGTAAGTAAATGTAAGTAAAGATTAACCTTTCTATTATCAAAGCTCAAAAAGTATACAAATGCACAAATAATAAAAAATGAAATCACGAATATCTTATTTTTTAATATCAGGAATAATAATTTTATCAATTTTCACCGGGATATTCATCTGGCGGAATAAGCCACTCAAGCAAATCCCAAAGTTCAATGAAAAATCATTCAATGCTCCGGTTTCCTCGAAATATATACCAAACAATCCTGATCTCGTTTTTCACTGGAAACTGAATCCATCTTTACTTCCAAAATACATCGAAAATTATCAATCTCAATTTAGTAAAAATATTATAAATAAAAAAATAAGTTTTATTAGAGATTCTTCTTTTAAATTAATTAGTCTTGATTTTGCAGAAGATATTTCAAAATGGGTAGGAGATTATGGGAGCTTTGCTGTATTTAATTCAAATAACCAAACTCTAAATAATTGGATTATGATTTTAGCAATAAAAGAAGATATAAATATTGAAAAAGAATTAGAATCTATTTTAGGATCAAACATTATTGATGAGAGTAATGAGCCAAGTAATAAATCAAGCGAATCAAAAACAGAAATAATTTCAAAAAAAGTTAATTCCAATAACTCAGTCTTCATTCTAAATGACAAAGATAATCTTTTAATAGCATCCAACCCAGAAATTATACAATCTTCAATAGAGAAATCAGATAGTAATATATTAAATACAAAAGAAAGGTATAAGAATATTCAATTAAAAGAGAATCTGAAAGATGGGATATTATTATTAGAAATGTCTCCAAAGAAGATATTAAATCTAATAGGTCAAGAAGAAAATTTATTTGAGATCAATCAGATAGATCATTTAATATCTTCTATCAATCTAGAGAAAAATATACTAAATATTGAAGGAATACTATCTTATGATGTTAAAACTAAAATGCCTGTTAAAGATATTAACTATAATTTAGTTGACATAAAAAATGAATCTGAATTGTCTGAAGATTTAATATTAATTGATAATCCCAAGCAGTATTTCAGCAAAGATGCTGGCCATCCATATCAAAATCTTATAGCATCTCTTATCAAGGAATCAACAACATTTGATTATTCTAACCTTTTTAAAATAATTCTTGAAAACTCTAAAGGAAATTTAATTTGGATAAATGATAAAGACTGGTTGGTTTTAACTAGGAAATCTGATACGAGCAAAACAGAGATAAGTGATGTTCTTAAAAAAGATAAATTTTCCAGTTCAAATCTAGATTTCAAAAACAGGAAGCTAGAGATCTGGTCAAAAATCAGTACAGATGAAAATGAAAGATATGCGCTAAAAGAAAACATTGAGGCAATTGTTGAAGAAGATGAAGAGACTTACATTTGGAGTCAAAACTTATCTTCTATTTCAAATTTTGAAAATATTAATTACTTACAATATTATTCAGCTAATGAACAGAAGATAGATGAAGCTAATGATTTTAATGATGTCCTGAGAATACATTTAGGAGAAGAAAAAACTAATACAGTTTTAAACAATTTTTATCCATATATCTTATTCAAAACTATGCTAGGAAATCAGCTAACGTCCCCTAAAAATATTGATATCTCAATTGCAGTCCCTACAATTAATTATTCAGACTTCATTAAAGTTGAAATCAACTTGAAAACAAGTTAATAATAAGTTTTAAGTGCTATATTCTACATATAGTTTAATTCTATACAATAAAGTTCAAGTTGAAAATTATTTTTTCGAATTGAACAGAAAATTATTTTGCAGGAGCTAAAGCCATAGATAACGAACAAAAGACAACTAATGTGGTTCTAAAGCCAGGCCTGGAAGGGGTTCCAGTAACCAATTCAGGGATATGCGAGATCAATGGGACAGAGGGAAGGCTGAACTACAGAGGTTATCCAATATCTGAGCTAGCCCAAAAAAGTAGTTTTTTAGAAACTGCATTTCTCTTGATATGGGGAGAACTTCCCACTGAAAATGAGCTTCAGAAATTTGAAAAAGATGTTCAAATGCATAGAAGAGTGAGCTTTCGAATTAGAGATATGCTCAAGTGTTTTCCAGAATCAGGACATCCTATGGATGCTCTGCAAGCAAGTGCTGCATCTCTAGGCCTCTTCTATTCACGTAGAGCAATTGATAATCCAAAATATATCTACGACGCAGTAGTTAGGTTAATTGCAAAAATTCCAACTATGGTTGCCGCTTTCGAGCAAATAAGAAAAGGAGATGATCCAATTCAACCTCAGGATGATTTACCTTATTCTTCCAATTTCCTTTATATGCTAACTGAGAGGGAGCCAAATCCTCTTGCAGCAAGAGTGTTTGACAGATGCTTAATTCTCCACGCCGAACACAGTCTCAATGCAAGTACGTTTAGCGCAAGAGTAACTGCTAGCACACTAACTGATCCTTATGCTGTCGTAGCTTCTGCCGTTGGGACATTGGCAGGTCCTCTTCATGGAGGGGCCAATGAAGATGTTATAGCAATGCTAGAAGAAATTGGAAGACCTGATAAAGCCTCTTCATTCCTCAATGATGCAATTGCAAAAAAAAGAAAAATCATGGGCTTTGGGCACAGGGAGTATCGCGTCAAAGACCCTAGAGCAACAATATTACAAGCCTTCGCAGAAGAACTTTTCTCAGAATTTGGTAAAGATGAAATGTATGAAGTAGCTAAAGCACTTGAAGAAGAGGCTATTTCTAAATTAGGGCCAAAAGGTATATTCCCAAATGTTGACTTTTATTCTGGACTTGTTTATCGAAAGCTTGGTATTCCTCGAGACTTGTTTACACCCGTTTTTGCGATTTCCAGAGTTGCTGGTTGGTTGGCTCACTGGAGAGAACAACTTGGAGCAAATAGAATTTTCAGACCATCACAAATTTATGAAGGAGCAAAAATCAGAAATTGGCAGCCTCTTGAGAGCAGATAATTTGGAATTTATTTTTTTCGACTATAAAATTAATTCAAAATTACACTAATCTTGTTAATAGATTAAATCTCAGAAGTGAATTCAGGTATAGACCTTGAAATGAGTTTTACCCAAGGTATTCAGAAACTTGGTTTATCTCATGAATTAGCACATCTTTTATGGATACCACTTCCAATGCTTTTGGTATTGGTGTCAGCTGTCGTTGGTGTATTAGTAACAGTTTGGCTTGAAAGAAAAATTTCTGCAGCAGCTCAACAGAGAATTGGTCCTGAATACGCAGGTGCACTTGGTATTCTTCAGCCAATGGCAGACGGTTTGAAACTTTTAGTAAAAGAAGACATTATCCCGGCAAGGGCAGACAGTGTTCTTTTTACAGTTGGTCCAATACTAGTTTTAGTTCCGGTAATTTTATCTTGGTTAATTGTTCCTTTTGGTCAAAATCTTTTAATTAGCAATGTAGGCATAGGAATCTTTTTGTGGATTGCCCTAAGTAGTATTCAACCTATTGGTCTTCTGATGAGTGGCTACTCTTCTAACAATAAATATTCTTTGCTAGGAGGACTTAGAGCTGCCGCTCAATCAATTAGTTATGAAATTCCACTAGCGCTAGCGGTTTTGGCAATAGTTATGATGAGCAATTCATTAAGTACTATTGATATAGTTGATCAACAAAATACTGCTGGTTTTCTTAGCTGGAATATATGGCGACAACCTGTAGGTTTTATTATTTTTTGGATCTGTGCATTAGCTGAATGCGAGAGACTACCTTTTGATTTACCGGAGGCAGAAGAAGAACTTGTCGCTGGTTATCAAACTGAGTATGCAGGTATGAAATTTGCTCTATTTTACTTAGCTGGATACATAAATCTTGTTTTATCTGCTTTACTTGTTTCCGTTCTGTATTTAGGGGGATGGGGTTTTCCAATCTCAATTGATTGGTTTTCATCTTTGATAGGACTTTCAATTGATAATCCATTAGTTCAAATTATTGCTGCGTCTCTTGGAATTGTCATGACAATCCTCAAGGCTTATTTACTGGTTTTTTTAGCAATCTTATTGAGATGGACCACTCCAAGAGTTCGCATTGATCAACTACTTGATTTAGGATGGAAGTTTCTTTTACCTATTTCGTTGGTAAATTTACTTGTCACTGCTTCTCTTAAATTGGCATTTCCAATGACATTTGGCGGATAAAAGAAAAGCAACACAATTGCTAGTTTTTAAGTAAAAGTACCTACAATTACTTGAAAAAAACTGTATAATGACTAATGTAAATAGAGGCCGCCGGCAGTAAATTTAATATGCTTGGTTTCCTTGAAAAAGTTGCCGACTACACTAAAGAAGCTGTTAGTGCAGCGAAATATTTAATTGATGGGCTAGGCGTCACTTTCGACCACATGCGCCGAAGGCCTATAACTGTTCAATATCCTTACGAAAAACTAATTCCCTCTGAGCGTTACAGAGGAAGGATTCATTATGAATTTGATAAGTGTATCGCTTGCGAAGTTTGCGTAAGGGTCTGCCCAATTAATCTACCAGTTGTTGATTGGGTAATGAATAAAGAAACCAAGAAAAAAGAGTTGAGAAATTATTCTATTGACTTTGGTGCATGTATTTTTTGTGGAAATTGCGTTGAATATTGCCCTACAAATTGCTTATCAATGACAGAAGAATATGAACTGGCTGCATTCGATAGACATAGTCTTAACTACGATAATGTTGCTCTTGGAAGACTACCAACGAGTGTAACTTCAGATCCATCAGTTATACCTTTAAGAGAATTAGCTTATTTACCCGAGGGCATAATGGACCCTCATGAATTGCCTGCGAACCAAAAAAGAGCAGGTAAACTTCCAACTCAAATTATAAAAGAGCTACAAGCAGAGAGATCAAAAGAAGAAGTTAATAATAATTCATCCGATATGGTTCCAAATAAATTAAATTCTACTAATTAATGAATATCGCTTATTCAACAGAATTAATTTGCTTTTTAATTCTTAGTGCTGTCATAGTTTCTGGAAGCTTAGCAGTTGTTTTATTAAAGAATATTGTTTACTCAGCATTTTTATTAGGCGGAGTCTTTATGGCTGTAGCAGGTTTATATCTTTTACTAAATGCTAGTTTTGTCGCTGCAGCTCAAATTCTTGTATATGTAGGAGCTGTAAATGTTTTGATATTATTTGCAATTATGTTGGTTAATAAGAAAGAAAAGTTAAAACCAATGGAAGGTCTTAAAACTAGAAAATTGTTATCTGGTGGAGTTTGCGGTGGATTATTAATTTTATTATTGCGAGTTAGCATTACCACTAAATGGAACTTACCTGGACCAACCTCAATTGGTGAAGAGGCAACTGAGAGAATTGGTGAACATCTATTCACAGATTATTTGTTACCTTTTGAACTTGCTTCGATTCTCTTATTAATGGCTATGATTGGAGCAATTGTATTAGCAAGAAGAGATGTCACAATTCCAAAAGATGATATAAATGATTCAAAGAATCAAAAGTCCTTAATTGATAAGAAACTTCCTCTGCTTTCCGAAAATAGTATAAAATGAATTCAATTATCTATATAAAATTTACTTTATAAAGATGTTAGAAAATTCTATTGGTCCAGTACCTCTTCAAGCTTATCTTATAGTCGCTGCATTTCTTTTCTGTACAGGTGTCTGGGGATTAATTAATAGTCGAAATGCTGTGCGAGTTTTAATGAGTATTGAATTAATGTTAAACGCAGTAAATATAAATCTTATGAGTTTTTCATCATATATAGACGGATCAATAATTAGAGGACAAGTATTTTCAATTTTTGTTATCACAGTAGCCGCCGCCGAGGCTGCTGTTGGGCTAGCAATACTACTTTCTTTGTATAGAAATAGAGTTACTATTGATATGGAAAGTTTCAATCTACTCAAATGGTAGGTATTATCAATGACAACAAATCTGATCTGGATCTTATATAGATCAGATAGCGATACTGCATATCAAGAAACCCTAAATTGTAAGAAAATAATTGAAGGTTATGGGAAAAAAGTCTTATTTTCAGAAATAAGCAATGAAACCAATAATGTTAATCAACTATTTTCATTATCTGATATCTTGCCGGAAATCGCTCTTGTTTTAGGAGGTGATGGAACAGTTTTAAGAGCTGCCAGATTTTTATCCCCCAAAAACATACCTATTTTAAGTTTCAATGTGGGAGGAAATCTAGGCTTTTTGACACACGATCGTCATATCTTAAAGCAAGCTAATTTTTGGGAAAGAGTTTCAAATAATAGTTTTAATATACAAAAAAGAATGATGCTTGAAGCAACTGTATTTAAAGAAAAAATCAATAATGAAAGCACAATTAAAAAATCATTTTTTGCTCTAAATGATTTATATTTACGATCTTGCTCAGACGAAATTGCACCAACTTGCAGCCTTGCACTTGAAATTGATGGTGAGGCAATTGACCAATTCAAAGGAGATGGCCTTATCTTCTCGACACCAACAGGTTCTACCGCTTAC